>JAFSIW010000037.1 GCA_017439545.1 Clostridia bacterium | reverse complement strand
TTTTTGCGTTTCAGGAAGTCGCAAACCGCAGGCATACTCGCGTATGTCAAGGTTTAAGACGATGTGAAACCGTAAAAATTCATTTGTAGGCGTTGGCAGGTTCGAGCCCTGCCAACTTAATACGATTGATGCGAGGAATGGTCGCAAGTTTTTCCTTAATATAACTTTCAGGATAGCTGTACGCCCCTACTACAACGTCGTCAATGGGCGATTCGGTAGCATCGGCAGGCACGGAGGTTGCCCATGCTTTGCCTTCTTCGGTAGACAGCATTTCGGCTATCTTTTGCTTGAAGAATTGCATTTCTTTGTATTGGGTGGTGGTCACGTACAAATCGCAGTTATAGTCCATCCACATGGTGCCGGGAATACCGCCTGCTTCATACATGGCTTTCCAATAGGTAAACAAGGAACTGTTCCGCTTCATCATAATCAACTTATCCGCATTGCCCAAAGCCATATAATCGGAATAATATATGTTGCCCAAAGACGGGGTAATGACGGGATCGTACATATGATTAAAGGGAGGAGTCTTGGCGGTCACGAAGCCGGTTTTGGCCGCCTGACGGGTCAGTTCGTATACTTCTGCATCGGTAAAAGCGTAGGCACTATAGCCGCTGTCGGAATACACAATGCCGGATGCCGCCATAATTTCGGGGATGGCCGCCGCACGGCGTTGTTCGTAGTAGATGTAACGATAATGGGCATTGTCGGTGGTTTGAGAAATGCCCCCCGCCATATAAATACTGTTTTCGCTACGCAAGGCAATTTTTGCCGACGGCACGTTCATTGACCGCAACATTTCTTTATAATTGCGTACCCGCTCGGTGGTTCGGAAAACATCCAACTCCATGGTAGCAGCATTCCAATCGTGATACACCGCAGAGGAATTATTTAAAACCAATCCGTCTAATTCTTGCACACCGCCTTGGTCAGACAAAGAGATTTCTTTGAATTCGCCATAAGAAGAACCGTACTTTCGGTTTAACTTGTCAATATCTCCATCGTAAGCCTTTTCTAACCACTTCCAAAGCAGACGGTCGCTGTAACTGTTGCCGATGCCAAAACGGCAGTTGAGCACCGAGTTCATCCAACCGTAGTTTTCTTCAATGGCGATCGGCACGGCTTTGGTGACGGGATCGTAATGATAAAAATCACCGTATCGCACCAAATTCCAAAAGGCCAGAATCCCGTTGGCGGCATCAATACCGACCATATTAAACATATCCCGCTGATTGCCGAGACTGATGGAGCGATCGGAGGCACGCACACGGGAGGTGGCCAAGGAATTTCGATACGGATACAAAGCGTGGCCCTCTAATCGAAAGCCCATCGCACGCGCGGCATCCAGCATATACATACTCATATCGTACAAGCCGGTATAATCGCCGGTGTAGGCGTGGGTGGTGGTCAAAGTATTGATACCCGCTTCCTGCATATTGCGCAGGTCATTAACAATGATATCATCCGTGTTGGGACCACGATCGATGTTGCCGCGCATATCCACCATATTTTGGGTCATGATCATAGGCGTACGGGTGCCGTCTTCGGTGACCACGTAGTTGTTGTTATAGGGATTCAGCGAAATAGAAACATCCTCGGTGTTTACCGTAACGGGAATGGACACCATGGAAAGTTGATTGCTGTTGCCATTGATCACCCGCAGGGTAATTTGTTCGGTAAAGGGTGCCACTTGCAAATAGAGCGTACCGGAGGTAGCGCTGCTCAGCGTGGATCCCACCTGATACAACGAGGTATAGGAAGACATAAATTCTTCCAGATCTGCCAGCCAAGTATTGCGGGACATTGCCGTTCCCTTTCCGTTTTCTACCGCGCGTGGCTCGGTCTGTTGTCCTTGATCGGTGACCGAAAACTCAAACGAGGAGGTGGTGACCGGTTGTCCTGCAATAGCCATGGCGTTGGTATTATACGTACTGCCTTCGGTGCGAAGGTAGCCGTCGATCACCACTTTGTAATCACCTGGCTTCACACCGAACTGCTGGCTGTTGCCGCCGATATTGAACAATACCCAAAACTCTCCCGACTCGCCGGGGTATACATAGTCCAGCAAAGGATAGTACAGATTGAGGGTATCGCCGATATGCACCCAGCCATTCCCTTGATATTGATACAAATGAGGAGCAAAACGGAAAGCGCTGTTGCCTTCTCCGTCCAACACCGTATTACCGGTATTGGTAAATTTGAATTTCAGCCAAGTGTAATCACCGGTTTTCAGCGTGCCCGAACGAATCAGCTCAGAGGCGTCAAAGGCAGGATACTGTTTACCCTGAATATCCCCCATAGCGGTGGGAGTCAAAATCGGTTTACCCCCAACGTCGTCAGCCGTAACATAACCTAAATAGTCCAGCGACATATTGACCTGTCCGGGTAGATTCGCATCGTAGCAAGGGGTATTGCCCAGTCGCTCCGCTTCTTCATATGCAGTAGCTTCGAAATGAACGGGCAACTGTTGCGAGGAGGAATACACACTATACTGAATTGGAATCACATCATAAGCCTTTACCGATTTCGGCAACGTATAGGTTAAGGTAGTGGTTCCGTTTTGAATGGTTCCTCCCACCTTTGGGGCGGCATTGTATAAAGAAAGTTCCCCTTTTCTGCCCGCTTCCCGAGACAGAGGCGTGTAGGATAACTTTAATTGCGAAGAAACCTCATATCCTTCAACGGGAGCCGTTTGCGGGTCACCGCCCAATTTTTCTACCAACTCGGCCGGATCTAAATCGGCACTTACCGAAACAGGATCGGTGAAATCGGAATAATTCACCTTATACTGTTGATCCAGCGCGTAATAGTATTGTTCCTCAGCGCTCATGGTGTTGACCGCTTCGGCGGGGAATTTGTCAATTTTACCTACTACGTATTGCAGAATCATCAAAGCGTCGGCGGCGTCGACTTTTGTGCTCACGTCAACGTCACCGGCGGCAATTTGCTCATCATTTAAAGAAACCTTGCCCACCACCGATTTTAACACGGTCAGGGCATCGGAAGCGGTAACTTTCTTGTCACCGTCCAAGTCACCGTAGGTGACGGCGGCAGAAGCCGCCGGCACCACGGGAAACATACTTACCAATAATGCAAGTATCAATAAAACCAATAAAGAACGTTTCATAGATATCACCCACTTATTGTTCTACGGGGAATTTTTCGATTTTTCCCACAACCTTTTGCAGGATCATCAAAGCATCGGCAGCATCTGCCTTGCCATTACCATCTACATCACCCAAGGTGAGCTGTTCTTGGGTAAACTGAACCTTACCAACCACGTTTTTCAGTACTTCCAAAGCGTCGGTAGCTTCTACCTTGCCATTACCGTCTACGTCACCGTAAACACCCTTTACGGGTTCGGGTGCATTTTTCAATGCTGCCAAAACATCGGTCAAGTGTTGTTCGGTTTCGGCAGAGATCATGGCTCGTTGATCTTCATTGAGCAAATAGAGTGCCCGCTCGGCTTTTTTAGCGGCATCCTTGCAGGAAGTATCTACAATTTGATCTGCTTCAGGCAAGGCATCGATCATTTCGCTAACCTGCTGATAATTGGCAATAGCAGGGAAATCTTCATAGAACCACAAGGCATATTCTACGTAATTCGCAAACCACTCTTTACCCAGAGCGATCATACGGCTGTCTTCAAGCGAATAATTCCATACGCCGGCTTCATTCTGAGAATACTTGGGATTGCAGATTACTACGTTCATAGAGAAGGATTCTTCCCCTTCAATACGAGGCAAGCGCATTTCATAACCGTATCCCGTTTCGGTCTTGAAGGCCACAAAATTGGTAGGGTCGGTTAAAAAGGCATTCTTTTCGTTGATGATATACAAAGACGGCACCGTTCCGTTTGCCAGCATATAGAAGTAAAAGTCGTAGCAACCCTCGGACTGATCGTCTTGATAAGGAACTCCCATGGGATTGTTGTTGGGGTCCAAATTCACATAGGTAACAATACCGTCGTAAAGAGTTTCATCAGCTACGCCGAACTTGGAGTTTTCGGGATAATCCATGATCTCATCGTCCAGCACCTCAACGTAAACGTAGGAATAGTTTTCGTCCGCAAAGGTGTAGATCAAACCGTAAACGTCGGGATCATTCCCCAGCATATTAGACGCACTGGTCATATCAAACTCTTGAGAGATATCATAGCCGGTGCCTTCATCATAGGCATTGTCCAATTTACCGTCAATTTTGATGGGAGAAGACAGATTGTTAATCCGATTGATGGCGGCAAACAGTTTATCGGTCAGTTGTTCATCCACGTAGGATTGAAGATCACCCAACGCATCATAAGCGGTCTTGGCTTGAGCGACTGCTTCTGCTTGTTCCAAACCGATCACATCGGGCAGAGCGGTAATTTGTGTTTCCACCTCTTCAATGGCTTGGGTTTGTTGTTGGGCTTTGATGTCTAACATCCGTTGCAAAGCGCCGTTATAGCGGGCCAACAATGCCGAGTCTAACCGAGTCAGCCAACCGGCAGGCACCGTTTCTACCACGGCTTTTACCTCATCCACCAACCCTTGGTCTTCTGCTTGCAGGGTGGCAGGATCTTCGGGCAGGCGTTGGATCGCTTCTTGAACGGCAACCAATTTGGACTCATCGGTCACTACGTTTTTGTCCACGGCAGAGAGATCCAAGTGGGTAGCAGGATTGGAAAACTGAACCATCTTGTTTTCCCCAACAGCTAAGTAAGAACTACCGTAAGAAACGGTATATGTAGCGTCGACATAGGCAACAGGTCCAAAAGTGAAGCCATCTTCGCCATTGTGGGGGAAACAGAACTCATAGGCACGGGTAGCATCGGTATTGGTGGATCGAACCGCTTGCAGTTGCGTGGAGTTTGAGTTGGATTCGTTACCGGAACTGAAATAATAAGCATATTCCCCACCACCGGGCAAAGTAAATATCGCACCGCCTGCACCCGGTTCATAGGCACCAGCCACATAATAAAAGCCATCGATGGTCACAACGTTATCGGGATCATAATAATCCACCCAAACATACACATTGGTATCATCCCAATAATAGTAAGAACGCATGAAAACGTGGTTGACGTTGCTGATCTTTAACCCACCTTGTCCGGAATAAGCGGTGGAGATCTCGGTCATTTTTTCGTCGGTATAAGCCTCTTCTTTTATGCCGTCTACCAAACCGGGAACGGGAACGGGATCGGGTTGCGGATCGGGATCTTCATTGGTTGTGGTATCGGCTGTATTGTCAAACCAGGTGGTGGAATCGTCAAAGAGAATCACCTTGGCATAATCAGCGCCTTGATAAGAAGCCGTATAGGAAACAATATAGGTAGCCGATCCATACACCACAGGGTGAATCAAAAAGCCTTCCGCCCCATTGTGGGGAAAGGTGAATTCATAAGAGCGAACACCCTGGGCAGGCTCGGCAACTGCAAATTGCAAAGCGGCATTGGAATTGGCACAGGCACCTGTTGCCACGGTACAAGACCACTCACCGCCGCCGTTCGTATAGATCGCACCGGTGATGTCGGTACCGGCTCGGAAGTATAAGCAGTCGATCATAACCACGGTTTGGGGATCATACACATCCATCCATACGTATACGTTCGTGTCATCCCAATAATAATAGGTCTTGCTGGACACGTTGTACGGATTCTCGGTCAACGAACCACCGTAACTGTTGTAGGTGGTGTTGACGATCATGGATTTTTCATCGGTATAAGCCGCTTCTTTTACACCGTCCGGTGCAACGGCTTCTGCCATTACGGCTACCGGCAGGCAGGTGAGAAGCATAGCCAATACCAAACCAAGTACAAGCACTTTTCCAAATAACTTTTGCATAATTGTTCCTCACTTTCAATGATTGATAGATTTCTTTCAATAAAACGCCAAACGCTGTTGGCGTTTTATCCGTTTGCTTGATCTAAAGCCTCTTTGGCGAGGGTTACCACACCGTTGATCACGGTGGGTTCTGATTGGGGAGAAAACTCGGGCAACCCGTACCAATGGCAAGCGCCGCCTGCTTCGTAGCCACCCTCACTTGCCTCTTTGGCAGGGCAAAGGTAACTGTACGTGCCGTTGGCATAGCCGATGACAAAGCAACAAGCGGCATCGAAGCCCAATTGGCACAGTTGTTCTTCAACAGCGTTCCCGGTTGCGGTCAACACCTCAAAAGGCAAGAAGGCAAAAACCGCCTGTTTTCCCACCTGAACCACCTGCAGATCCACGGTGATAGTGGGATCGGTTTGCCCGCTTACGACCTTGTGCAATGCATTTTGGTGCCACAGCACTTCCACTTCGGGATATCGGCGGGCGTCTTGATCCTGCAGTGTTTCCCGCAATTGCCGGGTATAGGTGGCAAGTCCCTGCCGCAGTTGTTCCTCCGATGGGTAGGACATAGGCACCTCTACCTGTCGGAATCGGTAGCTAACGTCACCGAACACCGACGGATTATGCTTGCAATCTTCCAACGCGGCAAACACCACATCGGTCAATTGGTTGCCTACA
The DNA here is from genome assembly GCA_017439545.1 of Clostridia bacterium. Lineage (GTDB taxonomy): Bacteria > Bacillota > Clostridia > Oscillospirales > Acutalibacteraceae > UMGS1484. The sequence continues at coordinate 14,773 of JAFSIW010000037.1, read as the reverse complement.
GACTCAATGCCCTCGTCACCCGCAGCAGGGGGATTGATATCTGCCCCTCTGCTTTGCAGATACAAAAACGGCACGTTGGGATATTGCTCCTGTCCGCGACGGGTAAGCACACCGGGAAAATCAGCACTGATGGTGTACTCCATATGGCTGACCGCATGACAAGAGGCGGCAACCAAAACCCCTTTCAGGGTATCTTGCCTGTCAAAAAAGCCGCAAGTCCACACGTTTTGGTTGATATCTTCCCGTCCCCGACGGTTAAAGGGCAGGGTAAACCCTTCTCGTTTGTCGAAGCGAAACGCCCCTTCGGTCATATTGTCTTTCGCAGTCAGAAGCGCCTCTGCAATCTTCTCCCCCACGCCGTTCCAATACAGGGTATTGATAGGCAACTCCAACACGCCACAGGCGGGGGCTGCATGAGTATGGGTGGCGCACAGTGCCACCCGCTCACGGGGAAACTCGGTCAATGCTTCGATCATATCACACAACCGATCTTTCAACCATTGGTTGAGACCACAAATATCTAAGCTAACCAGCGCGAAGGGTTTTTCTTCGCCTTGCATCACGCAAGCCTTGACATAAATTGGATCCCGCACGCCCTCGGCAGGATGGACCCGATGCCCGTATCCATCCAAATACACCGAATGAGGCAACGCGGGGGTAATGTCAGTTTGCGCAAAACCGCATCGCAATTGTGTCATACCGATCTCTCCTTTTCCGTTATATGGTCAATTTTTTGTAATAATCCGATTGAAAGAAGGGCGCTTTGGCCATAAACGCCCGATTTCGCTTGGCGCTGACCGCCTGTTCTTTGGTCAGTTCCGCCAATTGGACCAACCGCTTTGGAATCATGGAAGCCTGAAACTCGGCTACCCGCAAGTCGCCGCCCACAATATCATCAAAGGTCAAGGTGGCTCCATCCCCCATCGGTCGGCCGCAGTTGTGATAGGCATAGAACAAATCAAAATCCTCTTTGCTGTCGGTCAAGACGCCGCCGCAAAGACCTAAATCCAGCGCACAGCCCTGCGACATATCCACCACGCAGGCATCTGCCATGCAGCAAACCGATTGGCCGTTTTCCTTGGCGCCCCAAGTGTCGCCCAAATTCAAAATGAAGTAAATATTCTTGTCTTTACAATAAGTCGAAAGGTCGGCAACGTCGCAAGGGTAGTCGGCAATCACTGCCTTTACCTGCTGACCGCTCAACTGAGAAACTGTCAGGCCTTCTTGCTGACCTTTTCCCACAAACACAGGGGTAGCGCCTACGGCAGCAACCGTCATAGCGTCCATAGGATCAGACCAATCGGCCACGGCAACCCCGTCACCAAAACCGATATTTTTAGCGCGAAGCACCGTTTCCAAAGCGGCAGAAGCCGAAAAGGTCACCAAGGCGTGTTGCACCCCGGCGAATTGGGCGATCGCCTGATTGGCGCCTAAAAAGCAAGGGCCGATGGTGCCCCATTGACCTTCGGTCACCGCGCAAAGTCGTTTGCATTCTTCCGCACTTTTCGTGATACAACTCATGGTCTCTCCCCCTTATTTCAATTCGTCCAAGTTCTGATACACCTTGGTAATCGCGCCTACAATATCATCCATATCAGATTGCTCACCCAACAACACGGCGTGATAAATCCAAGCGCCCTCGTGATACCCGACCGTTTCGGCATTGGGGGTATGTGGTGTCAGATTGATCTGCCCGCCAATACATTTTTTGGTGTAATCGCTTGCAAGGCAGTCAAGGGAATAAGCCGGAACGTATCCTGCTACCAACGGCACGCCTTCGGCTTGCACCGCCGCTAAAAAGTCATCGCGGGAAACCCCTTGCAGTTGTTCCTCCCGAATGCCCAACAAATACAAATGATAACTGTTGCAGGTAATCCGTTCATCTTGTTTCATGGGATACACACAAGGGAGCTTTGCCAGCTGTTCGTCCAGATACGCGGCATTTTTCATCCGTTTTTCAATTTGAGCAGGTAAGTGTTCCAACTGGGTCAACAAAATGGAAGCCTGAAATTCCGACATCCCGTTATACAGTCCCAGATCGGTATAGTTGCCGTCATCGTCCCGACCGCCGTGGAGCATCCGATCAATCCGTTCATACAGTTCATCGTTATCGGTTAAAATAATACCGCCCTCGCCGCAGGTGAGGTTTTTGGAGTTTTGGCAACTGATGGAAGTAGCCACGGCATAAGAAGCGATCCCCCTGCCGTTAAAGGTGGAGCCGACTGCTTGCGCCGCATCCCCGATCAGGTATAGGCCGTACTGTTTGCACAAGGCTTCAAAAGCATCTAAATCAGCGGGGCATCCGCCCACGTACACCGGCATAATGGCTTTGGTGCGAGGGGTAATGCATTGTTCTGCCGATTGGGCTGACATTTGGAAGGTTTCTTTATCAATGTCTGCAAACACAGGCGTTACACCTGCGTAGATCAACGAGGAAATGGAAGCAATAAACGTGTAAGGCGGAACGATCACTTCGTCACCGCGACCAATGCCCAATCCCCGCAAGATCAGTTCAATACTGACTGTACCGTTGGCAACCGTTAAGCAATGCTTAGCCCCTGAATAGGCGGCAAACTTTTCTTGGAATTCTTTATTTTTAGGACCGTCAATGCCCCATTCCGATTGGTCATATACCTGTTGCAGACCCTGCGCATCAGCAGGAGTGATCACCGTCCAACCGGGAAACTCTTTGGTACGATACGGTGTACCGCCCTTAATTGCTAATTGTGCCATAGTTTTAAACTCCTTTACAAAATAGGAATTTCGCTACGGTATTGTTGAATATACCGTTCATTGATGGCATCGCCGCCATCCACGTTACTGCTGGAAAACACTTCCGGCTTGACTCCTCGGTCTTCTAACACCTGCACAGCACCGCAAGCAATGGATTGCAAAATCGCCGCGCCGATCACCGTGGAGGTGGGGCCGCATACGTTCTGCCCGATTTCCATGGCGCTGTCGCCCACACGGCCGCAGTTGTCGATCACAATATCACACAATTCAAACAACCGTTTCCCCGAAGGATGGCGAGAAGTGCATCCGGATGAATGTTTGATGTTGGTAATGCAGATCACCGTCACGCCCCGCTGTTTCATCAGCATAGCGGTCTCTACCGGTACGGCATTGCGTCCCGAATTGGAAAAAACGAAAAACACGTCATTGGGCGTAGGCGAAACCCCATAATCAAATAAGGTTTCGGCGTAACCGGGCAACCGTTCCAACCGACTGGAACGGGATGCCCCTACGTGAAGCATCAAAGGCTCATCTAAAATGGGATGCACCTTGACAAGACCGCCCGCCCGATAAAACAGTTCTTCTGCCAGCATATGGGAATGACCGGTACCGAAGGCGTATATTGTTCCGCCCTGTTCCAACGTATTCGCCACAGCAAGAGTAGCTTGTTCAATGGCATCGTTTTGGGTTTCCAATACTTGATTCAGCAAACGGTGAATCTCGGTAAAATACCGTTCTGTCATATTCATTACCATTTCCTCCTATCGATTCCTAAGGCATCTGCCGCAAACAAGACCGCACCATATTCCGGCGGGTTTTCCGGAATACGGATGGTTGTCTGTGGGAACCGCTCTAATACTTGTTGCTCAAAAATACGGCGAACCGTTTGATTGTTTAATAATACGCTTCCGTAGATTCCAATGTTAGGACAAGTCATTTCAGACAACATACGGCAAGCGTAATCGGCAAGATCCCTTCCTGCCTGCGTCAGAATATCCAAAGCAACCGTATCGCCGTCCTGAGCGCAAGCGTCTACCTGTTTGGCAAAAGCCGCCATATCGCCCCGCGTAATGCCTTGCCCATTCAAAATGTTGATCAGGTCTCTGGGTTGCTCCACCGAATAAAAAGAAAGCAATTCATCGCACAGGGTGGTAGCGGGACCAACGCCGTCAAAGGCTTTTATGGCCGCACAAATGGCTTGTACCGCAATACTGCAACCGCTTCCCGGGTCGTAGGTGGGATTGCCCCAGCCGCCAACGGTGAGCACTCTGTTTTCTGACGAGTGATCGTAACTTGCGGGCAATGCCACCCCCATGGAACCGGTACCTGCTACCAAAAAGGCGCCTGACGTACCGCCGGTAAAGGCATACAATGCCATGAACACGTCGCTTTTGGAAAAGCAGGGGCAACCAAGTTCTTCTTGTACGGCTTGCCGCAAGGGAGCGCCGCTTAGGGTTGCCACAGAAGTATCATCAATAGCCGGATCGCCCAACGCAATCCCTATAATGTGATCATCCTTCGACAGTTGCAAGGAAACAATTCCTTTTCGTAACCGCTCCATGGCGGTTTGGAGTCCAAAGGAAAGCGCGTGAATACTTCCTACGGTTGCCTTTCCTACAACTTCCCCGCTGACCGCATTGACTGCCAACAGGTTAGTTTTGGTACCGCCGCCATCAACTCCGATCAGGATTTCTGCCATAACACCCCTACTTTCTTGTTTTGTTGTATTTAGTATACAACATGACACTGATTTTTCGTTAGAAAGATTTTGACGGGTTTTTGCAAAATATTTGCATCCGCTTTTTCTTTCTTGATTTCTTCTATGAAAAGTGGTAAAATAAACACAACCGATCAGTAAGGAGTGGTTGTATGTCAGGCGGACAAACTTATGAACGAATTCCCTTTGACGATACTACTCTGCCCATTCGTATCAACTACGGCATGGTTCTCAATCCCCAAAACACCTTACAATCGCCGGAAACGTCTTGGCACGAGCAGATCGAACTGCTGTATTTTCGGGATGGAGAAGCATTGGTATGCTGTGGTAATCAAACCTATACCGTCTCTGCCGGCGATGTCGTCATTATCAACCCCTTTGAAGTGCATCGGATCGCCTATTTAAGCGGCACCCCCTGTTATGAATGCTTAATGATCGATTCCACCCTCTACCGAAACACCCCGCTTAAAAATGAAGAGACCTGTTTTTTCAATCTGTTGGCAGACGGGAAAATCGGCTTTGAAAACGTCGTTCGTGATGATGCGGAGATTCTGTATCACATAGAAGCCTTGTGCCGAGAGGTTAAGTCCCGCCCGTTGTTGTATGACGTGATGATTCGCTCTCACGTTTTAGCCTTACTGGTGGGTCTGTTGCGGCGGCACGCGCAAAGCGACGTTTCCTTTTATCGTTTGATCGACAATCTGCAACAATATGACCGAATCCAACCGGCATTAACTTTGATGCATAACAATTTGAACGAGCATATTTCGTTAGAAACCCTTGCTAACGCCTGCCATCTTTCGTCTTCTCATTTTTGCCGTTTGTTCCGTCAAATTACAGGATATTCTCCGATTCAGTATTTTTTGGATCTGCGGATACAAGAGGCCGCCACGCTACTAAAGCGTACCGATAAAACGATTGGTCAAATCGCCTACGAAGTAGGATTCGATGATATGGGGTATTTCAGTCGCAAGTTCAAAGAGCATTTCGGTGTTTCTCCCACCAAATTGAAAAAAACATCCTCCAATTGAATGATAAAAAGTGGTGTTCTGACAGTTGTCAAATCACCACTTTTTTTATACTAAATCAAGGATTTTAAATAATCTACCGCCAAGCGGATATCAGCCTCGGGATGGTCGCCCACTTCCCGCTCAATGGTCAAAAAACCGTGATAGCCGATGTCGTTCAGTGCTGCCAGATATTCGGGGAAAGGCACGCCACCCGTGCCAAGGGGCAGTTCTTTCCACGTTTCGCCACCGTCGGGGGTAAAGCCAACCATATTAGAGTTGGGATCTAAATGGATACCGTCTTTGGCGTGGGTGTGAACGATATAGTCTTTCAGCGTATACACCGCTTGCACGGGATCATCTTGTGCCACCATAACCAGATTGGCAGGGTCTAAATTGACCGAAACACCCTTAGAGCCGAGAGTGTCCAAAAAGCCTTTGAGCAAAGCGGCAGGCTCGGGACCGGTTTCTACCGCAAAATGGGCTTCGTAGGAATCGGCAAACTCCGCCAATTCTCGGCAAGCCGCCTGCATGGTGATAAATTGGGGGTGATTGGGGTCATCGGGCACCACACCGATGTGGGTGGTTACGATATCGGTACCAAGGTCCTTGGCAAGCTCCACAATGCGTTTGGACTTTTCGATCAGCATAGGATTCTTCTGTGCGTCCGAAAAGCCTTGTCCCAAATCGCCGCACAAGGCGGAAATGGTCAAACCGTGGTATTCACACATAGCAATAAATTCACGACGTTTTTCTTTGGTCATATTTTCCGGCGCCATATCCCCTGCGGTGGCATATACTTGTAACCCTGTAATGCCCATATCTGCCGCCTTTTTCATCGCGGTGGGAATATCGGTACGGAAAGAATCCAAAATAACACCAATGGAAAAATCATACATAGCAAACAACTCCTCTCAACGGTTTCATTGTACAACAAAACCGCTCGCATAACAAGACAATATTTTTGCAAATAATCGTACGATTTTATTGCACTGCAAAAGGGACGGTAAAAATACCGTCCCTTAACTGATTGTAATAGTTTATACAACCGGTGCCAGATAGGTCAGGTTGTAGCCGTAGGTGGTACCGCCGTGTCCCGTGTTGGGATGATCGGGGGTATTCATATAGCAGCTGCTCAACCGCACGTACATGGATTGCGCCGATGCCGCCTGCTGATAATCGGTGGCATTGATGGTCAGATTGGTACGGCTACCATCCCCCGGGCGGAAGGAGCCGTCCGCTTGAATACCAACGGGAGGCCCGATGGTGGAATAATCCTCGATCAATATCCAATTCTGATTATCGAAGGACACTTCTACCACGTAGTTTGCCAATACGTCAATGCTGAAGCTGGCCTCCTTATAGGTGTTCAGATCGATCTTCCATGTGGCAAAGGTGCTATTATCGCAATAATAGCAGGCAGGGTCAGCCATACAGGTGTATTCGTAAAGCAAGGGGTCAGACGCAAAGCCGTTGACGCTGGTGGTGGAGTGGGTAAAGCCTTGGTACTCATAGTTGGTAGGCAGGTTGACCTCTACGTCGCCCCACTCTACCGTAAAGGTGATGGGCTTGGATACGTCGGGATTGTTGGCTTTAACGATCAAACTGCCGTTATAACCATCCCACGAGGTGATCAGACTGACCGCTTTACCGTCGCAGTCCACCGCCGTAACCTGCTGCGGGAAGCGACCGTTCCCAAACAAAATGGTTGCGGCAACCGATGCAGAGGGATAGGCAATGGTATAACGGGTGATATCTCTTGTCTCATACCGAGGAGCGGTTTCTCCCCCACCGGTAAAGCCGATACGGGGAATGTCGCTGTTCACCTTGGCGGTTACGTCATAATACAGCACCGCCTCCAAACGGGGAATGGGATCACCGCCGCACACCACGTCTAAGTTGGGAGAGAACAGATTGATATAGGTCTTGCCGTCGGCAATGCGTTGGGTCTGCCCCGCGTTATAGTAGGCAAAGTAGTTCCCTCTCACCGAGACAAAGCTGCTGCCGCTTTTGTATTCAATACCGCTACCTGCCAAGGCCTTGGCGCACAGCTGACGGAACACGGTTGCGGCAGACAGGCTTTGAGCGTAGAAGGAGGAAGGAATACCCACAACGATTGCTTTGCCTTTACCGCAAGCAGCCTCAAAGCCGATGGTTTTATTATCAACCGTAATAAAGGGAGTGATATTGCCCCCGCTGAAGGAAAAAGTTCGGCTGGCGTAATTACTGTTCAACTTGCTGGAACTGTCAAATCCACTACCCGCCCAAGTGGGTTGGGCAGCCGACACACCGCCGCTGATATTCAGTCCGTTGATCCCCAAATTGGACAACAGATGATTCATAGGGGTGGTGCCCTGTTTGTTCCACCATTCGGTGGTAACGTCATTAAAGGGATCCGTCCCGCTGAGATACAACAACCGTCCGCCGTTTTGCACCCATTGAGCAATGACTTCGTTGGCTTTGGCGGTCAGCGGCTTGACTGCATCATAAGAAACGATCAGCAGATTCACCCCGTCCAATTGAGCAATGTCAGTTAAAGTATCCAAGCATACCGAATCCAAAATGTTACCGTCGTTTTGCAAGGAATAGTACATTCCCGAGAAGGTATCCTTGCTGTCGCCGTCGGAAGACAGGACGTGTTTTATGTGCCAGCCTGCGGTATCGGAGGTGGCCAGCGCAATACCGGGGGTGGCGCAGTAGTTGGCCCCGCTTAAGGTGCTGAACTCCTGATACATTTTATTGACGTTCAGCTGTTGGGTCTTATAGTTCATACCCGCCGCTTGGAACGCCCGTTGCGGCCAAATGGTGGATTGAAAAGCGGTGGTATCGTTTTGCATCATAGCGGCGACCACCGTTTGTTTCCAGTTTTGTTCCAAGGTCTCTTGGTCGGTTACCGAGTCAGAGGCAGGGTCTTGCAACAAATACAAGGTTTTGCCGTCGGTCAAGAATTCCCCGTAGCTGTTGTAAGCATACATAGCGTTCATAAATACGTTGGCAATTTTGTTGCCCCCGTAGGTGTATCTTTGGCTGGCATCATCCGACCAAGTCTGCCCAATGACACCGTCAATGGTATCCAGATTGGTGTACATACTCGTACCCGTGGAGATGCCGTGATGCTCATAACTCAAAGTGCTGTGGGTGGTGGTCAGCACCGTCACGTCGGGGTATTTTTCTTTAACGCGGGAGGAGATCACCTGATTGGCACGCATAAACAGATAGGCCTTTAATTTTTGGTGCTTCCAGGTCACGTCAGCCGAAGAAGAATTAGGATCCACCCAAGGGGTTCCGTAATAGGCCTGATATTCCTCCTTATACCCTTGGGAATAACCCGCATTATTCCAATATTCAGGTTCTTCAATGGCAACTACCGAAACGTCACCGGTGGCAAGATAGCTGTCAATCACCTTCCATTTGTACTCCAGATAGGGCATGGTGGGCACCATATAATATACGGGGGTATCGTCGAAGGACGAGTGCTTTTTATAACTGCCGTTGGCGGTGGTTTGAACGTCCATATGCCCACGGCCGTTGGCATATTTTTGCAGATATTCCCCATTGTCACGGTTGATGGCGATCATGATACCGATTTTGGTGTCCTTGTTATAGGTGGTTTTGCTTTCCACCCAGTTGGTGGGAGAAGCACCGTGATCAAACCCGTAAACGTACGCCAGCACACAGTCAATATCCAAATCGTACAGCGCAGAATAGGCCATATTGATCTGTGTCAAGGTATTAAATGCTTCATCAATTTGAATGGGTGCCACGGGGGTAGCATAGGCAGTAACCCCTTGCAAGCCTTCTACCCCACCGTATCCTTGGGCAATGGGTGTGCGTTCGGGATCGACCACAACGCCTTCGTCGGGATCCACAGGGGGATCGATCGGCGGGTCTACGGGCGGATCGACAGGATCGTCGTTTCCACCGTCGGGATCTTGATTGCCGCCTTCTCCGCCATCGGGATCTTGATCGTTCCCTTCTTCTACAGGAAACCGATCAATCTTGCCTACTACGTATTTTAATATATACAGAGCATCGGTGGCGTTGATTACATCATTACCGTCCACGTTGGCGGCGGTTTGTTGGGTTTCGGTCAATTGCCGTTTGCCTACCACACTTTGCAATACCAACAAGGCATCATCTGCACCCACCTCGGTATTTTCGTTCACATCGCCATACAGAACAGTTGTCGGTTCGGGATTTTCAGGATTTTCAGGATTTTCAGGATTCTCGGGATTTTCGGGATTTTCGGGGTTTTCGGGGAACTCCGGTTCTTGCGGCTTTTCGATTGCTTTGGTAATCAGTTCAAAATTCAGCACTAAATTGTTCGCTTCCGAGACAAAGTTCACGGGCGCACCGCCGGACATTTGCCAAATGTACATGGGATGCACAGCACCGTTATGGCCAAGATCAGAGCCATAGGTCACGCAAGTAGCGTCGGCTTCTCTGGCATCCAAATACAAAACCGCATAATAGGTCTCACCGGGGGTGACGTTTAAGGCTTCGTCTAAAGCCAGATCATACCATGCCATCTCCGTCCCCTTGCTGTTGATGAGGGGCGCGGCCGTAGCAAGAGCCGTTCCGTTGACTTGCGAGCGAATCTCAAGATGAGCAGTAGCGGTGCCTTTTGATAGAGCCATGGTCACCGAAACACCGGTCAATTGCGGTTGATCGGGAATAAATTCCTGTGCCACGTAACGATAATGTACCCAGTTTTCATCAGAAGCATTGGCGGTAGACAACCCAAGGTGATACAAGGGTTGCGTGCCGTTTTTATGGGCGGTAAAAGAGGTATCGGGCAATTGGGTGATCAGTTTAAAGCCGTGCAACACCCCGCGGTTTTGGGCAAGATTGGTGGAATTGCCTCCCTCGGACATACGGGATTGATAGCCGGAGAAGGTAGCGTTCCCCGCTGTGTTAGCATACACAATGCACACCGAGCCGCTATCTCTGGCGGTCAGCCAATACACGTAATAGTAGGTCTGACCTACCGTCAGATTCACAAGACGTTTGAGGGGAATATCATACCAGAACATACCGTCCCCTTGGCTGACGATGGGGGCATCCACCGATGCGATTGCGACACCGTTGATGGATTCCCGCACCTCCATATGGACGGTAGCATTGCCCGACGTGAGATTCAACGGTACCGAAATGCCGCCGAATGCCGCAACAGACGGAGAAAATGCCTGCCCTACGTAATAATAGTTGCCATAGTTTCCATCGGTCACCGCAGCGCCATCAAGCGCCAGATGGTACACCGCCTGCAGATTGGCAGTGCTTTCAGTGAAGGTTGCCGCCGAAACGGACATTCCCGACAACACGCCCATCGACAATGCCAGTACCAGCAGGTAGGAAACCACTTTACTGAAGACTCTTTTCATAAAAATTCCTCCCGATCGTGTTTCTTGGAGTATATATTTATAGTGTAACAGATATAAGGGTGTATTGCAAGCAGATTCCCGACCTAATTTATAGATCGGGAATCTTAGAATAAACATCATTTATAATAAACGATAGGATTTTTTCGACTTATATTTGATTCAAATCAGCAAGCATCCGTTTGATCTGCCACCGTTTTTTCAGGTGAATGACGGTTGCACCCGACCGCTTCAACTGTTCGCCCATCATACCACGGTATTTCTTGTTGAAGGTGGCCACGTAGCGAAAAAACTCCAATCGTTCTCTATCAAGCTTTTCTACACATTCACCGCCCATATCATCCCGTGCCTTGCCCAAATTTTGAAACAAGCGTTTGATAACACCCCACAGGCAAATCGGGGTAGAAAAATCCAGCCAAATGACCGTATCGCAGTAGGAAAGACGGTGGGCAAGGGTTCGAATATAGTTGCCGTCGATAATCCAGCGGGGCTTTTCCAATTCCTTTTGTAAAGCATGATCGAATTCCTCTTTTGGCGCTTGTTGCCAATTCCCTCGCCAAAAAATCCGATCTAAATGTATAAGCGGCAAATCAAGTTGCTGCGACAGTTGCTTGCCAAGGGTGGTTTTCCCCGCCCCGGGACTGCCGATGAGTAGGATGCGTTGCATGCTATCACCTCGAACTAAGTAAAATACGGTGATTCAATTATAGCACAAAAACAATATAATACAAGAAAAAGTCACCGACCATAAGATCGATGACTTGACTATTATTCTCCAAAAGAATTCAGTTTTTCTTGCATTTTCTCGAACCAACCTTTTTCACGATAACTGTCCCAGATCGCATCTGCCAATTCATTTTTAAACGCTCGAACCATTTGCAAACGATCGCTTGGTGCATCATCAATTTCCCACCCATTCAGAAGCGGATGGGACAAATAATGTGCCTTGATTTTGCATGACTTCACAGCACATTCTGTTGCACGTATCAAATGATATTGAACGATAGCCTCTTCATTTGTTAACCCTATTTCATCCTGAGCAATGCAGCGATGTAAAACGCAAAGATGTCCCAACGCTTCATATGACATATCATCGTTGGGATATGCCGTTTCTATTATTTGTACAACAGCTTTATTAACCTTTTGTGTATAGTCTTTATCGATGGTATCGGATTGATTAAGCCGAGCCGCCATATAGAAAAGCGTTTCAATATACCAATGGTTGGCAAACGCAAAACTTTTAACAAGAGTGGCGTCATCATTGTGTATCTGCATCCAAAGAAATTCCTGACAATGATTGATTTGATGTGCTTTTTTTGCCCATTCTTCTGCCTTTACGGCATTGCCGACAGCATAATAGGTTTGGGCTATTTGTGTAATAGCTTGCCCACTATAATAGCTGTCGCTATTATTGGAATCAAGGATCCCGTGGCCTAACTCGATGATCTCCGACTGATACCGAACACGATCGGTATCAAAATAAGCAGACATAAGCATTTCTTTCACGCGAATATCGTTTGGCAGTTTCTGATAGGCTTCACGCCATAACGGAATGAGTTCCTCTCGTTTGCCATTGCGAAACAGTTGTTCAGCTTGCTTACAGCAATTATCAAAGTAATCGTCGGCATCTATTTGCTCTACTTGTAACAGTTGATCCACCGTAATATCAAAAAATCTGGCAATATCGGGCAAAAGGGAAATATCGGGAGAAGTGATACCATTCTCCCATTTACTGATTGCCTGATAAGACACGCCAAGGTATTCGGACAATTTCTCTTGGGTAACTCCTTTTTCTGCCCTGAGCGTCTTTATTTGATTTGCAAGATTGATTTTCATTTAATCGCTCCTTTCTGTTTTTGCTGCAGCACACTCATTATAGTTCCACGTTTACCAAAATACAATAACCGTGATTTCAAGTGTTCAGAGAGTTTCTCAACCAAACTGATAAATTATAACAAGAAAAAGTCACGCTCATGGTGAAATAAACTTAATCAACAATGGGTGGATATGATATAATTCATCATGTAAAATAGAATCAGAAGTTGCGCAACTTAATAAAATAACACGAAAGCAGGAAAGAATATGAAATTATCCATTGGTAACAATATCAAATCTCTGCGCAAAGCAAAGAATATCACGCAAGAACAGTTGGCGGAACTGGTAAACGTATCTTGTCAATCGGTTTCACGTTGGGAGTCTAACGCATGTTATCCCGACATGGAATTATTACCAACTTTGGCAGAATTTTTTGACGTCACAATAGATCAACTGCTGGGCGTCGAGAAAATCAAAGAACAAAACATGGTAGAAAATTATGCAAACCGATTTCAAACTGCTCTCAGCCACGGTAAAATCGAAGATTGTATTGCCGCGGCGCGAGAAGGCGTAGCAGAGTTTCCCAACAATTATACTCTGCTCAATCAATTGATGTATGCCCTGTTTATTTCGGGTGACGAAACGGGCAATATAGAAAATGCCGAAGAAAACGCAAGGCAATACGATGATGAAATCACCCGTTTAGGTGAACGGATCATGAAATACTGTCCCGACCAAGCAATCCGTTTAGAAGCCACGGCGCGACTAGCTTTTCATCATTGTGAACAGGGCAGAAAATCCATGGGAAGGAAAATCTATGAACAGCTTCCGCCCATGACACTCTGTCGTGAAAATCAAATGTGGTGGAGTTTGGAAGAAAACGAAAAACTGCCGTTTTTACAAAAACAAATCAAAGAATGTAGTGATATACTATATAATTATATTTGGCTCTTAGCCAACAGCGGTAAACTCTCACACACCGATTCATTATTTATACTAAACAAAGCGGAAAATCTACGAAATTTGATCACTGAGCAAAAATTCATCGCTTACTGTGATGTGCGACTACATTATGACAAAGCGCGGCTATATGGGCAAATGGGCTATATGGTGCAAACTTGCGAAGAATTGGCTGTGGTTGACAAATTGGCAGAAGCATTTGACAACCGCCCCGACAGTCAAACCATTCACTCATTATTGTTAGGCGAGATTCCCATACGTCGCACCGATTTCGAAACCGCCGACACTCGGTCAATTAAAGCTATATTTAGGGAAGATTGGCTTATGGATCCCGCGTTTGACAAAATACGAAACACAAAAAAATTTAACACATTGGAGCATTTCTTAAAATAAAGACAACGCAAGAAACAAGAAAGACAGCAACCAAATGGTTACTGTCTTTCTTTGTGTTGGCATTACCTATCTTCCCAGGCGGCCTCCCACCAAGTATTGTCGGCGCAAAGAAGCTTAACTACCGTGTTCGGGATGGGAACGGGTGGACCCTTCTTGCAATCAACACCAACTATTTTGCGAAGAGCTTTGAACCCTTCTATGTATATTCAAACCGCAAAGCGGACTGAATCGAAACTGGTGACCCGTACGGGATTCGAACCCGTGTTGCCGCCGTGAGAGGGCGGAGTCTTAGGCCACTTGACCAACGGGCCATGTGAATATATAAACGTCGATTTGACGGATATAACGTGGTACACCATCAGGGACTCGAACCCTGGACACCCTGATTAAGAGTCAGGTGCTCTACCAACTGAGCTAATGGTGTATGTAACACCAGAAGATTGAGTTCCCCGGTGGGGTGATACACCCTGAAAACTGAACAATGAGAATGAAGCAACAAGCTGAAGAGAACTTGTAGTAGCAAAGGTGTAAGAACAACTGCTTGGTCAAGCCCTCGACCGATTAGTACTGCCTAGCTGAACGTGTCACCACGCTTACACTTGCAGCCTATCAACCCGGTAGTCTTCCGGGGGTCTTACCAGATTACTCTGTGGGATATCTTATCTTGAGGTTGGTTTCATGCTTAGATGCTTTCAGCGTTTATCCAATCCGCACTTAGCTGCCCAGCTATGCCACTGGCGTGACAACTGGTGCACCAGAGGTGCGTCCAT
>JAFSIW010000036.1 GCA_017439545.1 Clostridia bacterium | reverse complement strand
CCCTCAAAATCTCCTCCCATTGAGGTCGAAGATTTTTCAAGTGCGGATTTTGGGTCTGATGCGGCAAAAACGCAGCCAATACTTGCCGTATTGGCGAGTATTTTAACAAAATCAGAGTGAAAATCCGCCTTTAAAAACGGAATTCGGATTTGTCACTCAACCCTATGCAACCCCTACTGAGAAAGCGTTTTTTCTTCTTTCTTTTTCTGACGGCGCTTCATAAACCAGTTATACAGTAACCACCCGCCGATGCTCAGCCCCGCCGCCACAGCAAACACCACCAACGCGGTGATATAATTTTGGGAGCTGAGGGCACTGCCGCCCGCCGTGGAGGTCACCACCGAGGGTAGGCGTGCCACCATACTGATAAACAGCCAGGTGGACAGCTTCATAGGGGTCAGCCCCACAAAGTAGGATACCAGATCCTTGGGCGTGCCGGGCAGTAAAAATATAACGAAGGCGATGGTATCCCGCCGGCGGTCGTTTTGCAAAAATTTCAACGAACGGATCTTTTCCATAGAAAAAAACAATTCTACCAGCCGTACTCCAAAGCGACGCACCAAGGCGAAGATGAGCACACTGCCGATCCCAATACCAACCACGCACCAAAGGGTACCCTCCCAAAAGCCGAAGGCGTAACCGCCGCCGATCTCAATGGGCTCCCCGGGAATCACGGCAATCAGCACCTGAAACACCACCATTCCCACAAACGCCAGCCGACTCCATATACCGTGAGCATCCACCCACAAGCGGAACTGCTCGGGATCTTCCACAAACCGCACCATGGGACGTCCCACGTACCAGGTCACTGCCCCTGCAAAGACCAGCGCAAGCGCTATCATGACCAACGACAGGATCTTTTTGGTTTTTTCGCTCATTGCCTTTCACCCCGTTTCTTTGTGAGTATAGCACATTTTGTCGAAGGATGCAAGTAAGCCCCCACTTTCTGTTTGACATCTTCATAAAACAAGGGTATAATAAACATATCTTAACCGATAACGGAGGTTTTATCAATGCATTCTGATTTTTCCAAGGTGGGGCATCCCACCCAATTATACCGAGTTGAAGAGTCCCGTCTGGTAGGCGGCAAGGGAGACGGTATGCGTCTGCTCAATCTGCACAGCCACAGCGGTCTGCAGGTCACTCTGCTCCCCGACCGTTGCTTAGACCCCGCCCGCGTGGAATACAAGGGAATGAACCTTGGCTTTTTCTCTCCCTGCGGCTACGTAGCGCCCGCCCATTACGATTGCGAGGATTTTCTCCGCTCCTTTACCGCCGGCTTTATGACCACCTGCGGGCTGAAAAACGCCGGCGCCGACGGTGTGGACGAGGGTGAAAAATGCGTCACCCACGGCCGCATCAGCAACACGCCTTGTGAGAATCTGGCATACCATGCCGATTACACCAACGATCAGGGCAAGATCACGGTGAGCGGCACCATGAACGAGGCCATCATTTTTAATGAAAAACTGCAACTGCACCGCACCGTTACCCTGCAGGGCAACACGGTGGAATTCCACGATACCGTCACCAATCTGGGAGGCGAGACCCAGCCCTTGATGATTTTGTATCACGTGAATATGGGGTATCCCCTGCTGGACTCCTGTCTGGAAATGATGGTGCCCGCTCACACCACCAAAGCCCGCGATCCCAGAGCCCAAGAGGGTATTGATGCGTGGCATCAGATCCCCGCTCCCGAAGCAGGCTTTGCCGAGCAATGCTATTATCACGACATTGCCGAGGTGGACGGTCAAAAAGCGGTGGCGGTGTTCAATCCCAAACTGGGCATCGGCCTGCGGATGGACTATTCTGCCGACTCGCTGGATTCCTTTACCGAATGGAAAATGTGCGGCGTGCGGGATTACGTGCTGGGGCTGGAGCCCTCCAACTGCCACGTGGAAGGTCGCGCCAAAATGCGCGCCGACGGTCGTCTGCACTTTATTGAGCCGATGGAATCGGTGGATTACACCCTGCGCTTCACCGTGTTTGAAGCCGACGAAGCCGATGGGGTACGCAATGACCTGATGGGCAGAATTCAGGGGGAATAAGGATGCAATATAAAATTATAGGCGAGCCCCTTCCTGCGGTTACCTGCCAATTGGATGCGAACGAGGTTATGATCACCGAACGGGGCAGCATGTGCTGGATGACCCCCAATATGAAAATGGAAACCACCACCGGCGGCGGTCTGGGCAAGGCGTTCGGTCGGATGTTTGCGGGGGAAGCCATGTTCCAAAACCGTTACACCGCCCAAGGCGGACCGGGAGAGATCACCTTTGCCGCCAGCTTTCCCGGCTCAATCCGTGCGGTGGAAATTGCTCCCGGCAAAGAGTTGATCGTGCAAAAGAGCGGCTTTTTGGCCGCCCAATCCACCGTGGACTTGTCGGTGCACTTCCGCAAAAAGTTCTCGGCAGGCCTGTTTGGCGGCGAAGGCTTTATTATGCAACGGCTGTCGGGTCAGGGCATCGCCTTTATTGAGATCGACGGTCACGCCTGTGAATACGAATTGGCTGCAGGCCAATCCATGATCGTAGACACCGGCTATCTGGCGGCGATGGACGCTACCTGCTCCATGGAAATCGTAACCGTGCCCGGCGTGAAGAATATGCTGTTGGGCGGCGAAGGGGTGTTCAACACCGTGGTCAAAGGACCGGGTAAGATCATCCTGCAAACCATGCCCGTAAGCGCAGTGGCTGGCGCATTGAGCCCCTTTATCCCTACGGGGAAATAAACCATTGGCATAGCAAAAAGCCGACGGAATGTTGTGGCACCCTCCGTAAGGAAGGTGCCACAGTTATATTCGCCTGGCGGCGAGTGATATTGCTTCGCAGTTATATTTGGGCTACGCCCAAGTTATATTCGCTTCGCGAGTTTTGAAGGCGAATATAATATCACTGAAACGACAAGTTTCAATATCACTTTGCGTGATAACGCAAAATATCACTGTGAGACCTGTCTCACAATATCACTTAATATTCTTATTTTTG
>JAFSIW010000035.1 GCA_017439545.1 Clostridia bacterium | reverse complement strand
TTCACTCTGATTTTGTTAAAATACTCGCCAATACGGCAAGTATTGGCTGCGTTTTTGCCGCATCAGACCCAAAATCCGCACTTGAAAAATCTTCGACCTCAATGGGAGGAGATTTTGAGGGATTTGTTTCTCAATCGGGCGTAGGAAGGCTGTCGCCTTTCAAGAACGATTGGGGAAGAAAGTCCCGAAATATACCGCATTGAGGCGGGTTCGGATTTGTCACTCTACCCTAAAGAGGAGAATTCCCATGAATAAACAAGAAATGTATTTGCAATTGGGCATCAGCCCTGCGGTGCTGTCCTTTGGCGAACGGATTCTGGACGGACTGAAAGAGCGGTTTGAAGCCATTGACGAAATGGCGGAGCTCAACCAAGCCAAGGTGATTCACGCCATGCAAGAAAACCGTGTTTCCGCCGCCTGCTTTGCCGGCACTACCGGCTACGGTCACGACGATTTGGGGCGGGACACGCTGGAAAAAGTCTATGCCTCCTGCTTTCACACCGAGGCGGCGTTGGTGCGCCCTCACATTACCTGCGGCACCCACGCATTGGCGATTGCCCTGTCTGCCAATCTGTTGCCGGGCGACGAACTGCTTTCCCCCGTGGGCAAACCTTACGACACCTTAGAGGAGGTCATCGGCATTCGGGAATCCAAGTGCTCGCTGAAAGAATACGGGGTTTCCTACCGTCAGGTGGATCTGCTCCCCGACGGCAGTTTTGATTACGATAACATTAAAAAAGCCATCAACGAAAAAACCAAACTGGTCACCATTCAGCGTTCCAAGGGCTATCAGATGCGCCCCTCCTTTTCGGTGGCTCAGATCGGGGAATTGATTACCTTTGTCAAGTCGGTCAAGCCCGACCTGCTGGTGATGGTAGACAACTGCTACGGAGAATTTGTGGAAGCGTTGGAGCCCTCCGACGTGGGCGCCGATATGATCGTTGGCTCGCTGATCAAAAATCCCGGCGGCGGACTGGCTCCCATCGGCGGCTACATTTGCGGCACGCAGGAGTGTGTGGACCGTTGCGCTTACCGACTGAGCGCCCCCGGTTTGGGGCAGGACGTAGGGGCATCTTTGAGCGTCATGACCGCATTGTATCAAGGCTTCTTCCTCGCCCCCACGGTGGTGGCATCGGCCTTGAAGGGTGCGATTTTCGCCGCCAATATCTATGAAGCATTAGGCTATCACGTAGTGCCAAACGCTACCGAATCCCGTCACGACGTGATTCAATCGGTGGAGCTGGGCAGCGAGGCGGCCATGCTGGCATTTGCCCGTGGCATTCAGGCCGCCGCCCCCGTGGACAGCTACGTCACCCCCATTCCTTACCCCATTCCCGGTTATAATTGCGACGTGATCATGGCGGCAGGGGCGTTCGTGCAAGGGTCGTCCATTGAACTTTCCGCCGACGGTCCCATCCGCGAGCCCTATGCCGTGTATTTCCAAGGGGGACTCACCTGGGCACACGCCAAATTGGGCATTTTGATGAGCCTGCAAAAATTGGTAGAGGATGGGCTGGTCACCTTAGGGTAGAGCGACAAATCTCCCGACCAAGTCGGATTTCATCCCACGAAAGCGGAATTTATCCCGTCCGATAGGACGGCTTTGGTTGAAAAGAACCCACACTTGTCGTAGACAAATGTGGGTTCTTTCTTGCTTTGTGCATACTGCACTTCGTGGATGTTGGCACCGATGCTCGTTCCGCTTCTGCCGATTTGGTTAGAAATAATGGCTTCCCGATTTTCTTTAAGTTGCCTTACAAGGTTTATAATATCCACCGCAAACTCCATCGACAGGTCTGCCAGCTTATTTTCTTTCACAAAATCGTTTCCTTTAAAGACATTATATCATAAAAGTCAGCAAATTTCAATGATGCATCGCCTGCGGCGATATGATGCATTTGCTTCGCAAATATGATGTTGCTCCCGTTGGTCGCAATGATGCGATGTTTGCCAAAAATGTGGCGAAGCCACACATCATTCGCGAAGCGAACAT
>JAFSIW010000034.1 GCA_017439545.1 Clostridia bacterium | reverse complement strand
GATGAAGTGTGAATTTGCAGGAAGGCTGGCGCCTTTCAAAAATGAACACAAAATCCTACGGATAAAGGCGGCGAGCGAAATCGTGACAGGTTCGAGTCCTGTCAACTTAGGGTGAGCATGGAAACTTGAACCACGTTTTGAAAAGGCAGATTTCCGCTCACTCTTCGTTGAAATACTCGCCAATACGAAAGTATTGGCTGCGTTTTGCGCCTCGATTGAACAAAAATCCGCTCTTTTCAAAATCCTTGACCGCAAATCGAGGAGAGTTCGAGGGATTTTCAGTTCGGTCGGGCGAAGGAATGCTCTCGCCTTGCGAGAACGAACGGGCTGAAAAGCACCGAAGTATCCCGCTTTGCGGCGGGTTCAAGTTTTAATGTTCACCCTAGGGTAGGAGGACTTGTTTTTCTCCACCGCCGAAAGGAATCTTTTTCTATGCAACAATCTGAATCCAAAATTTCCATGCAGTCCTTGTCCAATTTATGCGAGGAGTACAAAAAAAATAACTACATCGCTGTGGAAGATTTTAAAAAATATGACGTAAAGCGTGGCTTGCGTAACGCCGACGGTTCGGGGGTTATGGCAGGTCTTACCCGCATTTGCAACGTGCACGGCTATATGCACTCCGACGGGGAGCGCGTGCCCGACGAAGGGCGGCTGGTGTATCGCGGCATTAACGTGAAGGATATTATTGAAGGCTGTCAAAAAGAAAACCGCTTCGGGTTTGAAGAAGTGGCTTGGTTACTGCTGTTCGGCGAGCTGCCCAGCAAGGATCAACTGGCAGGCTTTCGGGATATTTTAGGGGAATGTCGGGAGCTGCCGGAATTTTTTGCCGAGGATATGATCCTGAAAGCCCCCTCCCCCCACGTGATGAACAAAATGGCACGCTCGGTGCTGGCGCTGTATTCTTACGACTATAATCCCGACAACACCTCCATTCCCAACGTGTTGCGGCAATCCATTGAGCTGATCGCTCAACTGCCCACCATTATGAACTACGCCTATCAGGTCAAGCGGCGGTCTTACGATCACAAGAGTATGTTCTTTCACCCCATCAACCCCTCTTTTTCCACCGCCGAGTCCATTTTGACCTCTATGCGGGCGGACCGCAAGTTTACCGACGAAGAAGCCAAGTTGTTGGATATTTGTATGATCTTGCACGCCGACCACGGCGGCGGTAACAACTCCACCTTTACCACCCGTGTGCTGTCAAGCTCTGGCACCGACACCTACTCGGCCATTGCGGCGGCCATCGGCTCGCTGAAGGGCCCGCTTCACGGCGGTGCCAACGCCAAGTGCGCCGAAATGCTGGGCTATCTGCGGGAAGGGATCCAAGATCCCGAAAACGACGAAGAAATGAAGGAATTTTTGCGTGCCATTCTGCGGAAAGAAAAGGGCGACGGCTCGGGCAAAATTTACGGGATGGGACACGCCATTTACACCCTGTCCGACCCCCGCGCGGTGATTCTGCGGGAAAATGCCCGTGACCTCTGCCGCAAAAAGGGACTGGGTCGCGACTTTACCATTATGGAGCAGGTGGAACGGCTGACCCCCGAGGTGTTCCGCGAAGTCAAGGGCAGCGACAAGCCCATGTGCGCCAACGTGGACTGCTATTCGGGGCTGGTGTATCGCGCGCTGGGCATTCCCGAAGATATGTTTACCCCGCTGTTTGCCGTATCCCGTATTCCCGGCTGGTGCGCCCATCGCATTGAAGAATTGCAATCCGGCGGACGGATCATTCGTCCTGCGTATCGCGCCATTCACACCCGCAGATCCTATATTCCCATGGAGGAACGTGTATAATGAAACGAAAGGTTTTCACCATTCTCACTTGCCTGCTTACAGCATTGGCTCTTGGCGTGCGCCTTTGGCAGGTTGGCTTTGTGATCGACGATTTCGGATTTTACGCCGCTTCCCTTAACACCCTTTGCACCGTAATCGACCTGATTCTGCTGGCGGCGGTGGTGATTTTGGGACTGCTTGCCCGCTTCACCTTGGAAAAGTCCCCCAAAGCGCCCAAAAAGCAAAGCCTTTGGTTGGGCATCGGCTCGCTGACCCTTGCCTTTTTCTGTCTGCCCCAATGCTACCTTGACGCGGTCACCGCCGCCGACCAAAAGGCGATGGTGCTTGCCGTTGCGCCCTCGGTGCTCACGGCAGTCTGCTTTGTCATGCTGGCCGCCTGTCAGATGCGGGGACAACGCCCCTCCTACCCTGTGGTGCTGTTGCCTGTGATTGGGGAACTGCTTCGGGTGGTGGTGGTCTACACCCACTTTAACGGGCTGTCCCGCGTGACCGAAAACGTGGTCTATATTCTGTTTTTGCTGTCCTTTCTCTTGTTTACGATGGCGCATTTTCGGGTGTATTTTGCCGCCGATCGCCGCAAGGGCATGGCGGGCTGTTACGCCTACGGGCTTGCTACCGCAGTGTTTGGGCTGGCGTCTACCCTGCCCCATTGGCTGATGGGCAATCATCAACTGCCCATGTCTTACTTCGGCTTTGGCGCGGCGGTGTACGCTCTCATTTTTATGGCGGTCAATGCCCGTCCCCAAACGCAGGAGGCATTGCCTGCGCCATCAGAGGAACTGCCCACCGAGGCGGAAGAGCCGCCCGTTGCATCCGAAGAAGAACGCTCCGAAAAGGAAGAGGCGGCGCAATGAAGAAGATTCTGCTGTTGGGGGACTCCATTCGGATGAACTACGCCCCCTACGTTTACCGCAAGCTGTGTGACAAGGCGCAGGTGGTCACCCCCGAAGAAAACTGCCGCTTTGCCAAATACACCCTCCACGAGCTGCCCGCATGGCTCAAGACCTTTGGCACCCCCGATATTGTGCATTGGAACAACGGACTTTGGGACGCTCATCATTTTGACGGGGTAGCCCCTCTCACCCCCGTTGCCGACTACGCAAAAGAGTTGGAGCGCATTGCCCGTTTGCTGAAAGCCACCGGTGCTACGGTGATCTTTGCCACCTCCACCCCTGCCCGTCCCGAGAATCCCGAATGGGATAACGGGGAGATTCAGGAATACAATCGGGCGGCGGTCACGGTAATGGAGCGTAACGGCATTGCCGTCAACCCTCTGTACGGCGTGGTAGCGGGTCACGAAGGGGAGTACATCTGCGACGATCTGATCCATCTCAATCGGGAAGGCATTCAAAAAGTGGGGCAAGCCGTGGTAGACCTGCTGTCAAATCTGCTGTAATTTGGCTATTTGCCTATTTTACGGGTAAAATAAAACCGAATATCGGTGAAAACGATTATTTTTTCACAAAGGACTTGCATTTTTTCCCAAAAGGGATTAAAATAGGAAAGTATTAAAATCTTAGGAGGAATTTCCCATGGTAAAAGTTGCTATTAATGGTTTCGGCCGTATCGGTCGTCTGGCTTTCCGTCAGATGTTCGTCGCCGACGGTTATGAGGTTGTTGCAATCAACGATTTGACCAGCCCCAAAATGCTGGCTCATCTGTTGAAATATGACACCGCTCAAGGTTCTTTCCTGGGTTCTGTCAGCGATCCCAAACACACCGTTGAAGCTACCGATGATTCCATCATTGTAGACGGCAAAGAAATCAAAATCTATGCTGAAAAAGACGCCAATGACTGCCCCTGGGGCAAATTGGATGTAGACGTTGTGCTGG
>JAFSIW010000033.1 GCA_017439545.1 Clostridia bacterium | reverse complement strand
TCAGCGGCGGGGGAAGTGTGGTGCCTCCTCCTATGTAATCGATCCGACCCGCGGTCAACCGCCGCCACAACGCGATCCATTTTGCTCGGATCCGCCTGAACATCCCATTCACACCT
Source organism: Clostridia bacterium (assembly GCA_017439545.1). Taxonomy (GTDB): domain Bacteria; phylum Bacillota; class Clostridia; order Oscillospirales; family Acutalibacteraceae; genus UMGS1484. The sequence continues at coordinate 59,633 of JAFSIW010000033.1, read as the reverse complement.
TTCTATAAAATCGTTGCCTACAAGCGCCCCAAAGGGACCGTCAAAATCTTCCTTTGCCACCGCCACGCTCACGCCTGAAAAGTTGGCAGTTCGCCCTCCTCTTTTGGCGGTGACAATAGGCACAACAAAGCCTTCCAGCAAGCCGCTTCCCTGTACCGTTTGGCAAGGCAACAAAAAAGCGGGAGAATATCCCGTTTTTTCCGCCAGTCGAGGGCTAAGCAGAATCAACGGCCGGTCGCTGTAGGGATCAGTCAAGGTAAAGCCTGTATCAACTTTTCCGCTGACAGCAAGCGTCCCCTTATCGGTTTGCAGGCTGAGCTGTATCATTGACTCACCCCCATTATGGGGGCGCAAACACCGTCGGCACACCCAAAGCACACCGTAAAACAACAAGGTGGTGGCGGTCAACAGCAGGGGCGATACATCCCAATACACTGCGGCATTACCCACCGCAAGAAAATCGGGATGAAGCCACTCGCTCAAGGCAACCATTACGCCACCATAAGCAAAGGTAACAGCATACAAGGTCACGGTCAGACGCAAATAGGTAACCGGTCCCATCCGACCAAAGGTGCACCACACCCCAAGAAGAGCGGTTGCCGCGCCCCAAAACAGAGAGCCTATCGCCCCAAAAGGCGGCAACAAAATGCTAAGAGATGACAGAGCCATCACCCCGCCGCCCCACAATTTGCGAAAAAGCGACACTTGAACGCGATGCATTGCCGCTACTGCTGAAAGCAACATATAATCCACCAGCAGATTGACTCCCAACAGCACGTCGATATACACCGTCATTGTTTCGCCCCCTTTGCAACATAATAATACCCCCGAAACGGGACAGAAACCTGTCACATTTCGGGGGTATAGATTGTCGTATTTTATTTTATTTGCTTGGCTCTTCTTCTACGGGCTCTTCGGTTTTACCGTTACGCCAATCATCATTTTCAGGCAGAGGAGTTTGGGAAATATCCGCAAACTTGCCGCCGTATGCTGAGGGTTGTTTACTACCCGCCTTGGGTGCGCCGCTGTGCATAGTGCAGGAAGGCGTAAAGTTCTTTTTGAAGTACCCCTTAGCAACCTGCGTACAATCCGAGGTGGCGACACCGCCGCTTTCAATGCAGTAATCGTACACCATTACGTCACCCGATTGGTTGAAATCACGGCGTTCCATATCCTTCATCACCTTGGCCATGGTCTTTTTCCAAATGGTGGGAGTGGGGTTGGCGCCGCCCGGCAGGTCGTGGTCACTGTCATATCCGCACCACACCACGCTGACAAAGTAGGGGTTGCCGCCGGCAAACCAGCAGTCGTGCTTATTGTCGGTGGTACCGGTCTTACCAAAGGTGGGCCAACCGGTAGAGGCCGCGCCGCCGGTACCGCCGGAAACGACTGTTTGCATGACCCGATTCATTACGTTGGCGGTGGCAGGAGTAATAACCTGCGAGCCTTCTTCTTGATGGGACAGTACCAGATCACCAAAGGAATCATACACAGCATAGTAGGTAGAGGGCTGATAGTACTTACCCAAATTCCCAAAAGTGGCATAAGCGGCGGTCATCTCGGTCACGGTCACCCCGTGTGCCATACCGCCCAGCGCCATTGCCGACAGGTTGATATCGGACACGATCTTGCCTTCTTCATTCTTTTCGCTTTCCACAATAGTGGAAATAAAGAACCGTTTTTTCAAAAATTCAAAGCTCTTTTGGGGAGTGAGCTGATTGCAAACCCGCACCGCAGGGGAGTTCAGCGAGCTTTGCACCGCTTTTTGAGTGGTCACGTATTTTCCCGAACCTGCGGCTTTGGGATAAAAGCTCCCGTTGGCAAGCTGAACGTGGAAATCGTGAATATGGCTGGAATAGGTCAGCATATTGTATTCCACACCGGGGGTATACACCGCCAAGGGTTTAATAGACGATCCGGGCTGACGGGTGGATTGGTAGGCACGGTTGAGGGCGCGGTTTTCGGTTTTTTCTCCCACACCGCCGGCAATCGCCACAATATGACCGGTATAGTCCATCACGGTCTGAGCCGACTGAGCACGCAATCCCTCTTTGTTTTTTGGGAAGTTTTCGGGGTTTTCAAAGGTTTCCTCCAACGCGGTCTGCACCCGAGGATTCAAACTGGAATACACACGAAAACCACCGGAATAAATCATGGCTTCCGCCTCTTCATAGGTTACCTCTTTGGCCACCATCAGATCTGCGATCAGATCCTCAATGAGGGTGTCCACAAAATAACTGTTAATAGGAATCGCACTGGTCTCCTCTTCTTTTTCATCATCGGCAGAATGATCCACCGTGACCAATTCCTCAGCCAGAGCGGCGTCGTGTTCTTCTTTGGTGATGTAGCCTTCATCCAGCATAATGGCAAGGCAGGCTTCCCGCCGTTCTTTATTCTCTTCCGGCCCGTCAATGGGATTCTTGGCATTGGGCGTTTGAATGGTTGCGGCAAGAGAAGCGCACTCCAGCAGGGTCAGATCCTTGGCGTCTTTGCCAAAATAGAAGCGAGCGGCAGTTTCAATCCCGTCGCACCCGTTGCCGAAGTGAACCGTGTTGATATAGCATTCCAAAATGGTAGATTTAGTATATTCCTCCTCCAGCCGCAGGGCACGCATAATCTCTTGCACCTTACGGGCGGCGGAGACTTCGTCGTCCCCCGTCAGATTTTTAACCAACTGTTGGGTGATGGTGGAACCGCCCTGACGACCGCCGTACAGATTGATAAAGGTGTTCACAAAGGCGGAGACGGTACGCTTCCAGTCTACCCCCGAGTGGGTGGGGAATCGCTTGTCTTCAATGGACACAATCGCATCCGCAAGATAGGGTGAAAACTCGGAATAATCGGTCCACACCCGATTCTCGGTGCCGTGCAAGGAAGCCGCTTCGATCCACTCGCCCTCATCGTTTTTGGCATAGACCAAAGTCGTATAGGCAAGTTCCAGATTGTTTAGATCCTTGTCAATGGTATCATCCACAAAGAACATCACGTAGGTGATAAATCCGCCCATCATAATAACCCCGGCCAAAATGCAGGCAAGCAGACCCGTGGCTACCCATTTGGTCCATTTGGCTTTTGAGATGGGCTTGCGGGATTTTTTTCCTTGTTCTTCAAATAATTGGCTGTGCACCATGTGATCCGAGGAGGAGAAAATATCATGATTGGTATCCTCCAGCAGGGTATCGGCGCTCCAGGGGTCAGCTTCCCCCGAATTGCTGAAAATATCCCGATTTTCGTCTTGCTTCGACATGGTAACAACTCCTTTCTGTATACAAAATCAATGGATATACATAACAAATCAAGCTTATTATACCACATATTTCCAGAAATAAAAGTTACAAAATTTTAACCTTTTCACCAAGGGACTTGCAAGTAGGGTGATTATTTCCCATACAATAGGGTAAGGAGTGATGTTATGTTAACCTTTTTACTGGGACTTAGTACCCTTCCCTTGCTTTTTTTGGCATTACACGTAACAAGCAAGGGATCGTTTCCCCCACCTCTTTCTGCTGCCAAGGAGCAAGAACTGTTGCAAAAAGCCGCAACGGGTGACAAGCAAGCCAAGGATACTTTGGTTTTACACAATCTGCGATTGGTGGCGCACATCACAAAAAAATACTACGCCTGCGGCAAGGATCAGGAAGATCTGATTTCCATTGGCACCATTGGACTGATCAAGGGCATCAACACCTTTAATGCCAACAAAAACATTAAGCTTGCCACCTATGCGTCGCGATGCATTGAAAACGAGATCCTAATGAGTCTGCGTTGGGATAAAAAACTGGCGGGAGAGGTTTTTTTCAATGAACCCATCGACTTTGACAGTGAAGGCAATCCCCTCACCTTGCTGGACATTGTGTCGGAGGACTGCGATATTCCCGACCGCATTGATCTGAAGATCAAGTCTGAGCGGCTGGCTGAGCTGTTGACCAACGTGCTCACCCCAAGAGAACGGATGATCGTATGTATGCGATATGGCATCGGCGGCGGACAGGAGCGCACCCAGATGGAGCTTGCCAAAAAACTGCATATTTCCCGTTCCTACGTCAGCCGTATTGAGAAAAAAGCGCTGAGCAAACTGCGCAGCGCTTATCTGAATCTATGAATAATCAATATACCCTTCGTGTTGCTCCTGCCACCACGACGTGTTTCGTTTTTCAAACTTAAAGCCGCCGTTGTAGCTGATGTTAGATCCATTGGCCTCAATAAAGGCTTGGTTGATGGGCTCGTCCTCAAAATACACGGTATAGGCGGTATCTTCCAGGAAAAAGCCGTTGTACATTCCACATTTTCGATAGGAGTAGCCGTTGTGCACGCCGCTGTTCATATGACCTACATCGCCCCAACCCTCGTCGGAGTAAAAGGTGTCCACAAAATCCGGATTTTCGTGACCGGTAAAGGTAGCAAGCAACAGATATTTCACCCGACCGTACTCCTCTAACGACCGCATCGCCTTGGGAATGATGATGGAAGACGACACGGCACAAAAGGTATTGGTTCCGGGGGTTTGGTCCGCTGATTCTTCCCAATCAACGTGGAGAGTGATCCCGTTCTTTAACGTGATTTTGGAAAACATCAAGGCGAAGCCGTCTTCCGTCGAGGAAAAAACGGTGGACACTTTGGGGCTATGTTCCACCTCTGTAATGACGCAGTCGGTATACCCACTGTTTTTTGCCGCCCGATTCCACGCTTCCACCTTAACGGGAACCATATCTTTGGAACCGTCATACACCCGCTGAATGGCAATCGGCAGTTGGGCTTGGGACGACGTGGTTTGGGACTCGGACGAAGCGGGAGCGGAATCCACCGAAGACACGACCGGCGGCAATACCGTGGACGAATAAGAGGGAGCAGAAGGCACGCTATAGGTGCTCTCAGGCGCAACGTGAACCGAAGATTCTCCCGATTCCTCTGCCCAGAACTGCCACCACGGGGCTTTTGAGGTGGATGACGGCGTCTTATCAGAAACGGTTGGCGTGTTCGTAAAGGTATCGGTGGGAGTTAAGGGCGTGTTGCTTTGTCCACGGTCAGGAAGCAATAGCGTTCCAAGCAATATTGCGGCAATCACCACCAGTGCCACCACCGTGATCCAAAAAGGAACCATAGAACGGCTTTTGGGGATTTCCACCGTCTTAACCGCGGTTAAACGATGCATACAATAGGGGCAAAAAGACAACTCATCCGGTAATTCCTTACCGCAATGAGGGCATTGTTTCAATTCCAAACTTCTTTCCTCCTTATAACCGATCAACGGCTCGCTTCAGCGCGGCGGCGGTAGCGTAACGCTGTTCAGGGCGGATACGGACACATTTTTCAATGATCTTCCCTGCCCGACCGCGCGCCAGCGTCACACTGGGATGCACTCCCGTCAGCATTACGTTCAGCAAAACACCCACCGCAAAAATATCGGCACGGGAATCGGTCTGCGCCACACCGAACTGCTCAGGGGCGGCATAGGGCACGGTGCCAAGCATAGTGGTATCTCCCGCTTGTAAGGGTTTATATAGTCGGGCGGCATCAAAATCGATCAGCCGAACGTTGCCGTCGGGCTCCACCAACAGATGCTCCGGCTTGATATCCCGATGAACGATTCCCAAGGAATGAAGAACACTCAGGGCATCACACAGGGAACGGATGATCTGCCCCGCTCCCGAGACGGTATACAAACCGCCTTCTAACACGCAAGAGACGGGAATTCCGTCCACAAATTCCTCCAGCACCAAACAGCGATCCTGCCGGCAGATTGCCTCTAACACCCGAGGAAGACCTTTATGCTCTACTCCCAGCAGTGTCCGATACACCTCTCCCGTTCCGGGAAAAGAACGGCAAACCAGATCGGTGCCCAAGCTCTTATGACGCAGGCGGCGGACGGTCTTATCCTCCTGTTGGGAAAGCACCGCTACCGTATCATATTGTTGTTGCAGAATTTCTTCCAAACGATGCACAGTCCATCTCCCCTTTTTTTCAATTATAGCACACTCTTTTTGGTTTTGCTACGGTTTTCGCCCGATTCATATTGCAAAAAAACCTCTTTTTTGCTATAATTTTTATGAGGTGATGATATGAAAACCGATGATCTGATGAACAGTCTTCGCTCCGCTTCGTCAGTGGAGAACTATTTGGGGAACAACGAACCCCATCTGATCACCGCCAGCGTGGCGTCCCTTTTGGAGCAATGGTGCGACCGAAAAGGCGTGACCAAGGCCTCGGTGATTCACGGAGCTGAACTCAACGAGATCTATGGATATCAGATCTTCGCTGGCACGCGAGTCCCCTCGCGGGACAAACTGATCTGTCTTGGTCTAAGTTTGCAATTAAACGAAGATGAACTGCAATCCCTGCTGAAAGCGGCGGGAATGGCTCCTCTATACCCTAAGCGCAAGCGCGACAGCATCGTGCTGTTTGGTGTGATGCATGGGCAATCGGTATGGCAGATCAATCAAGCCTTGTTTGATGCAGGCGAAGAAACTTTGTAGTTTTTTCCGCTTTGAGTGAGAAAATCCTCTTTTTGAAGTGTTTAATAGGTGAACGGACACGAATAAAGGAAGGATGAGGAATATGTGGAAACGGATTTTGTCTGTTATTTTGATTACCGCGCTGGCAACGGCGGCTTGTGTTACCGTATGTGCCGACGGCGGTACCCGTACCGTGGACTTTACTCCTTTGGAACGGGAGAGCTTACAAGATTACATTTGGAACTACGCCCCCACTTACAGCAACAAGGATTCGGTCTACTTATGCAACACCCGCACTGAATTGCTGGAAGCATTAAAGCACATTCACTTACCCTCCTATTACGCCGATACTTACGACGACTCCTATTTTGAAACCAAAAGCTTACTGCTCTTTAAGGGACACGGCAGTCATACCGGCTGCTCCTGGTCGGTAGCCGATATGACCGTAGCCGATCGTACCCTGAACCTTTCCTTGCAGATGGACGATGCGGGGGCCGGTGGAGATCTCGTCTTTTACCGCATCTATCAGGTGCAAATCAATGAAAAGATCACCGATATTGATGCCATTCACGTAGAAACCACCTACAATTACAGTTACAAAGACCCTGCCGTGATCCGCTATGATCTGGCTTATCCCCAATCTCCTTTTTTGGCTTACGGGGATGCGGACGGCAATCAATCGGTTGAGGCGGAGGATGCTCTGCTGATCTTACAAACGGTGGTGGGAAAAGCCACCCTGTCAGAAGCCCAAGCCACCGCCGCCGAGGTGGATGACGACCACGAAATCACTGCCAAGGATGCCTTAATGGTCTTGCAAAAAATCGTAGGAAAAATTGAATGGTTTCCCGTCGGTATCATACAGATTTCCCAAAACCGCCAAGGAGTGCTGGGCACCTTGCAACAAAAGCAAAGCGAGCCGGTGGCAAACGTAGCCCTGCTCACCAACCCAGAAGAACTGGCCGAATATCTGACCGCCCACGGTCTGAATGAAACCTCAGAACAGGTGGAAGAAGCCAAAACTGCTTTTCCCATCCAATGCGATCTGCTGGTCTACTCGGTCAATTTGCCCAAGGCACAATACGATCGGATGACATTCAGCGGCACGGTATATACCCTGCGAGGGCCCGTCGAAAAGTTGTATGCTAAGGTGGCCTTCAACCTCTACCACTACGTCAGACCTGAACAAAACGATGCCGTCATGGAGGGAACTTATTTCGTTTATCAATGGATCACCCGCAATCGGAACGACACCCAAACACTGTATATGGATATAATCAACACCACTGTGAACGTTGACGCAATCGGCGGAAGCCGACTTGATGAAGCAAGCATTTACGAGCGCGTTCAAATCCCCCTGCCCTGATTTATACCCCCATACCGCCCTTTTCGGGCGGTATTTTTTTGCATAAAAAGGCAATTTTCCCTTGTATTTTTAAGGCTTTTTTGCTATACTTGAAGATGTATTTTTATATGTAAACGCCACAAGAAAGAAGATGTTTTGTATGATTTCTGAAAAAATGCTGGCTCTCGGTACCAAACGCTCAGTCATTCGGGAGATTTTTGAATACGGCAACCGTCGCAAAGCCGAGATCGGTGCCGACAACGTATTTGATTTTTCGTTGGGCAATCCCAGCGTGCCTGCCCCTCAAATTGTCACCGATACCCTGCAGGATCTGATTGCCAACACTCCTGCCGCCAAGCTGCACGCTTATACCACCGCCGCAGGGGATCTGGGTGTGCGCACCGCCATTGCCGATTATCTGAACACCACCTATGATGCAGGGGCTGATCCCCGGAAGATCTACCTTACGGTAGGTGCTGCCGCATCCTTGACCGTGTCTTTGACCGCCATTACACAAGAAAACGACGAAGTGATCGTATTGGCGCCCTTCTTCCCTGAATACAGCGTATTCATCCGTCAGGCAGGCGGCACTCCCGTGGTGGTCAACTGCCCTGCTCCCGATTTTCAGCCCGATCCCGCCGCGGTGGCTGATGCCATTACCGAACACACCAAGGCCATTATCATCAACTCCCCCAACAATCCCTCGGGTGTGGTAGTGTCGGAAGATTCGGTAAAAGCCCTGTGCGCTGTATTGGAGCAAAAACAAAAAGAATACGGCCACGCCATTTATCTGATTGCCGACGAGCCCTATCGGGAACTGGCTTACGACGGATTGGACGTACCTTATCTCACCAAATATTACGACAACACCTTGGTTTGCTATTCGTTCAGCAAATCCCTTTCTCTGCCCGGGGAACGCATTGGTTACATTTTGGTATCCTCTAAAGCCGAAGATGCGGACAACCTGTATTTTGCCGTATGCGGCGCAGGTCGTTCTCTTGGCTTTGTGTGCGCTCCCGCGCTGTTCCAATATCTGATTCCCGCTTGCTTGGGACAAACCGCAGACGTGGCTGTTTACAAGCAGAATCGGGATACCCTGTATAACAATTTAACCGCTATGGGCTACACCCTTTCTAAACCCCAAGGGGCATTTTATCTGTTTATGAAATCCCCTATGGATGACACCGAAGCATTTTGCGAGCTTGCCAAAGAACACGAACTGCTATTGGTACCCGGCGCCGACTTTGGCACCCCCGATTATCTGCGGATCTCTTACTGCGTGTCTCCTGAAATGATTGAGCGTTCTCTGCCCGCCTTTGCGGCATTGGCCAAGCAACTGAATTTAGGTGAATAATATGGATGCCTTACATCAAGCAAGACAAATCATTGACGAGGTTGACCGTCAGATGGCTGAATTGTTCGCCAAACGGATGGAAGCGGTGAAAACCGTGGGCGAATATAAACAAAAAAACGGTCTGCCCATTCTCAACGAACAGCGGGAGCAGGAAGTCATTGAAAAGAATGCCAATCGCATCAGCGATCCCCTGCTTCGCTCGTATTACGTTCGGTTTTTAGAGAATAATATGGCGGTCTCCCGCGCCTATCAATTCCGTTTGGCAAAAGGAATGAAAGTTGCCTATTCGGGGGTAGAGGGCGCCTTTGCCCACATTGCCGCCGGTCGGGTATTCCCCACCGCACAACTCATTGCCTTTTCAGATTTTGCCGACGCCTACAAAGCGGTATGCGACGGAGAATGTGACGTGGCGGTGCTCCCCTTTGAAAACAGCTACGCAGGCGAAGTGGGACAGGTTATGGATCTGATGTTTTCCGGTTCTTTGACCGTCAGCGGTGTATACGAACTGCCCATCACGCATCATCTGCTGGGGATTGAAGGCACCGATAAGCACCACATCCGCAAGGTATACAGCCATCCTCAGGCTCTTTCGCAATGCGCGCCCTATATCAAACAGCACGCATTGGAAGCAGAATCCTTTGCCAACACCGCGATGGCCGCTCAATTTGTGGCAGAGCAAAAGGATCCCACTTTAGGGGCGGTAGCCAGCAAAGAAACCGCCGCTTTATACGGCCTGACGGTGCTGGAGCAAAACATCAATTCCAGCCGCAGTAACACCACCCGTTTTGGGGTGTTCACCCGCGAAAACCCGGTGGGACACGGCAATCATTTTATGCTGACCTACACCGTAAAGCATGAAGCAGGCGCACTGGCCAAAACCATCAACACCATTGGTAAATACGGATTCAATATGTGCGCCATGCGCTCCCGTCCCATGAAGGAACTGTTATGGCAATACTATTTTTATGTGGAAGCCGAGGGAGACCTCAATTCTCCCCAAGGGGAAGCCATGTTAAGCGAATTGGCTCCTTTATGCGACCGACTGAAAGTGGTAGGTTGTTTTGAAAGCAATCTCACCTTGTCGGAACAAGAATAATTCCCATTTTATCCGAAAGGAAGACCCGATTATGATATTACCCTTATCGTTGGGTGAACGTAGTTATGATATTGTGGTGCGTCGGGGGGTATTAGCCCAAGCGGGTGAGTTTTTAAACTTAAACCGCAAGGTGCTGATCGTGACCGACGACGGTGTGCCGTCGGTTTATGCCGACACCATTGCCAATCAATGCGCCGCTCCCACCGTGATTACCCTGCCTCAGGGCGAAGCCACCAAGTGTATGGCAAGTTTTGAGACCCTTTGCCGCACTCTGTTGGAAAACGGCTTTACCCGCACCGATTGTGTGGTTGCAGTAGGCGGCGGTGTGATGGGAGATCTGGCAGGCTTTGCCGCCGCTTCGTTTATGCGGGGCATTGATTTTTACAATATTCCCACCACGCTGCTCTCACAAGTGGATTCGTCCATCGGTGGCAAGGTTGCCATTGATCTGGATGGCGTGAAAAATATTGTAGGGGCGTTTTATCAGCCCAAAAAGGTGCTGATCGATCCTGACACATTACAGACCCTTGCTCCCCGTCACGTGGCGGCAGGGATGGCCGAAGCGGTCAAAATGGCCGCCACCTTTGATAAGGACTTATTTGAGTTGATCGAGCAAGCGGACGATCCCTTTGCCATTGTGGAAGACATTATCATCGGTTCACTCAAGTTAAAGCGGATGGTGGTAGAACAAGACGAAACCGAAAAGGGACTGCGTAAGGTACTCAATTTCGGACATACCATCGGGCACGCGGTAGAAACCTTGTTTGGCGACCGCTACTATCACGGGGAATGCGTGGCCTTGGGCATGCTTCCCATGTGTAATTACGAAGTGCGCCGTCGGCTGATTCCCGTGCTGAACAAGTTGGGATTGCCCACCGCCTATCCCGAATGCAACAAAAACCAACTGCTGATGATTGCCGCTCACGACAAAAAAGCAGACGGCTTTGATATTACAGTTACCTTTGTGCCGGAGATCGGGCAATTTGAACTGCGCAAAATCCATTTTGAACAGTTAGCAACCTATTTGGAAGGGGATCTTTGGATATGAAAAACAGTTTTGGCAACCATTTGACCCTGACCTTGTTTGGGGAAAGTCACGGTCCCGCCATTGGCGCGGTACTGGACGGACTCGCCCCCGGTTTGTCGGTTAATGAGGATTCCATTGCGCATAAGTTGTCCCTTCGCCGCCCTGCCGGCAAGATTGCCCCCGCGCGGGTAGAAGCAGACCGTTATCAGATTGTAAGCGGCGTGTTTGAAGGCAAAACCACCGGCACGCCCCTTTGTATTACCATTCCCAATGAAAACATCCGAAGCGGAGATTATCAGCGTGCCGCCGCAAGACCCGGTCACGCTGACTATGCCGCATATATGAAATATCACGGCTTTGAAGATTATCGGGGCGGCGGTCATTTTTCGGGACGGATTACCGCCGCGTTGGTGGCGGCAGGCGCTATTGTTGCCGACGCCCTCAGAAGGAAAGGGATCACCCTTGCCACCCACGTTTCTCGGTGCGGCGCCTATTGTGACCGCTCCTTTGATGACGTAGAAACGGATATTGCCGCTTTGCAAAATATGCCTTTTCCCCTGCTTGACCCTTCGTTAGAAGACCCGATGCGGGCTTTCATTGAAGCCGCCAAGGCAGAGGGCGACAGCGTGGGCGGTGTGATTGAAACCGCCGTTTACGGAATGCCCGCAGGTGTTGGCGAGCCTTGGTTTGACACGGTAGAAGGTGTGCTTTCTCACGCTCTGTTTTCGGTGCCCGCCATTAAAGGGGTTGAATTCGGTGACGGGTTTGCCCTATGCGATATGAAAGGCAGTCAGGCCAACGATCCGATTCGTTTGCATAACGGTGGGGTGGTCACCGCCACCAATCACAACGGCGGCATCAACGGCGGGATTACCAACTCAATGCCTCTTGTGTTCCGCTGTGCCGTTAAGCCCACCCCCTCCATTGCTAAAGCCCAACAAACGGTGGATTTCATTCAAAACCAAGAAACCGATCTTGTCATTCACGGGCGGCACGATCCCGCCATTTTCCATCGCGCTTGCCACGTAGTCAATGCGGTGACCGCTTTGACCTTGTACGATCTGTTGGCAGGTCGCTACGGCACCGATTGGTTTACGAAAGAAGGCTAACATATGGATTACGGTTGTATTGGGGAGCATCTCACCCACAGTTTTTCCAAAGAGATCCACAATCTGCTGACCGATTATGATTATCAGATCAAAGAGATTGCCAAAGAAGATCTGAATGATTTTATGGTTGCGCGGCCGTTCAAAGCCATTAACGTGACCATTCCTTATAAGCAAGACGTGATTCCTCATTTACATTACATTGCTCCGCAAGCAAAGTCCATTCACGCGGTCAACACGGTTGTAAACAAAAACGGCTTGCTGTACGGCTACAACACCGATTATTTTGGAATGAGCCAACTCATTGCCCGCAACGGACTGACCTTACAGGGCAAAAAGGTGCTGATTCTGGGAACAGGCGGCACCTCCCTTACCGCCCGCGCCATTGCCACCGATGGGGGTGCCAAGTCGGTGTTACGGGCAAGCCGCACCCCAAAAGAAGCGGACACGGTGTCCTATGACGAGATTTTCGTTCATCACACCGATGCACAGATTCTCATCAACACCACCCCCTGCGGTATGTTCCCACATCCCGAGGGAATGCCCATTGATCCATCGGTTTTTCCCCGTTTAGAGGGTGTGATCGATGCCATTTATAATCCCTTGCGCCCCCGTTTGGTGCTCAAAGCCAAGGAAATGGGGCTACCTGCCGAAGGCGGTTTGTATATGCTGGTGGCCCAAGCGGTAAAAGCGGTGGAGCACTTTTTGGATACCACCCTCGCTGATGACGCCACCGATGACGTGTACAACAAGCTGATGGCGCAAAAAGAAAACGTGGTGCTGACCGGTATGCCCGGCAGCGGCAAAACCACGGTGGGCAAGCTGATCGCCGAGGAATTAGGGCGTCCCTTTGTGGATATGGACGATGAGATCATCAAGGTGATCGGTTGTCCCATTGCCGACTATTTTGAAAAACACGGCGAAGCGGCTTTCCGTGAAGTGGAAGCCAAGGTAGCCAAAGAAATCATTGCTCCGAAAACGGGATTGGTAGTCGCCACCGGCGGCGGTGCCGTTTTGCGGGACGATAACGTATTTCATCTGCGACTGAACGGCAAACTCTATTTTATTGACCGCCCCTTGGAGCAATTGTGCGCCACTGCCGACCGTCCCACCGCCAACTCCGATGGGGCCATTCGCAAACGGTATGAAGAACGGTATGACCGTTACTGCCATACTTGCGACCGGCGTATTGTTTCTGACGGAGTGGCTGACCACGTTGCCCATCAAATTATAAAGGATTTTGTAAAATGAAACTGATGATTCTTAACGGACCCAATCTGAATTTATTGGGAATTCGGGAGCCCGACCACTACGGCAAAGAAACCTATGCCGATCTTTTGCATAAAATCAAGACCTATTGCGATGAAAAAGGAATTGATACCGATTTTTACCAGTCCAACCACGAGGGGGATCTGGTGGATGCCATTCACCGCGCTTATTTTGAGCAGTTTGACGGCATCGTCATCAATCCGGGGGCATATACCCATACCTCCATTGCCCTGCTGGATGCGGTGAAATCTACCAGCCTGCCCACCGTAGAGGTGCATATCTCGAAAGTGGAAGAGCGGGAGGATTTTAGACAAGTAAGCTACATCCGCGCCGCTTGCATTGCCACCATTACAGGGCTTGGCACCGACGGTTACCTGCGGGGTGTGGATGCCCTGATTGCCCACGCAAAGGAAGCGAGCTGAGATGAACGTTTGTATTAGGCCAAGCAAAGCCAAGGGTACCGTGCAAGCCCCTCCTTCAAAAAGCATGGCCCATCGGCTGTTGATGGGCGCAGGTTTGGCACACGGAATCAGCGTCATTCAAAACCTTGCTCCCTCTCAGGATATTCTTGCCACGATAGACTGTTTGCGGGCTCTCGGCGCTACGGTAGACTATGCGGACGCCGTCGCTACCGTTACGGGAGCAAATCCCAAAGCCGTTCAAAACCAAACCTTACCCTGTCGGGAAAGTGGCAGTACCTTGCGGTTTATGATTCCCCTTTGTTTATTGAGCGAACATCCAAACACCCTTGTGGGTGCTCCCCGATTATTAGAACGTCCCCAAAGTGTATATGAGGATTTGTGCCGTCAAAAGAAATGGCAATTTATAAAGCAAGACAATCAAATCACGGTGGCAGGTCCTCTTTGCGGCGGCGATTTCACCTTAGCAGGAAACGTGAGCAGTCAATTTATTACGGGGTTGCTTTATGCGTTGCCCTTAACGGGGCAAGACAGCACCATTACCCTGACAGGCAACATTGAAAGCCGTTCTTACATTGACCTGACCTTGCAAGCCCTCAACCAATTTGGCATTGATGCCGCATGGCTGAACGATACCACCTTGCAGGTGAAAGCAGGTACCTATCAGCCTGCCGATCTGACGGTGGAGGGGGATTATTCCAACGCCGCTTTTTTAGATGGTTTGGGGTTGATTGGCGGAGCGGTCACCGTAACCGGACTGGATCCCCGCTCGTTGCAGGGAGACAAGGTTTATCAGCGGGATTTTGCCGCGCTGAAAGCCGGTTGTCCCACCATTTCTCTTGCCAACTGTCCCGATTCAGGACCCGTTTATATGGCTTTGGCGGCGGCCTTTCACGGCTGTGTGCTCACCGACACCGCCCGATTAAAAATCAAAGAAAGCGATCGGGGACAAGCCATGGCCGATGAACTGAAAAAGTTTGGCATTCCGGTCACGGTAGAAGAAAATCGCATTACGGTACACCCTGCTCCCCTAACCGCCCCCACGAAAGCCCTATGCGGTCACAACGACCACCGCATTGTGATGGCGTTAAGTCTGCTTTGCACCCTTGTGGGGGGCGAAATTGAAGGGGCTGATGCGGTAAGCAAAAGCTATCCCGATTATTTTGAACAACTCCGATCCCTCGGGATCATCATAAAATGAGGAAGATACCATGGTACTCAACAAAAACAGTCAAACCACCTTTTGTATTGTGGGTCTGGGGTTGATGGGCGGTAGTTACGCCCGCGCCCTCACCGCCCGCGGTTATACCGTTACCGCCATTACCAAAGAGCAGGAATCCTTGGATTTTGCCCTGCAGGAGGGCTTTATCACCAAAGGCGCTACCACACCTGATGCGAGTCTGTTGCAAGAAGCCAATATGATCGTGTTTGCCTTATATCCCCACACTTTTTTGGAGTGGCTGACCGATTATCAGCATTTGCTCAAGGCGGGCACAATCATCACCGACGTAACCGGTGTAAAAGGCTCTATCGTATATGCCATTCAATCCATGCTGCGTGAGGACGTGGAATTTATTGCCGCTCACCCTATGGCAGGTCGTGAAGTGTACGGGGTACAAAACAGCGACGCTTCTATATTTAAAGGCGCCAACTACATTGTCACTCCCACCGAGAAAAACACCCCCGAAGCCATTGAACTGTGCAAGGAGTTGGGACGGGAACTGGGATTTGCCCGCATTTCCTGCCTATCTCCCGAAGAGCACGACGATATGATCGGTTTTGTTTCACAGCTTACCCACTGCATCGCCGTCACCCTAATGACCTGCACTGATTGCGAGGAACTGGTGGATTACACCGGTGACTCTTTCCGTGATCTGACCCGCATTGCCGCCATCAACGACGAAATGTGGAGTGAATTGTTCCTAATGAACAAAGAGCCGCTTTTGAACAACATGGAAAAATTTAAAACTGAATTTGATCGGCTGTACACCTTGCTGAAAGCCGAGGATCGGGAGGAGATCCGCGAAATGATGCGACTTTCTACCGCTCGCCGTCAATTATTCAATAAACCCAAAGCAAAAACGAGGTCCTGAACATGAAAAACATGGAGTTTTCCCGCAAACTGCCCATCCCTATGGAGGTCAAGGAGTTATATCCCTGTACCCCTCACCTTGCTGCCGTCAAAGAGCAAAACGACCAAGCCATTCAAGCCATTTTCCGTGGGGAAAGTGACAAGTTTTTGCTGGTCATCGGTCCTTGCTCGGCTGACGATGAAAATGCGGTGCTGGAATACGTTTCCCGCCTGCGGGATTTGCAAGAGAAAGTAGCCGATAAAATCGTAATGGTGCCTCGTATTTACACCAACAAGCCCCGCACCACGGGACACGGCTACAAAGGCATTTTGCATCAACCCGACCCCAACGGCAAGCCCGACTTATTCCAAGGGGTGGTTGCCATTCGAGAACTGCATATGCGGGTGCTGAAAGAAAGTGGCTTCGGCACGGCTGATGAAATGCTGTATCCCGACAACTACCGTTATCTTTCCGACCTGCTGTCTTACGTTGCCATCGGGGCTCGTTCGGTGGAGAATCAGGAGCATCGGCTGACATCCAGCGGTCTGGATATTCCCGTTGGCATGAAAAACCCCACCAGCGGCGACATTTCGGTGATGATGAACTCCATCACTGCCGCCCAGAATCCCCACACCTTTATTTATCGGGGATGGGAAGTTACCAGCACAGGCAACGATCTTGCCCACGCCATTTTGCGTGGCTATGTGAACAAACACGGACAACCTCTTTCCAACTATCACTATGAAGATCTGCTCCATCTTTACGAAACCTACGCCGAATCAGGACTTAGCAATCCTGCCGTATTGGTGGACGTAAACCACTCCAACTCCGGCAAACAATATTTGGAGCAGATCCGTATTGCCAAAGAAGTACTCCACTCCTGCCGTTACAACAAAGACGTTGGCGGACTGGTCAAAGGGCTGATGATCGAAAGTTATCTGCAAGACGGATGCCGCAAGATCACCGAAGAAGGA
Organism: Clostridia bacterium; assembly: GCA_017439545.1. GTDB lineage: Bacteria > Bacillota > Clostridia > Oscillospirales > Acutalibacteraceae > UMGS1484. The sequence goes on along the minus strand of JAFSIW010000033.1, from coordinate 42,522 downwards.
TACGGCAAATCCATTACCGATCCCTGCCTTGGTTGGGAGAAGACCCAGCGGCTGGTGCTGGACATTGCCGACAGTTTATAAAGGAGGATCGTTATGCCTTATATTGCCATCAAAGCCTATCCCAAAGACGAATCCACCCAAAAACGAGTGGCCGAACGAATCAATCAAGTGTTTTTAGAGGAATGGGGTTGTCCCCCGCAAGCCATTTCCATTTCTATGGAATCGGTTGCTCCCGAACAATGGAACGAGCGGGTAGCGACCGCCGAAATGGAACCCAACCGGGATAAAATGCTGATCTATAACGGCGAAAAACAATATGAATAATAAAGCAGGGAGATGCTTCTTTACGAAGCATCTCCCTGTTTTATTGATACTCTTATTCTTTTGTTAAGCCGCTATATTGCACCAGAATGTTCCCTTCCCCTTCACAAAGAAGCGGTGAGGTTTGGTCGGTCACGGCGCCGCCGTTTACGATCAACGTTCCGTCGCTAAAGGCGAGCACGCCGTATACGCCTGCCTCGGCAATCACTTTCATCTCGGGCACAGTCAGGGTATGTCCTGCCAGGCACACATTTCCGCTTACGTTTTTAAAGGTCAAAGCGTCCATGCCGGTCTGTTGGAAATACGCCGTCCAATCGAAATCATCGCACAAATACAGCGTACCGTTGAAGTTCTCAAGAGGAGTTCTATCAAACGGCGCCAACCGATTGCCTGCAGGAGCAGTAAACACCTGCAATCGAACCGACTTGTAGCGAGCAGGGTCAACAGCAATGGCAAAGGTTTCGCTCTCACCGGGGGCAAGAGGCAGATTATCCCAATCATCCATCGCCATCATGCTGCCATCATAACTAAGGCGATAAGCATATTCCATTCCCAGATCGCTGGTGCTCAGATTGGACACCACAAAACTGACCGAGGTAGAAGTGGATGGAATATCGATCAAGGTATCACAATAGGTGATCTCACGATCGCACCACAGCAGATTATCACCCGAATAAGGCAACGTAGTCGCTTGCACCGCCTGCACACTGGCAGAATAACCCAGTTTTGGGGCAAGCAGAGAATAATCTTGCGCACCGGAAAACCACTGCACCATAGAAACAGCCGAACAAAGGACCGATACCAACAGAATCAGCGAGATGGAACGCATTTGCCGTTTGAACTCCACAGCCGCTTTCGGATTGTTTTTGTCAGCCATTACAATGCCTCCCCTCAGGATTCGGAGGGAGGTTCTTCCGCAACGGGAGCAGGAGCATTCTCACCGATTTGCTCGCCCAATTGAGCACGCAAACGATTAAGTTCATCCATCATTTCCTGTGCTTTCAGGCGTTCACTTTCCATTTCGGCACGTTGTTCCTCCAAGGTCTCCTGTTGTTCCTTACGATACTGCTTGACCAGTTTAAAGAACTTAAAGGCTTGCATGCCAATGAGGATCAGGAAGGGAATCAAAATAATGGTAAAGTAACCGGCGGGTTGTTTTAAAAATTGGAACAAATAACCCAATTTGGGAATACGGAACTGATATTTGCCCAAAACATCGGAAGAAATAGCGGGATACGCATCCTCCTCACCGGTGGTGGTACCATATGTAACGAAAGCGAGTTCGCCATTGTGTTGCGTCAGATCTTTCACCTTATGGGTAATGACTTCGCCGTAATTCACCGGATCGGACGAATAAAAGGTAATCACGTCTCCGGGTTGAATGGTGGCGGTATCTACCACTTTAGAAACCACAATATCCCCAACGTTGAACACACCCTGCATAGAGTCGGTCAAAACGATGTTGGGCTTGTAGCCCATAATGGTGGCCTCTTGCTTGCCTACCGTGTTGAAAGAGACAATGGTAAAAATCATAATAAACACGGTGAACACTACCAAAATAGTAGTTAATACAGAGCCAAGGGTTTGCAGCACTTTCTTCATAAATCAAAGCACCTCCGAATAAATTTGGGGGAAACTAACTATATACATTGTGAATTATATCACAAAACTCAAGAAGAATCAATAGTTTTTTACACATCCAACATAGGTGTGACCGTAAGGCCAAACCGCGCGGCCCATTCTTCGCCTTGCCGGTGCAACGCTTTGTTACTGAGCACGTCGGGACGATGGGCGTCACACCCGATCACCACCCGATTGCCCACGTTGGCGACCAATGGCCAAAACTCCTTGCGGGGATACCAACGGTTGTCCATCATTCCCAGCAAATTGATCTCGACCGGGATATCCTGCTCTTTGCAAAATTTGAGATAACGAGTCATTTCCCTCTCATATACGGCAGGGTCGCCTTCGAAGCGCATCATATCGGGATGGGCTTGATACAAAAACTTGCCTGTGGCAAGACCTGCGGTGATCTGATCTACGTATTTTTTCAGCAGAGCAGGATCGGTTGTAGCCTGACTGGGAAAATGGGCACCCACTTCATTGTCCAGCGCGTGTTGCCCCATAATGAGATAATCGGGAGCAAAGGGTTCAACCAGTGCCAAAAAATCATCAAACACATTGGGATAATACTCCGCTTCAAAGCCAATGAGAATGCGGATATCTTTTTCATACTCTTTTTGCAAAGCACGCAGGGTATCAAAATACTCCGCCGTCTGCTCTACGCGCATACGAAAGCCGGAATAGTAACCGTCGTGAAACGGCATCGGTGCGTGGTCGGCAAAGCCCAACACCTGCAAGCCGCCCTTTATGGCGTGCTCTATGTATTCCCGTTCTTCTCCCACGGCGTGATTGCACCGACGGGTATGGGTATGGTAATTTGCAATCATATTATTTCACCGGATTCTCTGTCAGATAGGCTTCAACAATACCTATCGCATCAGCCACCAACATGGCGCAAGGACGAACTTGATAGTATTCATTGTCACGTACCGAAGGATCAGCCGACAGTTTGCCGGGCAGATCCGCCAACAATTCTTTGCAAATCAGCGTGCCGTGTTGTTGTTCAAATCGGGCGGCTACCTCCCGCACGCGGGAATAGACCAAGGTTTTTTCGGCATTATCGCAGGGAGCGGAAAAGCCGTATAACAGTCCCATTACCATAAACGCACCGGTGACGGCACCGCACACACTGCGCAGTCCGCCCATACCGCCGCCAAACACGCCGGACAACTTACCGCCAACGGTTTCGTCCAACCCTGTCAGGTCAGAAAACGCCAGCAACACCGATTGGGAGCAGGTGTAACCGCTAACGAATAATTCACATCCTTTTTGTTGCCGCTCGGTCATACCTTATCCCTCCAAGCTTTCAAACAACTTATCCAAATAATCGCCGTCAAACAGTTCGGTCATACCGGCGTCTACCCCTGCTGCCAAGGTGGGATCCATGGGCATTTTAGCAAAAGCGGGAATGCCGTATTGCTTGGCGGTTTCTTCCACGTGGCTTTTGCCGAAGATCTCGTGCTTGCCGCCGCAATCGGGGCATTCAAAATAAGACATATTTTCTACCAGACCCAACACGGGAACGTTCATCAGCTCTGCCATACGAACGGCTTTGCCCACGATCATGGAAACCAACTCTTGGGGAGAAGTAACCACCACAATTCCGTCTACGGGAATGGATTGGAATACGGTCAAAGGTACGTCCCCCGTGCCGGGCGGGCAGTCAATGAACATATAATCAACGTCGCCCCACAGCACGTCACTCCAGAATTGCTTGACCGTGCCTGCGATAACGGGACCCCGCCATACTACGGGATCAGTTTCATTTTCCAGCAGCATATTCAACGACATTACCTTGATGCCGGTTTTTGTTTGGGCGGGATAAATGCCGTCATCATCTGCCAAGGCACGATCTTTGATGCCGAAGCTTTTGGGAATGGAAGGACCGGTAATGTCTGCATCCAGCACGGCGGTAGAATATCCCTTGCGGGCGGCCAAAACCGCCAGCATAGCAGTTACCATGGATTTGCCAACGCCCCCCGTGCCCGAAACCACGGCGATCACTTTTTTAACGTGAGTGGTAGCATGGGGTTGTTCTAAAAAGCTTTGAGGTTGTGTTCTGCTGCCGCAATCCTTGCCGCAGGTAGAACAATCGTGGGTACATTCGCTCATTTATAATTTGCCTCTTTTCAAAATAATTATCGATCTTTAAATTTGTTACTGCGCACCGGATGACGCAATTTGCGCAACGCCTTGGCTTCGATTTGACGAATCCGCTCACGGGTGACCTCAAATTGAGAGCCCACCTCTTCCAAGGTATGACAGCGACCATCTCGCAAACCGAACCGCAAACGAACTACCTCTTCTTCACGGGGAGTCAAGGTTTTCAGTACTGCGTCAATATCCTCGTTGGTGATCTTCTTCATCGCCGATTCATCGGGAGCAGTAGCATCTTCGTCACGGATAAAGTCTACCAATCGGCTATCCTCTTCGGGGCCGATAGGCGTTTCCATGGACACAGGCTCTTGGGCAACCCGCATAATTTCACGCACCCGTTCCACCGTCAGTCCCATATAATCGGCAAGTTGCTCCTCACTGGGATCATAGCCGTTTTCGTGCAGCAACTGGGAGTGGGCTTTTTTCAGTCGGTTAATGGTTTCTACCATATGCACGGGAATACGGATGGTTCTTGCTTGGTCAGCAATAGCGCGGGTAATCGCTTGACGGATCCACCAAGTGGCATAGGTAGAGAACTTAAAGCCCTTGGTATGGTCAAATTTTTCTACCGCGCGAATCAAACCTACGTTCCCTTCCTGAATCAGATCCAGAAAATGCATACCGCGACCCACGTACCGTTTAGCAATGGATACTACCAAACGCAGATTGGCTTCGGTCAGGCGTTTTTTTGCTTTATCGTCCCCTTCGGCAATCTTGATGGCCAATTCGATTTCTTCTTCGGCAGTGAGCAACGGCACACGACCGATTTCTTTCAAGTAGAGCTTGACGGGGTCGTCCAAAGAAACCCCTTCAATATTTACATCATCAAAATCGTCACTGGGAATCTCTTCTGCCGCCAATTCCTCAGCGGTAGGATCCATAAAATCCAGATCCAGCAAGGGTACTTCGCCGCTGTCATCCTCCAGATTGGGTTCCAGTTCCTCTAACGAAGGGCCGAAATCATCCTGTTCTTCCATAACGGCTTCTTTTTCTGCTTGTTCTTCGGGCAAGGCCCCGGTGGTTTTTTCGTCCTGAATCATGGTTCAGTCACTCCTCTATTCTTGTTTTTTGCAAGTTCTGTCATTTTTTGTATATAATCCTCATCGCTGTCGTCGCCGACCTGCGAAAGGCTTGCTTTGAGTTGTTCTTCTTTCATGATCTGATGGCACAGCGCGCATTCTTCTAACGAATTTTCACGCTGTTGTCCCATTGCCTGAATGTGTACCAACCGTCCCAATTCCTCACCCGTAAAGGCCGAACCCATCAAGGTCAGGTCAAAGGAGGCATTGTCTTTGGCGCGGCGGAGCAGTTCTTCATACACCTTGCGGTTGAAGTCGGTGATAAAATCCTGCGGTGAAATGGCACCCGCCACCTTTGGCACAAAATCGGGGTTGCGCATCAGCACCGCCAGCAAGCCTTCTTCGGCATTGGCGGCTCTGGCAAAGCGTGGACGTTTGGGATTGATACCGTCGGTACGCACGGGAGCGGTTACGGTTTTTGCCTGCCGTGCCTGCTGTTTGCGGCGATAGTCGGCACCTTTTCGCTTGACCGAGCTGATCAGCGCCTCTTTTGCGATGCCGCATTGGTCGGCAATGCGACCCGCATACACGTCTACCTCCACCGAAGAGGTCAGCTCCGCCAGAATGTCGGCCGCCTTTTCAAGATAGGCGACCCGATCCCGATCCACCGACAGATCCAGCCCTTGGGCGGCACGAAACAGGCGGTATTCGGTATCGTTGGCAGCCCCTTCCAATAAAGCAGAAAACTTGGTGGGACCCTCCCTTCCGTTTTTCTTCATAAACTCGTCAGGATCTTTCCCATCGGGAATATGGATGACCCGTGCTTTGATCCCTGCTTTGGTGAGAATGGTCAGCGCCCGCTCGGTAGCCTTTTGACCGGCACCGTCGGCATCCATGGTTACCACCACCTCGTCGGTATAGCGGGACAAAAGCATTGCCTGCTCTTCGGTAAAAGCGGTGCCCAACGGGGCAACCGCATTTTCAAACCCCGCTTGATGCAGGGCGATCACATCCATATATCCCTCACACAGGATCAGCCGTTTGGCGGCGTGACCTTTGGCAAAGTTAAGGGCGTACACGTTGTGACTCTTTTTAAACACGGGGGTATCGGCGGTATTGATATACTTGGCAGAATCCTCTTCCTTCATCCGCCGACCGCCAAAGGCGATGACGTTTCCTCGCACGTCCAAGATAGGAAACATGGTGCGGGCACGAAAACGGTCCAACACCTTGCCGTTACGGCTTTTAAAGGCAACCCCTGCCACCAGCATCTGCTCATCGGTATACCCCTTTTTACGCAGATGATCGCACAGATCACTCCAACTGTCAGGCGCGTACCCCAATCCAAAATGGACGATGGTACGGTCGGTCAGACCGCGGGAACGCAGGTAATTGTAAGCCTCCTGCCCCACGGGCGATTTGAGGGCGGTATGAAAAAAACGCGCCGTTTCCCGATTGATGGCGTAAATGGTACGCTTTAGCTTGGCGGCGGAATCGTCATACCCCTCCTGTGGCATCTGCATACCGCTGCGATCGGCTAAAAACTTAACTGCATCTATGTAATCCAGATTTTCGATCAAGCGAATGAAACGAATCACATCGCCCCCTGTGCCGCATCCGAAGCAGTAAAACGAACCGTTTTCGGGATACAAAGTAAAGGACGGGGTCTTTTCGTTATGGAAAGGACAAAGCCCTTTGGGATTTCGTCCTCCTCGTTTGATATTGACGTAGGACGATACCACCGACTCAATATCGTTTCTTTGTTTCAGTTCCAGTAAAAAATCTTCGCTCAGTGCCACGGCGGCATCCTCCTTTCTCTTTTATTTCCAAGAATACGGTATAAATAATTCGGTGTACATATCCACCGCATAGCGGTCGGTCATCCCTGCAATATAGTCGCAAGCGGCACGGCGCACGCCGTCTTGCTCCAACACCCGTTGATACTCGGCCGGCAGGTGTTCGGGATTCTCGACAAAATAATAATACAACTGTTGCACCATTTTTACCGCCTTCCCCTCTTGCCCTTTGGCAACGGGATTGCGATAGACCATACGGAACATAAAATCGTGTAATTCTTCGAAAGCTTCGTTTACCTCTTGTTCCATCAGAATATCGTCTGTGCTGTGTTCTACCACCGAATGGACCAGCGTATTGATCCGTTGCGTGCGGCCACCGCCCAGCTGATTACGGATGGCAAGAGGAATATCTTCCTCTGCCAGCACGCGGGCACGAATGGCATCGTCAATATCGTGATTGATGTAGGCGATACGGTCGGAAAGTCGCACGACTCGCCCCTCTAACGTGGTTGCCACGCCGCTGGTATGGTTGACGATTCCGTCAATCACCTCGCGGGTAAGATTGAGTCCCTTGCCGTTTTTCTCCAACACCTGCACCACACGAACGCTTTGCTCGTTATGACGGAATCCCTCGGGAAAACATCCGGTGAGGGCCCGCTCTCCTGCGTGACCAAATGGAGTGTGCCCCAAATCATGTCCCAAAGCAATCGCTTCCGTTAGATCTTCGTTAAGCCGCAAGCTGCGGGAAATGGTGCGGGCAATCTGGGATACCTCTAAGGTGTGGGTGAGACGGGTCCGGTAATGGTCACGCTCGGGAGACAAAAACACCTGCGTTTTATACTTTAACCTACGGAAGGCATTGCAATGCAAAATGCGATCCCGATCCCGTTGAAAGCAAGTGCGAAGCGGATCGTCCGCTTCGGGAGTCATACGGCCTGCCGAATCTCGGCTTTTCACCCCGTAAGGACCAATCAAAAAATCTTCGGCTTGTTGAATGGTTTCTCTTACATTCGGCATCAAACGCCCCCCTTTTTTGGCAAAAAAATCGTTCTACTACTATTATACGAGAAAAAAAGGAGAACTCCTTTATTATTTTGCGTTTTTTGTCAAAATTATTTCATACGGGATCGTCCAACCAATCCCGCCAGCCAGCCCAACACCACGGCAGCGGCAATTCCACCTGCGGTTGCGGTTAGTCCGCCGGTCAAAGCACCCAACAATCCGTATTGCGCCACCGCCTGCTCTACCCCTTTTGCCAAGGTATAGCCAAAGCCGGTCAATGGCACGGTAGCACCTGCTCCCGCCAGCTCGACCAGAGGCTCGTATACCCCAATGCCCGTGAGCAGTACTCCCAGTACCACATAGGATACCAGAATACGGGCAGGGGTCAGCTTGGTCAGGTCGATGAGAAGCTGTCCCGCTACACAAAACAAACCGCCTATTACAAAAGACAATATATATTCCATACCATTTTCTCCTTTCAGGATACAAAAACACCTACCATAGTATGCCTTTTCTCGCCCGATTTATCCAAAAGCCCCGTTGTGACGCCTTTCGGCAAGTTCTGCTGACACAAAGTGACAAGAACCGTACGGGGAAACAAATATAATGGGGACAAGCATCCGAATATAAAGGAGGAATCGGCTTGATTAAGCCTTCGATGAAAAGCAATCCCCTCAAACAGACCCTGCTCAAGGGCGGACAAACCCTATCAGCACATCTGGCCATCTTTGCCGCCGCATTCATTACTGCTCGTTGTCAGGTGTTGAGCGTATATTCGCCTTTGGGTATTGCTCTGAGTGCGGGCGTGGGCAGTGAATATACCTTTTCTGCCGCCGCAGGAGCATTGTTGGGGTATTTGATCCCCACAGGGGGGCAAAGCAACGTCCGTTATATGGGAGCGGTGGCGCTGTGCGCTTTATGCTCGTTTTTTCTTCGTTCCCTATTTAAGCAGGGAGATCGACCGCTGTTTGCCGCTTTATGTGGCGGCGGATCACTGTTTGTGGTGTTGACGGTACTGACCATTGCAGGAGAAGCCACCGAGACCATCCCTATCATGGTAGGCGAATGCTTTTTGGCGGCGGGCGGCGGATACTTTTTCGCCTGCTTTTTTCAAGTATTGGAAAAGGGTGGTCGGTTTCTCACCACCCATCAGATTGCCGCAGGTGCGGTATCGGTCACCCTACTGCTCACGGCATTGATGGAACTGACAGTATACGACCTGTCCCCTGCCCGCATAGTAGCGATCATTATTGTGCTGTATGCCGCCCGATACGGCAAAGAGCCCATTGGCGCCATTGCAGGCATTGCCACCGGCTTTGCCGTATTTTTACACGATCCCGATCTGACGGCAGGCGCCATCGGCATATGTCTGGCGGGGTTGGTAGCAGGGATGTTTGCTCCTCTTGGCAAATTTGGGGTAACCATCGGTTTTTTGATTGCCAACGGCTTGGTAGCCATTCAGAATTTTCATCCCACCGGCTACGCTCTGTTGTATGAGACCGCCATTGCCTCGGTGGTGTTTATGGTGATGCCCAAACGGGCCAACCAATGGTTTGCCCGCTTATTCGCACCCGCTCCCCAGCACTCTCTGGTAGAGGGGCTTCGTAGCGGCGTGGTAATGAGGCTTTCCTTTGCATCCGAAGCGGTTCAGGACGTTTCACAAACGGTGGAAGCGGTAGCCGCCAAGTTGAAGAAGTTAAATGCGCCCACCTTCGAACGGGTATTTTCTCAAACCGAACAAGCCGCCTGCCGCAGTTGCAGTATGCGCATCTACTGCTGGGAATCCAATCGGGGTGAAACCCTGTCAGCTTTACTGACCGCCACCAAGGCTTTGCGACAACGGGGTGCGGTAACCACCGACGATCTGCCCGCTTCTTTTGCAGGGCATTGCGTGGATCCGGAAAAGGTATTGGATCATCTGGCGACCCAATTTGCCGATTACCTTGCCAAAGATGCCGCCCAACGCCGATTGGAGGAGATCCGCTTGGTAATTGCTCAACAGTTTGACGGGGTTTCCCGTATGTTGGGCGGTTTGTCAGAGGAATTCCGCAACTCTCACCGATACGATTATACGGTGGCAGAGGAGATCCAAAACGCTCTGTTTGCTCTTTCGTTACATCCATTAGACATCAGCTGTATGGTGGACGCTTACGACCGATTGACCGCCGAGATTCGGTTGGAAGCAGACGGTACGTCGGTCAATCGTACCGCCCTGCTTCGGATGCTCAAGGACAAATGCGGCCGAGAGTTTGAAGTTCCCACCATTACCGATTCGGGACAATCGTTATTGATCACCCTATCGGAAAAAGCGGAGTTTTCGGTGGATTTCGGTCTGGCACAATACAACTTTAACGACAATAAACTATGCGGTGACGCCTGCGAAAGTTTTTATGACGGGCGGGGTCGGTTTGCTATCATCGTCAGCGATGGCATGGGCAAAGGCGGTCGCGCGGCGGTAGACGGGGCGATGGCATCGGGGTTAACTGCCCGTCTGCTACGAGCAGGCTTTGATCCCGATTCTGCCTTAAAGGTGGTCAATTCGGCTATGCTGTATAAGTCCACCGACGAGTCTCTTGCCACGTTAGACGTTACCCTGCTGGATCTGTTTTCGGGTCAAGCGGAATTCTTTAAAGCCGGCGCGCCCGCTACTATCCTTCGCAAAAACGGAAAAGCCGCCTCGGTAGAGGGAGAAACCCTTCCCGCAGGCATTTTACAAGAGGTCTGCTTCGACCGAACCGCCGTTGGACTTTCCTCCGGCGACGTGATCGTAATGGTATCCGACGGGGCGCTGTGTGATGGCTCGGATTGGTTGGGCGTTGAATTGGAGGTATGGAAGCAAGGATCTGCCGCCCAGTTGGCGGAGCATTTGGCTGACTACGCCCGTCGCCGTTGCCCAGACGGGAAAGGAGACGATATTACCGTAGCGGTCGCCATCATTGAAAAGGCGCTATAAAGCAAAAAAGGTTGCAAAGAATTGCAACCTTTTTTGTTACATTTCCCGATGCTCCGTAACCGCGCTTCGTTCGCGGAACAACAAAGAAATACACCAGATCCCCGCCAGTGCCACCAGGGTATATACGATACGGCTGACTACAGCATCCTGTCCGCCGCCGATCCATGCTACGATATCAAATTGAAACAACCCGATACTTCCCCAGTTCAGCGCCCCGATAATGGTGAGAATCAAGGCAAGTCGATCCATAAACACAGTACATCATCTCCTTTTTCTATGGTCAGTGATAGTATAAACCGCTCACAGGAGATTATGCATCTTTTTTAAAATTTTAACGTCTTGGTAAAATCCACCACGCGGGTGACGGGATCTACGGAAAGTCCCGACAGTTTGGTATCATACACGTAATAAGCGCGGGCTTCGTAAAGCGGCAACACCACGCCGTTTTGGAACAGCCATTGCTCTGCTTGTTGACGAGCCGATAGGCTTCCCGTCCCGCTTAAAAGCGCATCATATTCTTCACCGCCAAGGGCTTGGTAGGGACTATCTGCCTCTTTACCGAATTGAGTCAGCACCTGACGTGAGTTCATTTGGGGGTTGTTCATTGGGCAAACCGCCAAATCAAAATTGCCGCTTGCCACCGCCGAGGATAATTCATAATTGCTCATTGCACGCACGGTCACGTACACGCCGAATTGTTTTTGCCAACATTGCACCATACTGTCGATAGCGGAACGAATCCCCTCTTGTTCGGTGTAGCACAGGGTGAGGTTTTTTACCGCATCGGCACCAAGTGTGGCGAGAGCTGACCGAAAGTTCTGCTGTGCAGTAGCAGCAAAGTCGGTGTGATACCCAAGAGAGGAATAAGCAACCGCACCATCATACTGACGGGTCAGCATCACGCTGTCGGTGGAAACACAGTAGGCAGGCAGATAGGACGCCACCGTTTGCCGATCGACCGCACCGATCAAGGCCTTGCGCAAGGCAAGGTTGCCCGTTGGCTTTTGGGGTGCGGTGTTCAACACCAGCCCATACACGTCCTGTCCGTAGGACAGCGTTTCCATTTCCTGACGGGTCGCTTCCTCTACCATCGTCTGGGGCAGAGCGCCGCAATCCACGTCGTTTTTCTTCATTCGGAACAAGCGATTTTCCGTATCGGCAAAACTCATCACGATCCCGTCGGGAATCATAGCATCTTTGTTCCAATAGTTTTTATTCTTGCTTAATCGCAACAATTCTTCCTTTTCGGCGGTGATCCAACGGGTAACGGTATAGCCACCCGAGGCGATCACGTATTTTTTGCCCATTCCGTAACGGCCGCCGCAGGCTTCAAAAAAGTCCTGTCGGCACGGCATTCCCCCCGGTCCGCTCAAAGCGGCGGTCAAATTGGGGTCGGGTGCGGTCAACTGCAATACCAGCGTGGTATCGTCAGGAGTCGTGATCCCTAACGTATCAGCCGATGCGGTGCCTGCCAACACCTGAGGTGCGCCTGCAATACACAAAAACTGTTGCGCACACTGGGCTTTGGTTTCAGGCAACAGCACCCGTCGCAACGCAAAGGCAAAATCGCGGGCGGTGATGGGCTGTTCATCCGACCAGACCAGATCATCCCGCAGAGCAATGGTATAAGTCAATCCGTCGGGCGACGGGGTCACCGATTGTGCCGCCGCAGGAATCACATTGCCGTTTTCACCAATACGAAACAACGGCTCAAACAAATGATGCACCGCGATCCGCTCAGACTGAGAGGCGGCAAGCAAGGGGTCGACATTCACGGGCGGGGTGGTTTCTTCATAATAAATCACGCCACCCTTGCCGGTTACTGCCTCACAACCTGTCAAAGTAACGATTAAACATATAAAAAGGATAACACTGATCCATCGCTTCACAAAAAACACTTCCTACCAATGGTATAACAGTAGTGTACCATTTTTTTGTCACAAAATCAATACAAAGAAAAAAGAGTTTCGGATTTTGCCGAAGCTCTTCTTGATTTATGAGAAAAACCCTTTCATTTTTCATTTGTTTTCAATATGAAAGTTCAATAAAAAACCTGTTTCTTTTTCATAGACAAAACCTACTGCCTTTTGCCGAAAATTGTCTGTTTTCCATTATAGCACAAGGCAGAAGGCTGTCAAGCGCTACGCCTGAGAAGCTCCACCGTAAATCCGTCGTTGTACTTGCGCCCGATTTGTGTTATAATAGTCGGCAGAAAGGTGGAATCACAATGAACGCCAATAAACACAATCGCACTTTTTGGGTGGTACTGACCGTTTTCAGTCTGGTGGGACAGGTCGCGTGGGTAATGGAAAATATGTATTTCAACGTATTTATCTATCAGGAATTTCACGCTTCTGCCGATGCCATCTCGGCAATGGTAGCCGCCTCCGCTCTCACCGCTACCCTGACCACATTGTTGATGGGCGCGCTGTCTGACAAATTAGGGCGTCGAAAATCCTTTATTTGCATTGGGTATCTTTGTTGGGGACTTTCTATCTGGAGTTTTGCTCTGATTCGTGCCGACGTGATTCACGGTATGTTCGGCGCTACGGTCAACGCCGCTTCTATTGGCTGTGCTTTGGTAATTGCCATGGATTGCGTGATGACCTTTTTTGGCTCTACCGCTAACGATGCCGCCTTTAATGCATGGCTGACCGATTCCACCGACCACACCAATCGGGGTGCCGCCGAAGGCATTAACGCTATGATGCCTCTGATGGCCATTCTGGTAGTATTTGGAGGTGCTATGCTGCTCGATCCCGACAGCAACCATTATTGGACTGTCTTTTTCGGCGTGATCGGCACCGCGGTTACACTCATCGGCATTTTGGGATTTTTCCTGATTCGGGAGCCTACCATTGTCACCCAAGGGAACGAGCGGTATTTTCAAAACATTTTTTACGGCTTTCGTCCGTCGGTCATACGGCAAAATCCTCGATTCTACCAAACGCTGGCGGCATATGCGGTATTCGGTATTGCCATTCAAATCTTTATGCCCTATTTAATCCTTTATTTTACCGTTACCTTAAAAATGGATAACTACGTTTTAATTTTTGCCCCCGCCATTTTATTGGCAGGAGCATTCACCGCTTTGTACGGTCGCTGTTACGATAAGCTGGGCTTCACCAAATCCATACTCCCTGCTTTAGGGCTGTTGATGGGCGGTTTTGTTCTTTTGTACTTCTTCACTCACACCGTTCTCGTATTTATGGGCACGCTGATGATGATGTGCGGCTATCTGGCCGGGATGGCGGTATTCGGCGCAATGCTGCGGGATCACACCCCTGCAGGCAAGGCAGGGATGTTTCAAGGGCAACGGATCGTGGGACAGGTGCTGATTCCCGGTATCATCGGTCCTGCCATCGGTGCGGCAGTATTACGCAATGCACAAACGGTACAAAACTCCGACGGCACCTCTTCTTTTGTTCCCAATCAGAATATCTTTTTGGCGTCTCTGCTTGCGGCTGTGGCGATTCTGCCCCTGTTGCTCCCTCTGATGAAAAAAAGAGGGCACGCCTTACAGTTGTTGCTTTAAAACGTCTTCTTGACTTCTATTACCATCTTGTGTTACAATGTACTCAATGAACGGAGTATCATGCGTGACGGTCACTATACGGCCTGATCCAACTTGATATTTTCCGTTCATTTGTTTTTTGTCATAAACTATCTCGTTGCTGTTCAAATACCCTTTTAGGTCATCCGACTCATATTGCGTTACAACGATATTGTAATAACCTTCATCATATCCGTTCATAAGGTCGCGGTTTTGGTCAACCTTTATCGAATCACGCGACTATCCCATGGTTTCTTACGCTATGGTTTCTGCCAATGCCAAAGCGTCGTCAATGTGAGGACAAAAATATTCTCCGCCCACCACATCATACAGCCCTGCTTTTTTCAAGGCTTCCAATGGTTGAGCATTCACGTGAGAGAAGATAAGCGTCACATTCTTTTTCTGACATTTCTTGTACAAGGATTCCATAGCGCTGATGGCGGATTCGTCCAAAGACGGTACGCCACGCATCCGAAGCACCAAGCATTTGGTGTAATCTTTAAACTGAATATCCAGAATCCGCTCGGCTGAGCCAAAGAACATAGGGCCGCTGATCTCATACACCCGCACGTGTTTGGGTACCTGCCGCAAATCAATGCTGTCGGCGTCGTTTTCGGGATACTCCCATCCCACCACGTTGGCTTCACTGCTCATTCGCTTCATAAACAGCATGGCCGCCAGCACGAGCCCCACCACAATGGCCACCACCAGATCAAAGACCACGGTCAGTACAAAGGTGAGCACCATGACAAAGCTGTCGCTTTTGGGAGCACGCTTGAGAATACGGACAAACTTTTTCCACTCACTCATATTGTAGGCTACCATAAACAAAATGGCGGCAATGGCAGGCATGGGAATGAGTCCCGCCAAAGGCATTAGAAACAGCAACACCAGCAACAGCACCACAGCGTGCACCATCCCCGCAACGGGAGTGCGACCGCCGTTTTTGGCATTGGCGGCGGTACGGGCAATAGCACCGGTGGCAGGAATGCCGCCAAACAGCACCGAGGCGATATTCCCCAGCCCTTGGGCTACCAATTCCGCATTGGAATTGTGCTTGGAGTTGACCATAGAGTCAGCCACCACGCAGGAAAGCAAGGATTCGATGGCCGCCAAAATGGCAATGGTAAAGGCGTCGGGCACCAAGGAAGCAATATTGTCAAAACTCAGATCCATCCCGCTCAATGAGATCTTGGGCAACCCTGCGGGAATGGTGTACAGTTCCCCGATGGTGAACACGTGATCTCCCAAGCCGGGAATCAATTTCACCATCAGGATGCCCACCACAACCGCAATCAAAGAAGGAGGAATCCGTTTTTCGATTTTAGGATACACGATTAAAATCAAAAGGCATACCGCACCAACCAACAAGGCTTGCCAGGAAAAGGTGGAAATGGCGTGAACGTTGGCTTCGATCTTTTCAAAGGTTTCGATCGGTTTCACTCCGCTTGCATATTGCAGACCTAAAAAGTCCTTGATTTGCCCTACTAAAATGGTGACCGCAATCCCTGCGGTAAAACCAACCGTAATGGTGCCGGGAATAAACTTGATCAGCGAACCTAATTTGAATACGCCCATCAAAATCAAAAAGATGCCCGCCATCACGGTAGCAATGAACAAACCGTCCATTCCTTTAACCGCCACAATCCCTGCCACAGTGGTGGCAAAGGCGGTGGTAGGACCGGCAATTTGCACCCGACTGCCGCCAAACAGGGATACCACAAATCCTGCGGCAATGGCGGTATATACCCCTGCGGCCGGCTCTACGCCCGATGCCAGCGCCAAGGCGATGGAAAGAGGCAGGGCGATAATGGCAACAATAATACCTGCAATCAGGTCTTTGACCAATTGCTGTCCGTTATAGCCTTTCATACAGGCGAACAGCTTGGGTGTTAAATAAAACGATCTCACAACAATACCTTCTTTATTCTTTTGCCGCGCTTGCCATCTCGTATAAGATCTCGGTTGCAAACGCCAGCTTGGTTACCACGTTTTTCTTAGAGGCCGGATAGCAATAAAACGAATCGTTTTCGGTGGAAATATCCACACAATCCTCCGGCTTTAAATAGCAATAATCATACTCGATATGTAAACTGTTGGTCTGCATAGGATTACGATGGATCCGGTAGTCTTTTCCGTTATAAGCGCCTTCCAGCACAAAGCCATCCTCTATGGTATGGCGCAGAGTTGCTTTGCCCAAGGTTTCAAACCGCCAGCAACGAGGCATAGAGTACACCTCTACTTCGTCCTCAAAGAAGTATTCTCCCCGTTCAATTTGCGCTTTTACCTGTTCCCGCTCCCACCTAAACCAATCGGGCACGTGAGAAAATTCCGTTTCTCCCGCAAGCGCCGAAAGGGTGCCGTCTTCGTTCAGATTCCATCGTTTACCGCAAGCGGTACAAAACAGCTCGCTTCCCTTGGAATCCATTTGAGATTCCGCCAGGCAATGCGGGCACTGATACAGCACTTTATGAAGCCCTTCGGCACGGAAGGTCTCTTTAACCAAGATGCCCTGTTCCCGTTGATACCGATACTCGTCATATTCCATAGCGGCACGTACGGTTTCGTTGATTTGGGCAGGCGTCATACTCTTGACCTGCTCGGCGGTCAACACCTGCGTCATGGTGGTGTGCATAGGTACTTTCCGTTTCTTTCTGAAATGCCAGAAGGGGGAATGCAAATAATTGCCGTGATGTACCACGACCACCACAGGCACCTTGTTCATACGAATCAATTTGCCCAACGAATCGGGCATATAGGACGTGATGCCGCAGGGAGAGTACCGCGCTTCGGGATACATACAAAGAATATCTCCCCGCTTCAGCACACGGTTGATGGATTTCACCAAATGCAGATCCATGGTAAACTTTCGGGTGCAAATGGCGCCGATGAGTTCCATCAGCCAAGGACGGCGGTAATACCCGTCAATGCTCACCACGTTGTTCACCCGATGGGGAAAGGTACCCATTGCCGCCAATTCAAAGTCGATAAAATACATATGATTGCTCAGCAGCATATAGGGTGGTTTTAGCCCTTCCATATTGATTTTTTCTACCCGATACCGCTTGCCCATCAGCATCATTTTTGAAAGCAGCCAGATGAGCCAGACGATGATCAAGGGTTGGCGAATGGGATATTTGGCAGTCTTATACCGCTTGGGATTGGGGTAACTTACATCGATTGTCATAATCCTATTTTCCTTTTTTTATATTCCTGTACGATTATATACGATTTTATGACCGAATGCAACCATTTTCGCTCCAATCCCTCTCCAATATTTTCTTGTAATCTCCCTTTTTCGGTGGTATACTGTTAGTGGTGATGATAAGATGAAAATGTTGTGGATTGCGTTGGCACTAATTGTGCTGTTGCTGATTCTTATAACGGTATTAACCTACATTTGCTTCCGTCTGACCTTTTTTGCGACCAAAAAGCAGAAGCAAGACAAAACGATTTTTGATACTCCTATCGGTAAAATCTACGAGCCCTATCGGGAGTCGATGGAAGGCTGGATGAAAGAGACCGATGCTCTTCCTTACACCGATTACCAAATCCGCTCCTTCGACGGTTTGACCCTGCGGGGAAAGTATTACGAAAAATTCCCCGGCGCGCCCATTGAGATTATGTTTCACGGCTACCGCGGCTCTGCCCGACGGGATCTGTGCGGCGGCGTACAGCGCTGCTTTTCCATTGGTCGTAACGCCTTGGTAGTGGATCAACGAGCCTCCGGACAAAGCGAGGGGTCGGTCATCGGCTTTGGCATTCATGAAAGCAAAGATTGCCTGGCTTGGATTGATCTTGCGGTCAAAGAGCTGGGACCCGACGTAAAAATTATGCTCACCGGCATTTCTATGGGAGCGGCCACGGTGCTCTCTGTGGCAGACAAGCCTCTTCCGCCCAACGTGGTAGGCATTCTTGCCGATTGCGGTTTTTCCTCTGCCAAAGAGATCATTGTGAAGGTAGTGCGGGATATGAAACTCCCGCCGCGGCTGTTATACCCCTTTATCCATCTGGGGGCAAGATGGTTTGGTAAACTGCGGTTGAACAGCTCCTCTCCCATAAAGGCAGTGCAAAACAGCAAGGTGCCCATTTTGTTCATTCACGGTGATACCGACGATTTTGTTCCCTGCGATATGAGTCTTGCGATGTATGAAGCCTGTGGAGGACAAAAAATGCTGTTAACGGTAAAGGGTGCGGGGCACGGATTGGCCTATCCTGCTGATCCCGACGGATATTACAAAACCCTTTCTGAGTTCTCACAGTTGTGCGGCATCCCCTTTCAAAAACAATAAGTAAACACCCGTGATCCCATCAAAGGATCACGGGTGTTCCGTTTGCTACGCCTTATTCGGCGGCAGAAAAGTTATCCTTACCCACACCGCACAAGGGGCAGGTAAAATCGTCGGGCAGGTCTTCGAACTTGGTGCCGGCGGCAATACCGTTATCGGGATCGCCTACGGTTTCGTCATATTCCCAACCGCATACGTCGCATACGTATTTCATCGTGTATTCCTCCTAATTTTATAATACCAAGGACGGCGCACTGTATACACGGGCGGCCAGTTCCTGATTGAGCATATACAAACTCTTGGGGTCAGAGCCGAACAGTTCCATTTTGGTGATCAGATCGTTGGCATTGGTTTCTTCTTCCCCTTGTTCTTTGACAAACCAATCCAAAAACTGCATGGTACGGAAGTCTTTGACTTCATAAGCGGCGGCGTAAATGTCGTTGATGAGAGAGGTTACGTATTCCTCATGCTCCAAGCCCGCTTTCAACACGTCCATATGGCAGGTAAAGGTTTTGTCGGGCTTGTCGATGGCTTCCAGCGTGACCTTTTGGTTTTCGTTTTGCAGGTATTGATAGAACAGCATGGCGTGATCCCGTTCTTCTTGTGCCTGAATCATATACCAGTTGGCAAAGCCATCCAACCCTTGATCTTCAAAATAGTTGGAAAAATCCAGATACAGATAGGCGGAATAGAATTCCTTGTTGATTTGCTGATTCAGCAGATCCCGTACGTTTTGGTTCATCATGATTTGTTCTCTCCTTTATTCAATGGGTTCAAAATCCACAGCACCGTGTTTACACAAGGGACAAACGTAGTCTTCGGGTAAGGTATCCCCTTCGTACACGTAGCCGCAAATCTTACAAACGTAGCCTTTTTTGCCGTCGGTCTGGGGCTTGGGTTTCACGTTTTCGTGATAATAGGTATAGGTCATGGTTTCTTTGTCCGAAATCACCCGTGCCTCGCTCACCGAACAAATAAACATTCCGTGGGTGTCAAGATCCACGTATTGTTCTACCTTCAACGACATAAATGAATTGATATGACGGGGCAGGAACACCAGCCCGTTATCTGACCGCAGAGGCTCACAGCCTTCAAACTTATTCACCGTACGACCGCTTTGGAAGCCGAATTTTTCAAACACCGCAAAGGGCGCATCCTGACTCAGACAGTTGATGTTCATTTTGCCGCTTTGCTTGATGACGTGGTGGGAATAGTTTTCTTTGTTGATGGTCACCGCAATGCGATTGGGGGTATTGGTTACCTGGGTGACGGTATTGACGATCAGACCGTTGTCCTTTTTACCGTCATTACAGGTCACCACATACAGCCCATAGCCAATGTTAAACAAAGCGTTCAGATCGTTCTTGTTGGCGGTGGCATCCTGACGGGCCAGATAATCCTTACACAGTTCATCTGCAAGGGATTTTAAAGCATTGGTGCTGTCTTCGTTCAAAGCAGACTGAATGGTAACAACCGTATCGGCAAAGGTGAGATTTTTGCTGTTTTCCAGCATGCCTTTCATCACCTTGGCGGCAAGGGGTGCCCAACTGCCGTTTTCAATAAAGGCAACCGTGCGGTTTTGGAAGTTCCGTTCGGTCAGATGATGGATAAACTCTTTCATAAAGGGGAAGATATCGGCATTATAGGTAGTGGTTGCCAATACCAATTTATTATAACGGAAGGCATCCTCTACCGCTTCAGCCATATCGCAACGGGCAAGATCGTTGACCACCACTTTGGGGCAACCGTTGGCTTTTAACTGATCAGCCAGAGCGAGCACCGCCTTTTTGGTGTTGCCGTACACCGACGTGTAGGCGATCATAATCCCTTCGTCTTCCGGTTGATAAGAAGACCAAGTGTTATACAAATCCAGATAATACCCCAGATTCTCGGTGAGAATGGGACCGTGCAAGGGGCAGATGGTGGCAATATCCAGTCCTGCGGCTTTTTTCAGCAGCGCTTGCACCTGCGCGCCGTATTTGCCCACAATGCCGATGTAATACCGACGGGCTTCGCAAGCCCAGTCTTCTTCCACGTCCAGCGCGCCGAATTTGCCGAATCCGTCGGCAGAAAACAGCACTTTATCGGTGGAATCATAGGTCACAATGACCTCCGGCCAATGCACCATGGGAGCGGTGACAAAGGTCAGGGTATGGCGACCCAGCTTCAGGGTATCTCCCTCGCCCACCACCACACGGCGATCGGCAAAATCGGTGCCAAAGAAGTTTTGCATCATTTGAAACGCCTTGGCAGAGGACACGATGGTAGCATCGGGATACGCCTTGGCAAAATTCATAATATTGGCCGAATGGTCGGGCTCCATATGCTGTACCACCAGATAGTCGGGGGTTCCACCGTCTAACGCGTGTTGCAGATTATCCAACCATTCGTGGGTAAAATTGGCGTCTACCGTATCCATCACGGCGATCTTGTCATCCAAAATCACATAGGAATTATAGGACATCCCGTTGGGAACGACGTATTGCCCTTCAAACAGGTCTACCTGATGGTCATTAACACCAATATACAGAATATCGTTTGTAATCTTCATAGGAAATATCACCTCGTTAAGTATTATAACCTCTCCCCCGCCTTTTTTGCAACCCCTATTGGAAATATTTTACTGAAATCTACAGTAAATTCATTTGTTCGTGCTATTTTTGTTGCATTTAAGAACCGTTCGTGGTATACTGAAAAAAATTGTTGTAAGGGTGGTATCCGTATGAAGCCCATTGAATCTCCGGAAGATATGTATAGCCGTGTTCAGGTTATGATCACAAAGGAAGAAATTGCCGATGCCGTTGTCAAAGCCGGTAAAGAAATCGATAAATTATACGACGGACGTCCCATTTTGCTGGTAAGCATTTTAAAGGGCGCATTCGTATTTATGGCCGACCTTTGCCGTGCCGTCAGCGTTCCTTGTGAGATTGGCTTTATGTGTGCCAAGAGTTATTATGAAGGCACTGTTTCTACCGGTATTGTTAAGATCACCATGGATCTGGATCGGGACGTAAGCAACTACCACGTGGTAATTGTTGAAGATATTATTGACACCGGTCGCACCCTGCACGACGTTGCCAAAATGTTGCGCACCCGCAAGCCGCTTTCGCTGACCATTGTAACATTGCTGGATAAGCCTGATCGTCGCTTGGTGGAGCTGACCGCAGACTACTCCTTGTTTACCATTCCCGACAAATTCGTAGTCGGTTACGGTTTGGACTGTGGTGAATACTATCGCAATCTGCCTTACATTGGGGAATATATCGGCGAATAACCGTTATGATGATATCAGCGTTTGGAGTTTTTTCTCCAAACGCTGTTTTTTTATGCTTCATTTTTGCTGAAAAATGCCACGGCAATCGCATCGGGTCCCACATGGGTGCCGATCACACTACCAATGGGTGTAACAGGTAAATCTTCCTTCGCGTGCTTCCAAAGCGGGGCACTGTCTTCTTTATACTTGTTAATCATTAAATCGGATAAACCGGTATATCCCAGCAATACAGGACGATCAAAGTCTACGCCGCCTGCCTTTTCAATTTCTTTTATAAGCAGATTGTTGCCTTGTTTTGAGCCGCGGGCTTTACCAAGCAGCTGAATCTGACCGCTGACCAGAGCAAGCACCGGCTTAATGTTCAACAAGCCACCGGCCACAGCCGCCGTTTTCGACAGTCGCCCTCCACGCTTGAGATATTCCAGCGTATCTACCAAAGCAACCACCCGCACCTGCGTTTTTTCTCGTTCCAGTCGACAAGCGATCTCTTGTGCAGGAAGCCCCTGCTCCTTAAATTGCAATGCCCGCTGTGCCAAAATGCCGCTGCCAATGGCAACACTTTCGGTATCTACCACATAGATATTCTCATATTCCGCCGCCGCAATACAAGCGCTTTGATAGGTCCCCGACAAAGAGGAGGCCAAGGTCAGCACCACGGCACTTTCTCCTTTGTTAGTGATTTCTTTAAACTTTTCATCAAAATCACAAGGAGCAGCCTGACTGGTATAGGGTAAACGATCGCTCTCAATCAGCTTTTCATAAAAGGACTGATGGGTAATGGTCACGCCGTCAATGTATTCTTCCTCGCCAAACAGAACCCGAAGGGGCACGACCCGCAACTGTTGTTTGAGGGAAAACGGAAGATCCACCGTTGAATCAATGATAATATGGACGTTTTTCAATTTTCTCACCTGCTTCAAATATAGATGTTGAAATTTCAACAAGTCTTATTGTATCACAAAGATGTTGATAAGTCAACATCTTTCGTTTAAGAAAAAGCACCGTTATCCCGCAAGATAACAGTGCTTTCACATTATTGTAACGCAATCCGTCCAAGGAACATACTTTCGCCATCGGAATTCTTTCCCATTGCCAAAATAGTTTTCCCTTCCCGTTGCACGTACACCGTGGCGGGTTGGTGTGCCAGCAGTTCCTTGCGATAGTGGATCTGGAATACTGCGATAGCGTCCCCCTCCTGCCATTGGATGGCATCCAAAATGAAGTTGGCATATTTGGTATTATTCACGTGTCCGTTCATATCCAACTGAGCAAAACCGGGAATCACGGTCATCCCCTCGTCGGCGGGAACAAAATCTTTAAGACGGGGCATTTTTTCGTCAAAACACAGATCGGTACAATAATCGAGACCTTCGGGATACACCTCGCGGGCACGCAACAGTTTGCGCTTGTCACCGTCCATAATCGCCCAATCCGACGTGCCTTTAACAAGCAAGGTACCGTCTAAGGCTTCCATACGGTATTCTCTGCGGCAGGTGACCGAGGAGGCAGGCAAGGGCCAGGTGACCACCCGCACGGTTTGGTACATATGAGGCGTTGCCACCACCTCATACTGCACCCCCGACAATATCCACATCTGATGCTTTGCCGCCAGTTGAGGAAAACCGATTCCCAGTTCCATAGCGTGCCGACCTGCGGCATCCTGAAACAGATCCATTACCCCGGCAGGCTGCAAGTGATGATGACAGTCAAAATCGCAGGCCCTCAACGGATATTCCTGTGAAAATACGGCTTTCATTTTACAGCACCCGCACAGCGGTAATCACAGGTTGATTGGGTTTGGTTACGGTACCGTTGTTGTCCACCACGGGGGTAGCTTCGCAGATCTTATCTACCACTTCAATGCCATCGGTGACATAGCCGAACACCGCATACTGACCGTCTAAAAAGAAGCTGTCTTCGTGAACGATGAAGAACTGAGAAGAAGCCGAATCGTTAAACATAGAGCGAGCCATAGAAATAGCGCCGCGGGTATGTTTTAAGGGATTGGCAACACCATTTGCCAAAAATTCTCCTTTGATTTTTTCATCCGATCCTCCCATGCCATTGCCCAGCGGGTCGCCGCCTTGGATCATAAAGCCGGAAATAATACGGTGGAAGGTCAAACCGTCATAAAAGCCATTTTGGGCAAGACGCAAGAAGTTTTCGGTGGAAATAGGAGCGTGATCGGCGTCCAATTCCAAACGGATGGTACCAAAATCTCTGGTTTCAATCTCTACGTTGTGTTTACCGGTTAACATAATATTTATTCTCCTTTTGGTTTTATAATCTTAATGGTGGTTTTTTCTTTGACCGCACCGTTGATGCGCTCCATCAACCGATCAATACCGCTGCCGCTGGTGGAGGAAACAGGGATCTTTTCAATTCCCTCAGGCAAAAAGTTCATTTCCTGCTCCACCTCTTGCAGGCGTTTGTTCAGTTGGGTCTTATTTAATTTATCCGCCTTGGTCAGCACGATCACAAAAGGCAGACCACTGTCGGCTAAAAAGCGAAGCATCGTTTCATCGTCCTTGGAATGATGGTGTCGAATGTCGATGAGCTGTACCAATAAGGCGATATTCCGATCTTGAGCAAAATACCCTTCCGCCAGTTCCGACCAACGCCGACGTTCCGCATCGGGGCGCTTGGCATAGCCGTAACCGGGAAAGTCCACAAAACGAACCGTATCCACTTGATAAAAATTGATGGTCACGGTTTTGCCGGGGGTGGCAGACACCCGCGCCAGCGCCTTGCGGTTAAGGAGTTTATTGAGTAAAGAGGATTTACCCACGTTGGATTTGCCGGAAAAAACAATTTCGGGCAAGGTGGGTGTCGGCAACTGGCGGGACGTGCCGGCCGACATTTCGTATTTTGCTAAATGCAGATTCACAGCGTTTTCCTCCCCTTGCAAAAGCCGGGAACAACCGACTTGGTGACAGAAACAGAGTGGGGTCGTTTGGCGGTTTTCACGCTACCGCTTTTGCGATAGGAACTGTCAACAAAGGCGACGGGCAAAACCTCATCCAGGGTAGAAACCCCAACAAACTCCAGGTTATCTTTTACAATATCTTCCACTTCAGCCAGATCGGGCAGATTGTCTTTGGGCAGAATCACGGTCTTCATTCCCGCTTTATAAGCCGCCATGGATTTTTCTTTTAAGCCGCCGATGGGCAACACCCGTCCCCGAATGGTAATCTCACCGGTCATAGCCACGTCACTGCGGACAGCGCAGCCCGAAAAGGCCGAAATCAAAGCGGTTGCCATGGTAATACCTGCCGAGGGACCGTCTTTGGGCACTGCCCCTTCAGGCGCATGAATATGTAGATCGTTTTCGCTGTAAAACAGTTCGGGCACGTTCAGGTAATCGGTGCGACTGCGAATACAGCTGATGGCCGCACCCGCCGATTCCTTCATCACGTCACCCAACGAGCCGGTCAGTTGAATCTTGCCGCTTCCCTTAAACACGGCGGTTTCAATGGGAAGCAATTCGCCGCCCACGGAGGTCCACGCTAATCCGTTTACCAAGCCTACCGCTCCTTGTTTGGCAGGCACTTCCGGCTTAAAGCGACGGGGTCCCAACATTTGCGGAAGATCGGCAGTTTTCAGACTGACGGTCTCCTTCTCGCCCGAAACGATCATTTTAGCAGACTTGCGGCAAAGAGAGGCGATCTCCCTCTCTAAGTTCCGAACGCCGGCCTCTTTTACGTAGCCGTCGATCAAACCATACAGGGCGGCGGAAGACAAACGAAATTGCTTGTTCGTGAGACCGTGACGCTCTATCTGTTTGGGAATCAGATGCTGTTTGGCGATCTGATATTTTTCTTCTCTGGTATAGCTGGTCAGTTGAATGATCTCCATCCGATCCCGCAAGGCGGGAGGAATAGCATCCATATCGTTGGCGGTAAGCACAAACAGAACCTTGGAAAGATCAAAGGGAATTTCCAAAAAATGATCCTGGAACGTGCTGTTCTGCTCGGGATCCAGCGCCTCCAACAAGGCGGCGGAGGGATCTCCCTTATAGTCGTTACCCAGCTTATCGATTTCGTCCATCAAGATCAAGGGATTCATACACTTTGCTTGACGCACAGCCTCCATAATACGACCGGGCATAGAGCCGATATAGGTGCGGCGGTGACCGCGGATATCCGCTTCGTCCCGTACACCGCCCAAAGAGATGCGCACATATTGCCGATTCATACAGGTAGCAATGGAACGGGCAATGGAGGTCTTACCCACACCGGGAGGACCTACCAGACAGAGAATTTGTCCCTTGATATCGGGAGCGAGAGTACGTACCGCCATCAGTTCCAAGATTCGTTCCTTCACCTTTTTTAGTCCGTAATGGTCCGCATCCAGAATTTGCGCGGCGGCGGTAATATCGTGAGAATCCTCACCCATCACCCCAAAGGGCAATTCCAGCACCGTGTCCAAATAATTACGGACCACGGTGGCTTCGTGAGAGCCGGATGGCATTTTAAAAAGCTTGTTGGTTTCACGCAACAGCTTGTCTTTGATTTCATCAGTCGCAGCAAGAGCGTTGATACGGTCACGGTATTCTTCTGCCTCTTTTTTTGGATCGTCATCTTCTCCCAATTCCTCTGCAATAGCACTGAGTTGCTCCCGCAGGTAATAATCCCGTTGGTTGGCATCCATACTGTCCCGCACCTTTTGCTCGATCTTGATTTCCAGCTTCAGTAATTCCGCCTCGGTATCCAAAGCGGATACCAGCAGTTCCCCGCGGGTAAGCTCGTCGATCTCATCAAGCAAGGCTTGCTTAGCTTCTACCGTAAAAGGTAATTCTGCGGCAATGGTATCGGTCAGACGACCGATATCCTGCTCCGCCGCTACTGTAAACCGAAGGTCGGACGCCACTTTTACGTTTACCTCGGCATAGCGACCGAAAGCGTCTTTCACCGAGCGAAGCATTGCCGCGGCAGGTAAACTATCGGCAGGTGCCGTAATCGCAGGTAACGGCATGACCGTGCCCTTAAAATAGGGGTCTTTTTGGAGCATAGCACGAATCTCTGCACGGGAAACGCCGTCTGCCACCACACGCAGACCGTCACCCGGCAGTTTTAATATCTGAGTGATTTTAGCAATACATCCCACGGGGTACAGCAGATTAGCATCCGGCTCGTCCACACGAATATCCTGTTGCGCCGTTAAAAACACGTAGGCGTCTCCCGACATAGCCTCGTGCACAGCGGCAATGGAGTGGGCACGACCCACATCGAAATGAATGGGAAGTCCCGGAAACACCACCAAGCCCCGCAAGGCAATGATGGGTAAGGTTTTAGGTTGCAATTCTAACATAAATATCTCCGAAATTCATAGAATTTGAACAGCAACAATCGGCGAGCGGAATATTCCGTCGCCGATTGAGGGTTTAAGAAACCACTTGTTTCGTTTGCGGGTTTACCTTCAACGTTTTGGTCTTTCTGCTTTCGTCACGGGTGATGCGGGGCAGACCCACACCTTCCACAAACTCTTTGGTAATGATTACTTGCGCGATGGTCTCATCCGACGGCACCGCAAACATCAGATCGCCCAACAGTTCTTCTACCGTAGAGCGCAGCCCGCGGGCCCCCGTTTTGCGAGAAAGAGTCTTGGCCGCAATCGCATGCAATGCCTGTTCGTCAAACAACAGCTCCACGTCGTCCATTTGGAACAAGGTCTGATACTGCCGAACAATGGAGTTTTTAGGCTCGGACATTACCTGCACCAAGGCTGCCTCATCCAGATTTTTCAAGGCAGAGATCACCGGTAAACGACCGACGATTTCAGGAATCAGACCGTATTTCACCAAATCGTGATGAGTCACGTGCTCCAACAGATATTCGTCCGAGGAGTTGTCCTTGGTTTTGATCTCATTACCAAAGCCCAAGGAACCGCCGCCCAACCGCTTGGCGATCACTTCGGAAAGTCCGTCAAACGCGCCGGCGCAAATGAACAGAATGTTGGTGGTATCGATTTGAATAAACTCTTGTTGGGGGTGTTTGCGACCACCCTGCGGGGGGACATTGGACACCGTGCCCTCTAAGATCTTCAGCAACGCCTGTTGCACCCCTTCCCCGCTTACGTCACGGGTGATGGAGGGGTTTTCGGACTTACGGGCGATCTTATCGATCTCGTCCACGTAAATGATGCCCCGCTCAGCCTTTTCTACGTCAAAATCCGCCGCTTGAATCAGGCGAAGCAGAATGTTTTCTACGTCTTCCCCCACGTAACCTGCTTCGGTCAGCGTGGTGGCATCGGCAATGGCAAAGGGAACATTTAAAATTCGCGCCAGCGTTTGCGCCAACAGGGTTTTCCCCACGCCGGTGGGGCCCAGCATCAGCACGTTGCTTTTTTGCAACTCAACTTCGTTCTCGGCGGTATGGTAAATCCGTTTATAGTGATTATACACCGCCACCGAAAGCTCTTTTTTGGCTTCGTCCTGTCCGATGACGTATTCATCTAATTTTTCTTTGATCTGGGCAGGCTTGAGCAGAGGTTGGTCGTTTTTGGCAGTGTGTCGATCCTTACGGCCTTTTTCCCGTTCCCGCATGGTCTCACTGCACAGCTCTACACAACGGTCGCAAATGTATGCACCGCTTTTTCCGAACATGATCCGAACCTCGTCTTGCTGCGCACCGCAAAAAGAGCAAAATATGGAGTTTTCATTGGAATGGTTTGCCATACTATTCTCCGTTCGTTAAAGGTAAAGTCAGCGTCTTTCGATCACTTTGTCGATCAAGCCGTATTCGCAGGCTTCATTTGCGGTCATAAAGTTATCACGCTCGGTATCACGGGCAATTTCTTCCAAGGATCTGCCGGTGTTTTCTGCCAAAATGCGATTCAAGTTATCCCGGGTTCGTTTGATGTGATCCGCGGCAATGAGAATTTCAGTTGCCTGACCTTTGGCACCGCCCAAGGGTTGGTGGATCATAATTTCGGCATTGGGCAGGGCAAACCGTTTGCCTTTGGCCCCTGCGGACAGCAAAAAGGCGCCCATGCTGGCGGCCATGCCCATGCAAATGGTGGAAACGTCGCATTTAATGTACTGCATGGTATCATAAATAGCAAGACCTGCCGATACCGAGCCGCCGGGAGAATTGATGTACAGGTTAATGTCCTTTTCGGAATCCTTGCCCTCTAAATACAGCAACTGGGCAATGACAATGCTGGCGGTGGCATCGTTCACTTCGTCAGACAGTACGATAATACGATCGTCTAACAAACGGGAAAAAATATCATAAGAGCGTTCGCCCTTACCGGTTTGTTCTACAACATAGGGTACTAAACTCATAGCATTCACCTCAAAATTAAAATTCAGTTCATAATAAAAAACCAAAGCCTGCTAACACAAGTGGCATTAGCAGGCATCCGATTTGTTCAAACGGTTTGTGTACGGATTCTTGCGAACCGTTCCGCCCACCGTGCGCCAAAATAATTATAGGTAAGAAAAACCAAAATTATTCAGCTTTTTCTTCTTTGGGTTCTGCAGCTTTTTTAGCGGCAGGTTTTTTAGCAGCAGTGGTGGTCTTTTTGGCGGCAGGTTTCTTTTCGGCAGCAGCCTCGTCACCCTCTGCTTTTTTGGTGGTAGTCTTTTTCGCAGTGGAGGTAGTCTTCTTTGCCGTAGAAGAAGTGGTGGTCTTCTTGGTAGCGGTAGTCTTCTTAGCAGCGGGTTTGGCTTCGCCGTCGGCTACTTCACTTGCGGTTTCTTCTTTTTTAGCGGTGGTCTTCTTGGTGGTGGTAGATTTCTTGGCGGCAGGCTTTTTGGCGGGCTTGGCGTCAGAAATTTCGGCAGAAGACTTGATCACGTCGATTGCCTTGTTGGCGGTGATGTCGGAAGCCAGGTCTTTAGCGGCAATCACGGCTTTCACCTGATCGGCTTCCATCTTGTACATATCGGCGATCTTTTGATATTCTTCGTTCAGTTCTTCTTCGGAAGCTTCCAGATTTTCGGTCTTGGCAATGGCTTCCAGAGCCAAACGGATCTTCACTTGGTTGAGAGCGTTGTCACGGAAACCGTCACGGAAGGCTTGTTCGTCCATGCCGGTGTATTGCATATAGGTCTTCATATCCAGACCTTGATACCGCAGGCGGTTTTCGAAGTCACGAACGTTATCGTCAATGCGTTGTTCCACCATGCAATCGGGGACTTCCACGGTCATATTGGCGACCACTTGTTCGATCAGAGCGTTTTCTACTTCGCCGTCTGCACGGGCATTCTTGGCTTCGGCAATTTTATCGGCAATGCTCTTTTTCAGTTCGTCCAAGGTGTCAAATTCGCTGACGTCTTTGGCAAATTCATCGTCCAGTTCGGGCAATTCCTTGGTTTTCAGTTCGTGGATCTTGCATTTGAACAGGGCTTCTTTGCCTTTGAGTTCTTCTGCATGATATTCTTCGGGGAAGGTGACGTTCACATCCACGTCGTCCCCTGCATTTTTGCCAACCAATTGTTCCTCAAAGCCGGGAATGAAGGAGCCGGAGCCCAGTTCAAGGCTGTAACTTTCGCCCTTACCGCCTTCAAAAGCAACACCGTCAACAAAACCTTCAAAATCGATAACAGCGGTGTCGCCCAATTGAGCGGCACGGCCTTCTACGGTGATGATGCGAGCGTTGCGGTCTTGCATTTGAGCAATTTCGGCGTCTACTTCGGCATCTTCTACCTTCACAACAGCGCGTTCGGCTTTCAGACCCTTGTAGTCACCCAAGGTAACTTCGGGCTTTGCGGTAACCAACAGTTTGAAGGTTACGCCGTTTTTATCCATAGAAACCAGTTCAAAATCTACTTTTTGTTCAGCCAATTCAATACCGGATTCATTCAGAGCGGCATCAGCGGCATCGGGATACAATTCTTCCAGAGCATCCTGATAGAACACGTCTTCCCCGTACATTTTATAGATCATGTTGCGAGGGGCCTTGCCTTTACGGAAGCCGGGAATGGTGATGTTTTTCAGAGCTTTGGCAGTTACCTTTTCCACTGCTTTGGCAAAAGTTTCCGCGTCGATCTCAACGGTGATCGCATAGCGGTTGGTATCTACCTTTTCGGTTGCTTTCAATGACATTTTTGGTTCCTCCAATTTATATGCATAGTCATAAATTACCAAATGAAACTATATCATAAAATCGCAAAAAATGCTACTACTTTTTTGCAATTTTTTTATTCTTGTAAAAAGTGCAAGGGTTTTGGATAAAAACCCCTGCAAAATTGGTACTTTTTTAGAATTTTTCAATCAGGTGGGGACAAAATTCCAGCGCATCCCCCGAAACCACACGGTAAACGACCCCGTCGACCTCGCCGTTGACCGCGCTGTGCAAAGCAGGTCCGTGCAAGTGTCCGTAATAGCATCGCTTCACCTGATAACGGTGCAACACCTCAATGATCTCGTCACATTTCCGATCCAGCGTAATGGGAGGATAATGCAAAAACACAACGGGCTCTTTGCCGCAGTCTTTGGCGGCAGCAAGGGAGGTTTCAAGCCGTGCCACTTCTCGGAGCAACACCTTGCGGTCGTCTTCCCCTTCTCCCATGATCCAGCCGCGACTGCCGCACAAAGCAAGCTCCCCTGCTTCATAAAAATTATTATGCAAAATGTGTAGGCGGTGCAGATGGTTTTCTTCTAAAAAGGCGGTCATTTTTTTCATGGTTTCCCACCACAGATCGTGGTTGCCTTTGAGGATGATCTTCTCCCCCGGCAGATCGTTTAAAAAGCGAAAATCCTCCAACGTATCTTTCAGCCGCATGGCCCAGGAAAGGTCACCGGGAATGACCACCGTGTCGGTGTCCTCTACCACGGCGCGCCAGTTTTTTTCAAGGCGGGTAACGTAATCCTGCCAGCCACGGAACACGTCCATAGGCTTATCGCAAGAAAAAGAGAGGTGGGTATCGCCAATGGCAAACAATGACATAAACCGCACCTCTCTTTTTTGAAAAATTTTACAAGAATATACCGCCAAACGCTCGCCATAATAATAGCGAAAGGTGGTTAAAAAATGGATTGCAAGAACGATAAGAAAATCTGTTGCAAGGTTGAAAACTGTGTATATCACGGAGAGCAGGACCGCTGTACGGCATCTCACATTGACGTGGGACCTCAATTTGCCTGCTGTTCGCAAGACACGGTATGTGCAACCTTTAAGCCCGAAAAAGACATTCGGTAACCTTTCAAAGTCTTCTCCGTAAAGAGAAGACTTTTTTTATTTACAGCCCCAACATTTTTTCTACCTGTTGCCACATATCCTGCTTTTCGCAGATATCGGTGAACCGAGGCGTTGCCCCTTTTAGCGCGGCAATAGACTTAGGAATGGCATAGCCGGTACGGGCAGAGAGGGCTTCACACAGGGCAAATTCGTCTCCGTCGGCCGCTTCGCCAACCGCTTCCAGCACACCTTTGGAAAACTTGAAGGGGCTGGCGGTAGAAGCGATGACCGTAACAGTATCGTCCCCCGTTTCGGCCACGTAGGTCTCATATACGTCTAACGCAACACCGGTATGGGGATCGGCCAGATAGCCGTTTTTTGCAAACTGACGGGCAATGGCCGCCTTGGTTTTGGTATCGTCGGCACAGCCGCCGTAGAACAAATCGGCAATTTTTTGACGCGTGGTTTCGTCCACGGTGTATTTCCCCGTAGCGGACAGTTCTTCCATCCAGACCTTAACCTGAGCGGCGTTCCCGTCGGTCAGGTGATACAAAAGCCGTTCCAGATTGCTGGAAATGAGAATGTCCATAGAGGGAGAAAGGGTGGTATAAAAGTCCCGATTGCGATCATAGGTACCGGTGCGGATAAAGTCGGTAAGAATGTTATTTTGGTTGGAAGCGCAAATCAGTTTGCCAACGGGCACACCCATTTGTTTGGCGTAGTAAGCCGCCAGAATATTACCAAAGTTGCCGGTGGGAACCACCACGTTCATGATTTCGCCTTGGTTGAGCACCCCTTCGCGAAGCAATGTGGCATAGGAATAAATGTAATAGATGATTTGAGGAACCAGACGACCCCAGTTGATGGAGTTAGCGCTGGAAAATGCCATATTGCCCACTTTCAGAGCGGCTGCCTTTTCTTTGTCGGTAAAGATTTGTTTTACGCCGGTCTGGGCATCGTCAAAGTTACCGTGAATGGCGCACACTCCCACGTTATTTCCCTTTTGGGTGGTCATTTGCAATTTTTGCATGGCCGATACCCCATCGCTGGGATAAAACACCAAAATCTTAACACCCTCTACGTCGGCAAAACCTTCCAAAGCGGCCTTCCCCGTATCTCCCGAAGTGGCAACCAGAATGACCTTGGTTTCACCGTCGGCGGTCTTTTTAGCGGCTTTGGTCAGCAGATACGGCAGAATCTGCAAAGCCAGATCTTTAAAAGCGCAGGTGGGGCCGTGCCACAGTTCCAAAGAATAAGCCTTATCGCCGATTTTGGCAAGAGGGGCAGGTTGATCGTCGTCAAAAGTACCGATATAAGCACCCTTGGCGCAATCGGCAATTTCTTCGGCGGTATAGTCGGTAAGGAAATAGCCCAACACCTTTTGTGCGGCGTCTACATAGTTCATACCCGCAATTTCTTGCAGATCCGCCATGGTAAGAGCGGGGATGGTTTCGGGAATAAACAGACCACCGTCGGTAGAAATACCCTGGGCAATGGCCTGTGCCGAGCTGACGCTCACCGTGTTGTCTCTTGTGCTTTTATAATTCATTACAACGTCCTCCTTCGGGGAACTGAATTTCATAATTTATCGCAGTCCCGATGCCTGCGCATCAAAAGCCTGCTCAATGTGGTTGATCTGATGACCGCCGTCTTGCTGTAAATAGACCTCGATCACGTCGAACCGATAGGTGCCCGTGTAGTCGATCTCTTTCATAAATTGGGCGGCCGTCAGCAGGATCTTGCGTTGTTTATCCCGATCCACCGCCTCGGCCGGGGTACCGATCCCGTGGGGACTGCGAGTCTTCACCTCGCACACGACCACAACGTCGTCTTTAAACGCTACAATGTCCAACTCCCCCAAACGGGTACGATAGTTGGCATCCCATATTTCATAGCCGTGATCCCGCAAATAACGGGCGGCGTAAATTTCGCCCCACAAGCCGTTCTTTTTACTCTCACTCAGCTTCATTTGAGGATCTTCCCCAAAAAACTCATGCGATGAATGGGCGACGGACCGAGTTTTAACAAAGCATCCCGATGCACCTTGGTGCCGTAGCCTTTGTGTTTTATAAAATCGTAACCGGGATACTGTTCTTCCATTTGCACCATATAGCGGTCACGGGTCACCTTGGCGAGCACGCTTGCCGCCGCAATGGAAGCGGAAATAGCGTCGCCGCCGATGACGAACCGGGCGGGAACGGTCAGTTGCGGCGGAATCTTATTGCCGTCGACCAAGGCAAAATCCGCCGACACGGGCAAGCCTTCAACCGCGCGGGTCATAGCCATAAAGGTGGCTTGCAAAATGTTGTGTTCTTCAATTTCTTCTACCGAAGCAAAGGCGATGGAATAAGCCAGCGATTGTTCTTTGATCACATCGTATAACGCTTCCCGCTTTTTTTCGGACAGTTTTTTGGAGTCGTTGAGTCCTTCAATCACCAATCCGTCGGGCAAAATCACCGCGGCGGCGCAAACGGGACCTGCCAACGGTCCGCGACCTGCTTCATCCACCCCGCACACCAAGGCATAGCCGTTGTTTTGGACGGCTTGTTCATGTTCAAATCCAACCATTACGCTTCTCCTTCGGGGAATTCCAGAGTAATGCGGCCCCATTTTCCCCCGCGATATTCGTCCAGCACCATCACCGAGGCACGCTCGGTATCAATCTCACCGCCGGAGATGAGCATCCCCCGTTTTTTGCCGATGAGTTGCAATAAATCGTACCCGTCAATGCCTTTGGGCACGGTCATTTTATACCGCTCTTCCAGCCGATCGGCGTAGTTGAGTCCCACGATATCCAGCAGGCGAACCGCCAACAGTTCGGTATCGGTTACCACGTCTTTCACAGCACCGGTAAAGGCCAATCGTTCCCCTACGGTGGCATCGTCAAACTTGGGCCACAGTACCCCTGCGGTATCCATCAACTCAATGCCCTTGCCAATGGAAAACCATTGATTGCCTCGGGTCACACCGGGTTTGTCTGCCACCTTGGCTTTGTTGCCCCCTGCCATTCGGTTGATGAAAGAGGATTTGCCCACGTTGGGAATGCCCACCACCATCAGCCGCAGGGTGCGACCCACCATACCTTTGGCTTTGAATTTTTCCAAGGTCTCTCCCAGCAATTGGTTCACCTTGTCGGTAAAACCGTTTAAGCCCTTACCGGTTTTGCAATCTACCGGAAGGGCGAGAATATTTTGTTTTGCATAGAAAGCGATCCACCGACGGGTAGCGCTTTCGTCGGCAATATCCGCCTTATTCAGCAGGATAATGCGAGGTTTTTCCCCCAGCCAATGG
Source organism: Clostridia bacterium (assembly GCA_017439545.1). Lineage (GTDB taxonomy): Bacteria > Bacillota > Clostridia > Oscillospirales > Acutalibacteraceae > UMGS1484. Next base: position 7,119 of record JAFSIW010000033.1, on the reverse strand, counting down.
TCCAGTTCCGGATTGCGGCTACTCACGGGAATGCGAGCGTCTACAATCTCCACCACGCCGTCGATCAACGGAAGACTTTCTTGAATTAAACGGCGGGTTTTGGCCATATGACCGGGAAACCACTGTACACGAACCGTATCACTCATTTGGTCAACACCGCCACTTGATTCAGCGGGAACACCCGCAACACGGCACGGCCCAAAATGTAACGCGCATCCACGTCACCGATGGCGCGGCTATCATGAGAATTATCTCGATGGTCGCCCAGCACGAATACATGACCTTCTTTAACCACATGGGGATTTTCTACCATGATCTCGTGCTCCACCAAAGGATCCCCTTCATAAAAGATATAGGGCTCATCCAATGCCACACCGTCAACGTACACCTGATTGTTTTCACAATCCAAATATACCTCTTGCCCTTGGGTGGCAATGATGCGTTTAATGATCGGCTCTTTGTCGGCCTTCATATAATCCCGCGAGACCACCACAATATCCCCTTGATGGGGCGTATAGCCCGCGCTGAGCAGGATAACCCGCTCCTGATCGTGCAGGGTGTTCATCATAGAATCGCCGGAAATACCAACCATACGGAAGCAGAAAGTAAACAAAAGCACCACGACCACTACGGCTGAAACAATGGTTTCTACCCATTCGGCAAGTTCTTTTTTGGCACGGAGTTTTTTATTTACCGCAGGTTGCTCGGCTACGGGGTTTTGTTGATCGGTCATGGTATAAAGCATCCTTTCTGTTTATTGAAAAAAGGAAAACGGGGCACACGCTGGGTGTGCCCCGTTTCAGGGACTTGGGGCGAAACCCGCAATTAGCGAATTTGCTCTTTAACCTTAGCGGCCTTACCAACACGATCACGCAGGTAGTACAGCTTGCTGCGACGAACACGACCGTGACGGGTGGTTTCCAACTTTACAACGTTGGGGGAATGTACGGGGAATACCCGCTCCACACCTACGCCGTAGGAAACACGACGAACCGTGAAGGTTTCGGCGATACCGCTGCCGTTACGGGCAATGATGGTACCCTCAAAAACCTGAATTCTTTCCCGATCGCCTTCTTTGATGTTTACGTGAACCTTGACGGTGTCACCAATGACGATTTCGGGAGCATTTTCCTTGAGTTGACCGGCAGTCAACTGTTTCAAAGCATCCATTTCAAATCCTCCTGTTGTTTAGTGACGTTCTTACTCCCATTCGACGGAGCATTGGACCGCCCTTTTAATGATATTCATTAATCTCGCCGCAGGAATACGGCGGAAATTCGAATGCCAAACTATAATACCACAATCCGTCAAGGATTGCAAGCATTTTTTTCATTTTTTTACAGGGTATTGATTTTGCCCACGATATACTGCAAAATCATCAGCGCTGATTGGGCGCTCACCTGCCCGTTCTGCCGAAAATCAGCAGCAAGAAAAGCGACCCCCTCCAAAGGTTGTTTACCCACAATATACCGCAAGATCTGCAAGGCATCGGTGGCGTTCACCTTGCCATCCATCGTAGCGTCGCCGGGAATGACCAAAGGACAGGTTACACTTTGTCCGTTATAAGTCGCCTGCAGAATATGTCCTGCCGTCACGGTTGCCTCGTCAGCAAGAACTTCCTCCCCTGCCATCACCGTCACATCGGTCAAGGCAGACAGATCGGCTTTCAACGAACCTACCGTTTGCCCTTCAGCCACAAATAAGCAGGAAGCGGTATACGCATCAGCAAAGTTCACAGTACGGTACGTACCGATATCGGTACCCCCGAGAGAAAGCTGATACCCATTCACCTTGCGGGCAGACATCGTTACCGTATGCAATCCGTTTTCTTCTGCGGCAAACTGCATTGCCTGCAACGTGGCGCCTTCTTCGTCGGTAACAAGGCAGGTAAGTTCCTGCCCTGCCGAGGCGCCCTGTAACCAATAGATCAGGGCAAGCTCATTTTCCGACAAACGGGCAGAAACGACCATAACCGTAGGAGAGGATGCGACCGCCGACACAGGCATTGCTCCCAACAGCAAAACCGCAAGCAATAAACAAACCAGTCGTTTTTTCATACAGGTCGTCCCCCTTTGCATCAATACTGTTATTATATCCCATTTTTCGACAAATTGCAAGAAAAAAGAAAAACGCCTGATCCTCGCAGAGAATCAAGCGTTTTGCATCATTCAATTAGTCCAGAATTTCGCCGACGAAGCCGGGAGTGATGGCGGCGGCATTGCATTCATCAGTATCGATGTGCATAGCCAGACTAAAGGAATCGCTTACACGAACCACAACGTCACCAAAAATGGTTTCACGGTCGGTACCGGCAGCTTTTACGCGAACGATTTGTTTGTTTTCCAAACCGTATTTTTCAGCATCGGCAGTAGTCATATGGATATGACGTTTGGCGCAAATCACGCCGTGATCGATCTCCACTTCGCCGGCAGGGCCAACCAGTTTGCAGCCCATGGTGCCTGCGGTATCGCCGGATTCACGAATGAGGGCTTTTACGCCGATGGCGCGAGCGTCAGACAGAGAAATTTCAACTTGGGTTTCGGGACGAACAGGTCCGAGAATGGAAACACCGGCCAATTCTTTTTTGGGACCTACAACGGTTACCCGTTCTTCACAAGCATATTGACCGGGTTGAGACAGATCCTTTTTAGGGGTCAACTGATAACCGGCACCGAACAGAGTTTCCAGATCGGCTTGGCTTACGTGGATGTGACGGGCAGAAGTTTCAATCAAAACAGGTTTAGACATAATAAAATACACTCCTTTATTATTTTACGGGTCTATACTAACAGATTCCGACCGATTTTGCAAGGGGGGGACGAAAGAAATTTTATCCCATAAAAGAATTGTGTTTTTCACAAGGGTATGTTATACTGTACAAAACCGAAGGAAAGGGGATTTATATGGTTGAGCAACAATTAGCCCAATTGGCGTCCTTATGTGCCGATTGCCGAAACTGTCCCCTTGCCGACACCCGTACACAGGTGGTGTTTGGTGTGGGCAATCCCCACGCGCCCGTTCTGTTTGTGGGAGAAGGCCCCGGCGAGCAGGAGGACCTACAGGGATCTCCCTTTGTGGGTCCTGCGGGCAAGCTGTTAGACGATTATCTGACGGTGATTGATCTGGACCGCACCAAATGCTACATTGCCAACATTGTCAAATGCCGTCCCCCTCACAATCGGGACCCCAAGCCGGAAGAGCAGGACGCCTGCCTTGGCTGGCTGCGGGAGCAGGTGCGCATTATTCGCCCGAAGATCATCGTCTGCTTAGGACGAATCGCCGCCCAAAAGCTGATCGATCCCGCCTTTCGGGTCACCCGTCAGCACGGGCAGTTTATCAACAAAAAAGGCACCCTGATGATGGGTACCTTTCATCCGTCGGCTCTGCTTCGCAATCCCGAAAACCGACCGGCGGCGTTAGAAGATTTTGTGGCGCTTCGCACCAGATTATTGGAATACGAAGCCGAACAATCCGGGGAAGAAATAGGTTAAGATCAGCATGATCGCACCGGCCAGAGCCACCCCTATCGTAATGGCAGGCAAAGCGTGCTTAAAGCGAATATCAAACAGGTCGGCGGCCAGCGCACCCGTCCACCCGCCCGTGCCGGGCAAAGGAATGCCTACGAAAATGATCAGACCGATCAGCCAACCCTTTTGAATGCGAGCGCCTTTTTTGCGGGTTTTATTTTCCAGCTTTTCGATCCATTTCTTCAGCCAGCGAACCTGCTTCATCCAGGCAAAAATTTTGCGAATGAACAGCAGGATAAAGGGAATGGGAAGCATATTCCCCACAAAACAAATAGGGAAAGCAACGTACCACTTGACCCCTAAAATAGCGGCGGCAATCAGACCGCCACGCAGTTCTATCACCGGCAAAACCGAAACCAGAAAAATCACCATTTCGTTGCTCAGCCCTAAACCGCTGAAAAACTCGGTCAATGCTTCAGCCAATCTGCTCTCCCCTTTCGTAACAATCAATCAAATGGTAGTTTACCATAATTTTTATAAACTTGCAACATATTTTTTATTTTATTCAGAATAGGCGGTACCTTATGAACATTGTTATTTTAGACGGTTACACCTGCAACCCCGGCGACCTTTCCTGGGCGCCTTTTGAACGCTTCGGCAAAGTGACGGCATATGAATCCACCGAGCCCCATCAAGTGGTTGAACGGTGTAAAAACGCCGAAATCGTCATTAGCAACAAGACCCTGCTGCCCCGCGAAACGCTGGAGCAATTGGAGGGGGTTCGTTATATCGGATTGCTGTCCACAGGCTACAACGTGGTAGATATAAAAGCGGCAGATGAATTGGGGATCCCCGTATCCTACGTGCCTGCTTATTCCACCAACGCCGTGGCTCAGCATACTTTCGCCCTAATGCTTGAGTTGTGTAACCACGTTGGCTCTCACGCCTCTGCCGTGCGGGAGGGAGACTGGGAAAATTGCCGTCGGTTTTGCTTTTGGAATGCGCCGCTCACGGAATTGAGCGGCAAAACATTTGGTATCTTCGGCTTGGGAAACATCGGCTTAGCGGTAGCAAAGCTTGCCGAAGCCTTTGGCATGCAGGTCATTTATCACAGTCGCAGAGCGAAGAGTGTTTCTTATGAATTGGTTTCCAAAGAAGAACTGTTTCGCCGCAGCGACATTCTTTCTCTCCACTGCCCGCTGAACGACCAAACCTATCGGCTGATCAACGAAGAAACCCTTTCGTTGATGAAGCCTACCGCATTTTTGATCAACACCACCCGTGGTGACGTGGTGGATGAAGCGGCTTTGGCTGACGCTCTGAATAACCACCGACTGGCAGGTGCGGCGTTAGACGTGCTGTGTCAGGAGCCTCCCACTGACGGGAGCCCTCTGCTTCGCGCCGAAAACGCAGTGATCACCCCCCATCTCGCCTGGGCGGCCAAAGAGACACGCGCCCGTCTGATCGATTGGGCAGCCGACAATCTTGCCTCTTTTTTGGCAGGCGAGCCCAAAAATTTGGTAAGGTAAACAGGTGACGGTATGAAAAAAATATTGATTGCCATGAGCGGCGGAGTGGATTCCTCTGCTGTTGCGGCGATGCTGTTGGATCAAGGATATGAGGTTGCGGGTGCTACCATGCAGTTGTGGCACAAGGGAGATTATTTTGAAGGGGATGCCCACGATCCCGTACCTGCCGCCCGTAAAGCGGCGAAGGAATTGGGTATTCCCCACATTGTATTTGATTTTTCAAAGGAATTTCGCCATCACGTGGTCGATCCTTTTATGCAGGCTTATCAACAAGGACTGACACCTAATCCCTGCGTGTTTTGCAATAAAGCTCTGAAGTTTGGAGCATTTTTTCAAAAAGCTATGGAGTTAGGCTATGACGGCATTGCCACAGGGCATTACGCCCGTATTGTGACCGACGAGGACGGAATTCATCATTTACATATGGCAGATTCTGCCAAAGACCAATCCTACGTGCTGTATCAGATGAATCAAGAGGTGTTATCTCGTCTGCTGTTACCCCTATACGGGGTAGACAAAGAGGAGGTGCGCCGCTACGCCGCCAAAGCAGGTATTTCGGCAAGCGACACCCCCGACAGTCAAGAGATCTGTTTTATTCCCGATAAAAATTATCCCGCCTTTTTATCACAGATGGGGATTACCTCCCCCGCAGGAGAATTTGTTGATCGGCAAGGCGAGGTTATGGGTCCCCACAAGGGGATTTTGCATTACACCGTTGGGCAGCGCAAGGGCTTAGGCGCTTTTGGCTCACCCAAATATGTGCTACGGCTAGAGCCGCAGACCAATCGGATAGTATTGGGAGAAAACGAGGATCTGTTCTCCTCCCTTCTCACCTGCCGTGACGTGACCTTTTTAAGCGGCGAGCCACTGACCGAGTCGATTCGGGCGCAGGTAAAGATCCGCTACACCGCCCGCCCCGCCCCTGCTGTGCTGATCCCCTGCCAAACGGGAATCCGTGTGGAGTTCGACGAGCCCCAACGGGCCGCCACACCGGGGCAATCAGCCGTATTCTATAACGGTAACGAATTGCTTGGCGGTGGCATCATTTGCTAAAAAAAGAGTTTGCTCAATGAAGAGCAAACTCTTTTTTTATTACCGTAATTTTTGGCAATATTGGGTGCAAAGTTTGTCCGTGCATTCGCTGCACTTCAGCGCCGCATTGGACTGATCCCAGAACCGTTCGGGATACATCATCACACACAGTTCCCACACAAGCCAAGCAAGAAAGGCAATGGCTACCAACGACACGGCATAAAAACCGCCCATGAACACTAAGGGAGAAAACATCATCAGATGATCCCAATTGAAAATTCGGCAAGTGGTACAGCAACGGGTCCGCATCAACAAACGGAAAGGACACCAAACAAGCACACAGATCAAATCGCACACATAAAAAACAACGCTGATCAAAAACAGAGTATTCTTGTCGATCACGTGAGCGAAATACAACACGCCGATAACGGCAATCAAAGCACACCACAACACAAACACCTTATAGGCCGCCTTCGTAGAGGACACCACGTAACTACGCAGAGCCTGGGTATTGATTTTCTCCCGTATAGGGCGAAACCGATTGGCAAACAGTTTTTGGGAGCCCAAGGGCACTTTATTCTTGATGGGCACGATTTGCAAAAACATATCGAACACCCAAAGACCCCACAAAATGTGCAAGGGTGACAGTTGAGTAAAAAAGTTTTTACCCTCTAACACGCCGTATGCCTCAGGCCAAAGGAATAACATCAAAGCGCATCCTATCAGCACCAGACAGCGACCTACCAGTCGAGCAAAATATTGTTTTCTGATTTTAGACATAGTTATACCGCTTTCTGTTTTTTTCAACATATTCCATACCATTTCTATTCTATCATACACGAATGTTGAGAAAAAGGGAAGAAAAATTTTTATAAAGGGAAAATAATCCAACCAATCAAAACCACCGGTTCAACCGGTGGTTTGCTCCACCCCTATAAGGGGTGATTACCGGCCAAACCCCTGAAAGGGGTCTCTGAAGTTTGGCACCGCATTACTTTTTCGGGCAGCCGCTCACGTGCGGCTGTCTTTTTTGCCTACTGACGCTTGCTACCCGTAAACGGGTCAATGTACTCTTTGATGCTTATTTGGTC
>JAFSIW010000032.1 GCA_017439545.1 Clostridia bacterium | reverse complement strand
CCATTCCTCATAGGGCAATTTGGTCATCTGATGTACCAAGTTGGAAGTCACGTAACGGTTGGCAACCAAAATTCCCCCTTCTTGATAGAATTTGCCCCACTCCTTTTTATAGGAAGCGTAGCGATCTACCGCATAAAAGGTAGAGGCGGCATAACAATTCACATCATCGGGTTTTTGACCGAATTCGCCCTTTAAGTACATTTCTACCAAGGCGCAAGAAGGTTGACCGTAACAAGGAAAGGTCAGTTCTTTAACCGCATATCCTTCTTGTTGCAACCGTTTTGTAAGCAAGGCGGATTGGGTGGCTTTGCCACTTCCGTCGGTGCCTTCAATCACAATCAATTTCCCTTTTGCCATCATCATTCACCGCCATTGCAGGATTTGAAATAAGCCAATTCCTTGGCAACAATCGTTTCCATTGCTTCGTCGCTTTCGGCTTCATAGAAAGGCATAGCGATCACAGGACCGTGAAAGGAAGCCTCGTTCAACCAAGTAAACACATCTTTATAATTGATCATACCCTCATAAGCGGGCAACCACCGTTGATACCAGCCTTTGTTGTGATCGTTGGGGTCGCCGCTACGGAAATAACCCACGTCTTTAGCGCCCAACGCCGCAAGATATTCACCAAGCAGACCGATCTGATACCAATACAGTTCAAAGCCTTCTTGGCACACGTTGTTACCGGGATCCATTTTGATACCCAGATAGGTAGGATCACAATTTTTCACGCATTCATACGCGGCGGTGGCATTATGGGGATAAAAATAACCGTGCAATTGTACCACGCATTGAAGCCCCGCCAAGCGACCTGCTTCGGCGGCATTTTCAGCCATGCGGGTAAACCGTTCTTTGTAGGCCCGCACGTCTTCTCCTTTTTGCTTACCCATGTATTGCATTCGCACTTGCTCCACCCCGTTGGCGGCAAAGCATTTTAAAAGATCCAGCGGTTCCTTTTGGGTCAACAAGGTCTCCATATTCAGGTCGGCACTGCCGTATTTGACCGAAAGTCCACGGGCTTGCGCCGCCTTAACAAAAGCAGGCAGATCGTTTTTGGCATCGGTACGGGAGATCCAATACCCATCACGAATCAAAGCGGTAGGACCGTCAAACCCCATTTTTGCTGTAGAATCCATCAGCTGTTCCATAGAATAATGCTGAAAATTTTTCGGGAACAAATAATACTTCATAGCAAGAACCGCCTTTTTTTACCATTCTCTCTGCCCTTTTTCCCTTGCATATTGAAGTGAGGGCACTTATAATGGTATTGTACAATTTTATGCGAGAAATGTCAACTATTGATTGCGGAGGAACTATTACAATGAACCCAACTGAAATCACCGCCGAAAAGCAACCTTTGACCCTACACGTTCAATTGTTATAAGAAAGAGAGAATTTTATGGAACACAAAGTTTTTGCCTACAAAACCTTAGACGATCTGACCGACAATTTAAAAGCCATTGGTCAGACCCTGCGCCCCGTGACCGATCTTTCGGTGCTCGCAAAGCCCATTTCCTTTGGCTCGATTCAAATGGACAACCGCATTGCTTTTCAAGCGATGGAAGGATGTGACGGAGAAGTATCGGGTGCTCCTTCGGAACTGACCCGCCGTCGGTACCGTCGGTTTGCCGCTTCGGGCGCCGCATTTCAGTACATAGAAGCCACGGCGGTGGTTCCCACAGGCAGAGCCAATCCGTTGCAACTGACGATCAACGAACAAACCGCTCCCGCTTTTGCCGAAATGGTCAAAGAAATGCGGGCAGTCGCCAAAGAAAAGGGTGTGTGTGATCCCTTTATTGCCATTCAACTCACCCATTCGGGACGGTATTCCAAAGCCCCCGACCGTTCCCCTGCTCCCGTGGTGGCATGGCCCGATCCCGAACGGGACCCCAAGGGTGTTACGCCCCACGTGATTACCGATGAGGAATTGGATGCTTTGGAAAACGCTTACGTAGCCGCCGCAAAGTTAGCCAAGCAAGCGGGAGTAGACTGTGTGGACATTAAATGCTGTCACGGTTATTTGCTCAACGAGCTGTCCGGCGCACGGCTTCGCCCCGGTCAATACGGCGGCAGTTTTGAAAACCGCACCCGTCTGATCAACAACGTCACCCGCCGCATTCGGGAAGAAGTGGAGATTCCCATGATGGTGCGGTTGAATATTCACGACGAATATCCCTTCCCCTACGGCTTTGGGGTAGACGAGCAAGACTTCCGCAAGCCCGATCTGACCGAGCCCAAAAAATTAGTCGATATTCTCATCGGCAACGGGGTTTCCATCATTGACTGCACGGCAGGTAATCCTTACTACAACCCCCACGTCAACCGTCCCTTTGACACCGCAGGGTACGTCCCTCCCGTCAGTCAATTGGAGCAGTTGATGAAGCACCTGAACACAGTGCGGGAAATGAAAGAACATAATCCCAATGCCGTTTATATTGCCAGCATGTTCACCTGGTTGCGGCAGTTTGCCCCCCACTTGGCCGCCGCCGCCATCAAGGACGGTTGGTTTGATATGGCAGGCTGGGGACGGCAAAGTTTTGCTTATCCTGATTTTCCTCACGAACTGTTGGAAAACGGTCAAATGGATCCCAAAAAATGCTGTATGGCCTGCAGTAAATGCACCGACCTGATGCGCACCGGCAACGTGACCGGTTGTGTGTTGCGGGATAAATACTATACCGATCTATACCAATCTATTCCCGCTGAAAAGCGTCCCAAGCCTACCAAAGATCTGCGTGAAAAAGTGTAAAATAAAGGAGACTGTAACATGAAAACTGCGATGATTACCGGCGCATCCCGAGGAATCGGGTTTGCCATTGCCAAACAATTATATAACGACGGTTGCAACATTGCCATTTTGGATTTAGCAGACGAAGCGGTGGTAGAAGCCACCCTGAAAGAAAACGGTCTGGATGAAAGCCGCACCTTATACGTCAAAGGGGATCTGACCAAAGATGAAAGCCGCAACGAACTGATTGTCAAAACGGTGGAAAAATTCGGCGCCATTGATATTCTGGTCAACAATGCAGGGGTTGCTCCCCGCGTGCGGGCGGATCTGTTGGATATGTCCGAAGAAAGTTTTGATTTTGTGATGGGAGTGAACGTAAAAGGCAACCTTTTGCTCACCCAAGCAGTCGCCAAGCAAATGATTGCCCAACCCATGGGTAAAAAGCGAAAAGGCGTGATTGTGAACATCTCCTCTTGCTCGGCTTACACCTCTTCTACCAACCGTGGCGAATACTGTGTTTCCAAAGCTGGGGTTGCTATGCTCACCAAGCTGTTTGCCGACCGACTGGCAAGCGAAGCCATCAACGTATTTGAGGTGCGTCCCGGTATCATTGCCACCGATATGACCTCTAAGGTTACCGAAAAATATGACAAACTCATTCACGAACAAGGCATTTTGCCCATTGCCCGTTGGGGCACCCCCGAAGACGTAGCAGGCGCGGTCAGCGCTTTGTGCGATGAACGGTTGTGCTATTGCACCGGCGATATCATGAATGCCGACGGCGGTTTCCACATTCAAAGACTGTAAGGAGTTCATAATATGGAGCATTCCATTCAAACCATTAATGGCGAACAGGTGGCGGTTTATTCGTTGAACACCGTGGTGGTGGGCAGCGGTGCCGCAGGCTTGAACGCCGCCGACACGCTGTATCAATTGGGACAAACCGATATTGCTATTGTTACCAACGGCATCAATCGGGGCACCTCTCGCAACACGGGATCGGACAAACAAACCTATTACAAGCTCTCTCTTTCGGGAAATTGTCCCGACAGCGTAGGTGCTATGGCCAAAGACCTGTTTGCAGGCGGCTGTGTAGACGGCGACATTGCTTTGTGCGAAGCCGCTCTTTCTGCCAAAAGCTTTTTAAAGCTGTGCGCCATTGGGGTAGACTTCCCCACCAATCGCTACGGGGAATACGTAGGATATCAGACCGACCACGATACCGCAGGACGGGCCACCTCGGTAGGTCCTCTTACCTCCCACTTTATGACCTTGCAATTGGAGCAGGAGGTTGTGAAAAAGAATATCCCCGTTTTTGACGGTTATCAGATCGTGGCAGTGTTAAAAGAAGGCGATCGGGTGCGAGGGATAATGACCTACTCCCCCACCGCCAAAGAGCGGTTTGCTCTTTTTAACTGCAAAAACGTGATCTACGCCACCGGCGGACCGGCAGGAATGTACGCCCTTTCGGTATTCCCCGAAAGCCAAATGGGTGCTACCGGCGCCGCATTGGAAGCAGGGGTCAAAGGTCGCAATCTCACCGAATGGCAGTTTGGTTTGGCTTCCCTCGCTCCCCGTTGGAACGTTTCGGGCACCTATATGCAGGTGTTGCCCCGATTTGTGTCCATCGACAGCGATGGCGTGCAACGGGAATTCATCACCGATTATTACAAGGACGATGCCAAAGCGTTGTCTATGATCTTCAAAAAAGGATATCAATGGCCCTTTGACGTGCGCAAGATCGACGGCTCATCGCTCATCGACCTATTGGTGTATCAGGAAACGGTACTGTTCGGTCGCAAGGTATATCTGGATTTCACCCGTAATCCCTTGGATCGGTTGCCGGATTTTGACAGTTTAGAGCAAGAAGCTACCGATTACCTTCGATCGGCGGGGGCTGATTTCGGCACTCCCATTGACCGTCTGATTCATATGAACGAGCCCGCTTACACTTTGTATCTTGACAAGGGCGTTGATTTGAAAACCGACCTGCTGGAAGTGGCGGTATGCGCCCAACACAACAACGGCGGTCTGGAAATCGACTTGTGGTGGCAAAGCAATTTGCAAGGGTTCTTCCCCTGCGGTGAGGTAGCAGGCAGTCACGGGGTATTCCGTCCCGGTGGCAGCGCCCTGAACGCAGGGCAGGTCGGCTCTACCAGAGCCGCCCAATACATTGCCGCCAAAGGCAGTGGCGAGCCCGCAAGCGTCGATTCCTTGCTGACCGCTTGCAAAGCAGCAATCGAAGCCAAAATGGAACTTGCCAATGGGGTGGCAGGCAACACTTCCAACACCTGGGAGCAAATTACCGTTGCCCGCAACCGTATGACCAAGGCAGGTGGTTGTGTTCGCAATCGGCAACAGATGGAAGAAGCCGTAAAAGAGATCGATCAATTGCTTGGCAACTTTACTGCCAACGTGCATGCTAACACCGCACAAGGTATTAGCGAAGCCTATTATTTATACGATATGCTCATCTGCCAAAAGGGATATCTGACCGCTATGCTCGCCTTTGGTAAAGTGGGTGACAGTCGTGGTTCGGCGCTGTACAGCCGTGAAGACGGGGTGATCCCCCAAGGGTTGCCCGCTTTGTTCGGATATAAGTTGGACGGTGAAGAAAACACCAAAGTGATTCAGGAAACACAATATCAAAACGGTGAATTTTTGTGCACCACCCGCCCTGTTCGTCCCCTGCCCGAAGGCGGCGGTTTCTTTGAAAACGTGTGGAAAGACTATCGCCAAAACAAAAACGTATACTAATCCCAAAGGGATCGGAACGGTTGCTTCCGATCCCTTTCTTGTCGCTTTTTCGCTTGTTTTGTCGAATGGGAAATTTTTACTGTATTTTTTGAAAAAGTATGGTATAATAAACCCATAAAAACGGTTGATAGGAGCGTATTATGGAACACAGCGTACACAACATCAGCGGAAAAACCGTTGACGTATATACTCTGCCCACCTTGATCGTAGGGGCAGGCGTCGCAGGTTTGAATGCGGCTGACACTCTACTGGAGCAGGGCGACACCGATTTTGCCATACTGACCGCAGGAGCGGGGAAAGGCAGTTCTTTCAATACCCTAGCCGCCAAGCAGCCCTATTATAAACTTTCTTTGTGGAGCGATCATACCGACAGCGTCAACCAAATGGCAATTGATCTGATGGCCCGCGGCGGCATGGACGGCGATCACGCGCTGAGTGAGGCGGCTCTGTCTGCCCAATGCTTTTATAAACTGTGCGGATTGGGGATCCCCTTTCCCACCAATCGATACGGGGAATACGTAGGATACCCTTCGCCCTACGACACCGCTTGTCGCACTACCTCGGCGGGACCTTACACCCTGCGAGAAATCGCCCATAAGCTATCCGCCTCGGTCAAGCGTCATAAAGTCCCCGTTTTTGAGGGGTATCAGGTTGTATCGGTGCTGACCCACCAAAGTGTTGTACGAGGGGTGTTAGCCTACTCTCCCACCGCAGACAACCACTATGCATTGTTTTGCTGTGCCAACGTGATCTACGCCACGGGCGGTCCTGCCGCTATGTTTGAACGCACAGCTTATCCCACAAGTCAGGTGGGCGCTACGGGCGCAGCTTTGGAAGCAGGGGCAATCGGAGTGAATCTCAGCGAATGGCAATACGGGATCACCTCGGTATCCCCCCGCTTTCCGGTAAACAGTTCCTGCTTTCAGGCGTTGCCCCGCATTATTTCGGTGGATGAAAACGGACGGGAACGGGAATTTGTTCTCAGCCACTTTCTCAAAGGGGCACGGGGTAAAATAAACCGATGCAAGCATTATGCCCTTGCTTTTTCCTGCATCTTCAAAAAAGGATCACAGTGGGCTTTTCATGCCGAACGACTGCACACTGCCTCGGTGATTGATCTACTTGTTTTTCGGGAACGGGAGCTTTTGGGGCGTCGGGTATATCTGGACTTCACCCAAAACACGGGCGGCGGGGAAGATTTCCCCTTTGGTCTGCTCGGCACCGACACAAGAGAGTATCTATGTAGCAACGGCGCGCATCGGGGCACTCCTGCCGATCGGTTGATTCGATTGAACGAGCCTGCCTATCAGATGTATCTGGACCAAGGTATTGACCTGAAAACCGACCGTTTGGAAATTGAAGTTTGCCCCGGTCACAACAACGGCGGCATTGCGGTGGATCTGTGGTGGCAAAGCTCGGTACACGGGCTGTTTGCGTGCGGTGAAGCGGCAGGTACTCACGGAGTTTCCTGTCCCGACGGAAGTGCTCTGAACGCAAGTATGGTGGGTGCAACGCGAGCCGCCACCTACGTTCATACCAAGCGTTCACAGTTACCTCACTCCTTTGATTTGGTACAAAAAGAATGCGAGGCGGAACTGACATATAAACTCACTTTGCCCGACACCTGGCAAGGTAGCCAATCTGCCGAAGAACTGATGTTGCAGGCGCAACGGCTCATGCAACAAGCGGGCAGTATACTGCGGCAAAAAGATACTCTTGGTCGTGCGGTTAAAGAGATCGACCGCATATTCCGTCAGTTACCCGAGACGCTGTCTGCCGCCACGCCCGAGGACGTGGGTATGGGCTACCGTTTATATGACGTTTTGATCAGTCAAATGGGGTATTTGTCGTCAATGCTGCATATGTTCCTTACCCGAGAAAGCCGAGGGGGTAGTTTGTATATCAGACAGCAGGGTCTTCCCGTTTTGGGTTTGCCCGCTCAATACTGCTTTGTCAAAGAAGAAAAAGAACAGCTTGCCACCTGTCAGGAAATACAAATCAATCCCGAGACCCATTGCTTTGCGGCACGGTTTCGCCCCATCCGTCCTTTGCAAATCGGGACGGAGCAGTTTGACAACGTATGGCGCTCCCATCGGGAGGATGGCAACGTAAGAAGTCTGAAATATGACAGCGAAGAATACTTTTTTCAGACAATCGCACATTCGTAAAATGGAACAGAGCGGTCTCACCGCTCTGTTTTACTGTTTGTTGAAAAAAACATTGAAAACCCATCCTGCTTGTTGTATAATTAAACTGAGGTGAATCAAATGGAACGAACATTACAAACCATCCGCCAAAAGCGGGGGTTTATCTGTGATATGGACGGTGTGATCTATCACGCCAACGAACTGCTCCCCGGCGCCAAGGATTTTGTAGATTGGCTGACCGCTGAGAGCAAACAATTTTTGTTTTTAACCAATTCCAGCGAGCGCTCCCCTTTGGAGCTTTCACAAAAGCTGGCACGGATGGGATTATCGGTCGATCCCTCTCACTTTTACACCAGCGCTCTGGCAACGGCGGATTTTATTCGCAGTCAATGCCCCGGCGGCTCGGTTTACTGTGTAGGGGAAGCCGGTCTGCACAACGCCTTGTATCAGGCGGGACTGAGCATGAATGACGTGAATCCCGATTACGTGGTCATTGGGGAAACTCAGAATTACAACTATCAATCCATCGCCAAGGCGGTCAAACTGGTGTGCGAGGGTGCCAAGCTCATTGGCACCAATCCCGACACCACGGGGCCCGGCGCAGGCGGCGTGATGTTGCCCGCCTGCCGCGCGCTAACCGCTCCCGTTGAGCTTGCCACCGGCAAAAGCGCCTATTTTTTAGGCAAGCCCAATCCCTTAATGATGCGTACCGGTATGAAGCTGTTGGGCTGTGAACCGGAAGAAACGGTGATCGTCGGTGATCGTATGGACACCGACATTATTGCCGGCATTCAATCCGGAATTGAAACCGCACTGGTGCTTACCGGTGTGACCACACGGGAGATGTTGGGGGAATTCCCCTACGGTCCTACCTATATCTTAGACCAAGCAGGGAGTATTGCCGTATGATTCGATCAATCAAGGAGTTTTTCGGTTTACTGTTTCATTTTCGTGCCAAAGAGCTGTTCGTAACCCCTACCACCAACGGCTTCACGCAGTTTTTCCGCTTTGTGTTTGTGGGGGGGATTGCCACAGTGGTCGATTTACTGACCGTTACTCTTTCTTACGAGGTGTTCGGTCTGCAAGCCGCCGATCTGCACCTGTTGGGGTTTGATATCGGCGCTTTACTTGCCAACGCCGCAGGCTTTGTGGTGGGGTTAGCAGTCAACTATCTGCTGAGCGTGATCTTCGTCTTTCGCTATCAGGATATCAATCGGGTCAAGGAGTTTTTATCCTTTGCTCTCATCGGCATTATCGGACTTGGCATCAAGCTGGTAACTGTTGCCCTGCTGGAACGATTTGCTCTCAATTTAGACCACATGGTATTGGGATTCATTCCTATGGTCACGGTAGTAGGCGCGATCGGTACGATGGTCGCCTTTTTGTGGAACTTTGCCGCCCGTAAGTTTGGGCTTTACAGTAAAAAGAATCAGGAGCGATTGCACAAATGAAACGAGTCATTATTATTGGGGCAGGCCCTGCGGGATTGACCGCTGCCTATGAACTGCTCCGCCAAAACTCCGAAGAATATTCGGTTATAATTTTAGAAGAAAGTGATGCCATCGGGGGGATTTCCCGCACGGTGGTGCACGGCGGTAACCGTATGGACATCGGCGGTCACCGTTTCTTCTCAAAAGACCCCGACGCCGTTGCCTTTTGGCAAGGCATTATGCCCTTGCAGGGAGACGATTCCTTTGACGATGCCATTTTAGGGCGGCAAAAGCCCTTGGTAGACGGCGGTCCCGCTCCCGACACCGAAGATCGGGTTATGCTGATTCGCGATCGGGTATCCCGAATCTACTACAACAAAAAATTCTTTGATTACCCCATCTCTATGAAGCCGCAGACCTTTAAAAACATGGGGCTTTGGGCAACCTTTAAGGCAGGTTGCAGTTATTTGTGGTCGGCAGTCTTCAAAAAGAAAGAAGACTCGTTGGAGAATTTTTACATCAACCGTTTTGGACGTGTGCTGTACGGAATGTTCTTTGAAGGCTACACTGAAAAACTCTGGGGCCGCCACCCCAAAGAGATCTCTGCCGATTGGGGCGCGCAACGGGTCAAAGGCTTGTCCATTCGTGCCCTGATTAAAGATATGTGGAACAAAGCCTTTGGCAAAAAAGACAAGGCACAGGTAGAAACCTCTCTCATCGAGCAATTCTGGTATCCAAAGCTGGGTCCCGGTCAATTATGGGAAACAGTTGCCGCTGAGATTGAACAAATGGGCGGTAAGGTTTATAAAAACCAAAAGGTCACTGCTTTGAACAAGCAGGGCGAACGTTTGGTATCAGTTGTTTGCGGCGACACGGTGTACGAGGGAGATATTTTTATTTCCACTATGCCCATTAAGGATCTGATGGACGGAATTCGCGGCGACACCCCCTCCCCGGAACTGATGGCGATTTCCGACGGTCTTCCTTATCGGGATTTTGTAACCGTAGGGTTGCTGGTGCCTCGTCTGCACCTGAAAAACGAGACCACCGTCAAAACCCTTGGCAACATTGTGCCTGACTGCTGGATCTACGTGCAGGATACGGGTGTAAAGCTGGGACGGATCCAGATCTTCAACAACTGGTCACCTTATATGGTAGCCGATCCCCAAAGCACCGTTTGGATTGGATTGGAATACTTCTGCAATGAGGGAGACGAATTCTGGAATCTGCCTGAGGATGAATGCATTGACTTTGCCACCGCAGAACTGGTAAAAATGGGCATTATTGATGAGGGCACGGTGCTGGACGCCCATCGGGAGCAGGTAAAGAAAGCGTATCCCGCTTATTTTGACACCTATGATCAGATTGATCAGGTCATTGACTATTTAAACGGCATCGGCAATCTGTATTGTGTGGGACGTAACGGTCAGCATC
Source organism: Clostridia bacterium (assembly GCA_017439545.1). Lineage (GTDB taxonomy): Bacteria > Bacillota > Clostridia > Oscillospirales > Acutalibacteraceae > UMGS1484. The sequence goes on along the minus strand of JAFSIW010000032.1, from coordinate 4,248 downwards.
GGTATAACAATATGGACCACTCCATGGTTACTGCTATGCGCTGTGTGGATTATCTGGAAGGTCGCATCACCGACAAATCTGTCATTTGGCAGGTCAACACCGAACAAAGTTATCATGAAGAAAAGAAAGAGGAGACCGCCTGATGAATCGGTTGGGACATTTGGTATATAAGGGGATTAAAAGCCACCCCATTACCGCGTTGGGGTTATTTTGCCTTGCCTTTGGTCTGCTTTTTACCCAACCCACACCCTTAGAAGACGCTCCCGTAGTCGGATTCCACCCTGTCACCCCCATTTTGATTGGGGTGGCAGGGCTTTTGGTTTGCTTTTTTTGGAGTTTTCCCCGCAAAAAAGAGATGGGCATTACCCTGCTTGTTACCATGATTGCGCTGGTGGGATATGGGTTAACTCTCTTGCTGAATCCTGTATGGGTCACCCTTTCGGTGGGAGTTGTGCTCGTTTTACTGATCGCCTTTTTTTGGTGGCAAAGCGGCAAACTCAACGCCCGTCGGGTGATGGCATTGCTCATCGCCCTTGGCTTTTTGCTCCGTTTGCTGTACGCGATGTATACCACCGTTAACATTCGCCAGCACGACGTATGGCTGTTCAGTTATTTTGAGGACTTTACACAGTTCAGCGATTACCGTCACGCTGAGTACATTCAGTACATCGCCACCTATCTCAAATTACCTATGACCGATCCCACAGCGGTGGGACTGTCGCAGATCTACCATCCCCCCTTCCATCATTTGCTGGCGGGACTGTGGTTGCGACTGCAATGGAGCGTGGGCATCGGACGCGCCGCATCCTTTGAGAATATTCAGCTGCTCACGGTGTTTTATTCCTCGGCAGTGATGATTCTCGTCGCCCGCATTGCCACCCGTTTGAAACTCAGTGGGATTGCCAAGGTTCTGATGGTGGCGATTGTTTGTTTTCATCCCACCCTGCTGTGGATGGCAGGCAGTGTCAACAACGATATGCTGTCCTTTACCCTTGCGGTATACGGAGTATTTGCCGCCCTGCGTTGGTATCAGGATCCCAAGATCACCACCATTTTACCGGTGGCTTTGGGAGTAGGCCTGTCTATGATGACCAAGCTGTCCGGCGGCTTAGTTGCGGTAGGCATCGCTCTGCTGTTTTTATGGAAATGGTTCACCGAGCTTGCCAAACGCTCCCCCTTGGGCAAAGCCATTTTTTGGCAGTTCGCCGTGTTTGGGGTGGTGTGCGTCCCCCTCGCCCTGTGGTGGCCGATGAAAAACGCTATTCTATACGATATCCCCCTCACCTATGTGCCCGCACTTTCTCCCTTAAGCGGTCAATATCTGGGCAATTACACTACCGTTCAGCGCTTGTTCGGCTGGGAGGAAAACGGATGGCAGCATCTGTTTATGGCGTGGGAAAACCAAGGAATGTTTACCCCCTATAATGAATACAATCTGATTCTTGCGCTGCTGAAAACCTCAGTATTCGGGGAGTTCACCTTATTTAAGCCTGAGATGGGCGCCGCGTATCCTTTTGCCATGGCAGCAGGCTACGGGCTGTTTTTGGTGAACGTGGTAATGATCGCGCTGAGTCTGTATGCAACGGTGCGGTGGCTGATTCGGGATTATCGCAAGCCCATTTCATGGATGTTTTTATTACTAATGGCAGTACCACTGTACAGCTACGTGCAATTCTGCTTTGAATTTCCCCAGACTTGCACCCAAAACTTCCGCTATGCCCTGCCCGCCATGTTATCGGGCGCTACGGCGTTGGGAATGCACTTCTCTCGCGCCTCCAAGCCCTTCCGTGTTGTGACCACCGTGGTTACCGCTCTGTTTTGCGTATTGTCTGCGGCGGTGTATCTGTTGTTGGGAACGGTATAAGACGATTAAAAAAGAAAGAGATGCGTAAGCAACGTCCACTTGACAACCGTTTTGGATTATTCTCATCGCTCGTTGTATTGCAGTTCAGGCTGCTATCAAAGAAACTAAGTAATTAGATTTATAATGCAAATTATCCCTCTGCTGAGAAATTGGCAGCGGGATTTTCTTTGCAAAGTCCTTTTTATTGGACATAAGGTATGTTATAATGTATTTAAGAGGTGAGGAAAATGTATTTCAAGAACGAAAAATCTGAAATAGAAATATTGATTGGTGGATATACAGATACACCCGAATTTTATGAAGAAAGCATAGGGAAAAATGCACTTTCCTGTCAAGTGAGCTATTATGGCGAAAAAATTGGTGATGGCGTTTTGTGGGATGAACTTTTCCAAACTGACGATATTGTTAGACTACACACTATAGCTTTGCAACTTGCCAACGGAGAAGTTGATTGCTTTGAATACAAAGACCAGCGGGATATGGTTATAATTAATGCAAAACACAACGCAGATAGTTATGAAGTTGAAGTTAATATTATGCAAAGGGCACAGGGAAAATACTTATCAGATATGTTTAGTTATACCAAGCAAGAATTCATGGATTTTGTTGATGAGCTTGAAGAATATAAAAAGGCATATCCTATAATAACATAATCTATTTCCCTCTTTTGCGCATAGCACCACAGGCTGCTATCAAGTCTGGCAAGCAATTCCATCGTACTATAATTTCGTAGAAGTTACGCTCACCGAAAAGGATGCTAAAGAATATAAATATTCCAAATCCACAAAACAACATGTGCATAAATGGAAAGATATTAAAGTAAAACTCTATATTTAAAACAACTCCCCGATTACAGAAATGTAGTCGGGGAGTTTTTCTTGTGTTTGTTGTAGAAATTCTTTATCATATAACGCTTTAACATCCTTTTCTTTTTACCCCAAAAGGATGAATATTACTTCTTTTACGCCCACATTGCTCCCTTGATTTTATCCAAGGCGCCTTTTTCCAATCGGCTGACCTGCGCTTGGGAGATCCCCACCTCTTGTGCCACCTCGGTTTGGGTCTTGCCCCGCAAAAAGCGCAATGCCACAATCCGTTTTTCCCGCTCATTCAAATTACGGATGGCCTCCTTCATCGCCAGCTCATCCAGCCAATTCACGTCGCTGTCCTGATCTCCCAGCTGATCCTCTACGTATATGGTATCGCCCCCGTCGGAATAAATGGGCTCACTGAGCGAAATCGGCTCCACCACGCTTTCCAGCGCCAACACGATCTCCTCTTTGGGCCGTTCCATAGCGGCGGCGATCTCCTCCACCGTAGGCTCACGCTGATAGGTCATTTGCAGCTGTTCCTTGGTTTGCATAGCGTGATAGGCGGTGTCCCGTATGGACCGTGCCACCCGTATCTGTCCGTTATCCCGCAGATACCGCCGCAATTCCCCCAAAATCATGGGAACTGCATAGGTTGAAAATCGCACGTCGATAGACAGATCGAATCGATCAATCGCTTTGATCAATCCGATACATCCCACCTGAAACAGATCGTCGGGATTCTCCCCTCGCATAACAAATCGCTGTACGGCGCTAAGGACCAACCGCAGGTTGCCCTCGATCAGTCGATCCCGTGCCGCCTTGTCACCCTGCTGCGCCGCCCGAAGCAAGGTCATTTTCTCCTGCTCCGACAGCACGGTCAATTTGGATGTATTAACCCCGCAGATCTCCACCCGATGATATTGCATACTACCCTCACCCTTTCGGTGGTAGTATGGGTCAATTGATGGGAAATTATCCCTGTTCCAGCGCCACTTTCAATCGACAAATAATGCGTTTTTCCAAACGTGAAATATAGGATTGGGAGATCCCCAACCGATCAGCCACCTGCTTTTGGGTCAGTTCCTCTTGTCCCGACAAGCCAAAGCGCAAGGTCATAATTTCCCTCTCTCTGGCAGGCAATTTTTCCACCAAACCGCGCAGGGTACGAAACTCATCGTCCTGCTCCACACCCCGTCCAACTAAGTCGCTGTCAGAGCCAAGCACGTCGGACAACAGCAATTCATTACCGTCCCAATCTACATTTAGCGGTTCATCCAACGATATTTCTCCCTTACGGGCGGCGTTTTTGCGAATCACCATCAAAATCTCGTTTTCAATACATCGGGAAGCATAGGTAGCCAGCTTAATGTTCTTTTCGGGAGAAAAAGTATTCACCGCCTTGATAAGTCCGATGGTACCGATAGAAATCAGGTCTTCCATTCCCGTGCCGGGCAGGTCAAATTTACGAGCAATGTACACCACCAATCGCAAATTGTGGGTGATTAGTTGTTCCCGCACCGACTCATCGCCTTGTCGCAGCCGCTCTGTCAGAGTTTTTTCTTGCGCCGCCGT
>JAFSIW010000031.1 GCA_017439545.1 Clostridia bacterium | reverse complement strand
TTTTATTTGTCGGTTAGATTATACCATAAATTATATTTATAATCAACGCTTTGCGTAGCAAATCACCTTTTCGAAACTTGTCAAGAATTTCAGACAGATAAAAGAGTGAAAAGGGAAGAGTTAATAGTGAAAAAGTAAAATCGACAAGTCTCTGTCGAAACTTGTCGATTTTGGTGGACCTAAAGTGATTCGAACCCTCGACCTCTCGGATGCGAACCGAACGCTCTCCCAACTGAGCTATAGGCCCAAATGCTTCTACATTATATCCCTCATATGATGAAATGTCAATAGAATTTTTTAAAAAATAATCATAGACATAGTGTTAGATTGGTGTTATAATAACTATAATTAGCGATTTGTTAGGAGGGGGATGGAATGGCGAGAAAAAGATGGGTCTTTAAGCAAACCAATAAAGAATTGGCCAAGGCTTTGGCCGCTGAGTGCGACGTAGATCCTATGGTAGCTTTGCTGCTGTCAGCTCGCGGTTTGGATGACCCTTATGATATAGATTCCTTTATTCACTGTGAACAGCAACTGTCTGATCCGTTTGAATTGCCTGATATGGATTTGGCTGTCGAGCGGATTCAATTGGCAATGCAACGACGCGAGCGGATCGCGGTGTGCGGAGACTACGATGCAGACGGTGTAACCGCTTCTGCCTTGTTATATTCATATTTAAGCGATAAGGGCTGCCCTGTGATCTGTGAGATCCCTGAGCGATTAGAAGAGGGGTATGGTTTGCATCGCTCTAATGTAGATCGACTGAAGGAATTGGAGATTTCTTTAATCATTACGGTAGACAATGGTATTAGCTGTATTGACGAGATTGAATATGCCAACTCATTGGGGATTGATGTTGTTGTTACTGACCATCATCGTCCCGGTACAGTTTTACCTCCTGCGGTTGCGGTAGTTGATCCCCATGTGGATGGGTACTACGGTTTCACTGATTATGCAGGAGTTGGTGTTGCCTTTAAACTGGCCTGCGCTTTAGAAGGTTGCGCCTGCGAAGAATTAATGCCATACTACGGAGATCTTGTGGCAATCGGTACGGTTGCTGACGTTGTTCCTCTGATAGATGAAAATCGAATTATGGTACAAATGGGTTTGCAGGTGCTCAATCGTTTGGAGCGGATTGGTCTGCGAGAATTGGTTGAAGCGGCTGATATTGCGGTTGATCCTATTGGTGCTGACCAAATTTCTTACGCTATTGCGCCTCGTATCAATGCTGCGGGACGAATGGGAGAAAGCTTTCGTGCATTTTGCCTGTTAACTACGGAAGATATTGATCAAGCACGCTATCTGGCAGGTGAAATATGTCAGGAGAACATTCGCCGTCAAGATGTGGAAGGCGTTGTGTCGGATGTTTGCCGTATACAACTATATGAAAGTGGCATTCATTTTTACGACCGAGTCATTGTCCTCGCTGACGAAAATTTGCACCACGGGGTGCTTGGAATCGTTGCAGCACGGCTTTGCGCCCAATTTGGCAAGCCGACCATAGTGCTGTCCATTGATGGTGATATAGCTAAAGGATCAGCGCGTAGTGTTGAAGGATTTGACATTTTTGAAGCACTGACCGCCTGTTCTGATTGCCTGATCCAATGCGGTGGTCACGTGTTGGCTGCGGGGCTTACTATTAAAACAGAAAATATTAATCTGTTCAGGCAGCGTATCAATGATTATGCCCGTCAAAAAGGCCCTCGACCTGTTCCTCAGTTGTCTATTGATTGTAAGCTGAGTCCCTATGGTGCCGATGAAAAAACTGCAAGCGCGATTCGCTGCATGGCTCCTCACGGTTGTCAAAACCCCGTTCCTGTGTTTTCCCTTCTTAATATGGAACTGGCGGCGGTTCAGCCTGTCGGAGGCGGGAGAAGCCGTCGTCTGGTTCTTAGCCGCGACGGTGTAACGGTAGTCTGCGTGAAATTTGGCATAACCGATGCTGGATTTCCCTTCCGTAACGGTGACAAAATTGACCTAGCGTTGGTTTATCGCTATACCACTTATAAAAACAAGCCTGCTTTTTCGTTAGTGGTGCAGGATATTCGTCCCAGTGACTTTGATCACGACGGAATGTTTCGGGATATGCTGTGTTTTGAGCGGTTGATGGCGAATGAACCAACCACAAAAGAAGAACGGTTGTCCTTGATTCCCACCCGCGAAGAGATGGGCCACGTCTTCCGTTATCTTCGTTGTAATCCCAATTTGGTTATTACGCCCGATGTTATGCTGTGGCGGATTGGTTCGACCTTAACTGCAGGGAAACTGTTCGTTACCTTGAAGGTATTTGAAGAGTATAATTTTTGTAACTATTATTTTGATGGAGACAATCTCCATATTACATTCTTGAACCCTACGGGCAAGGTTGATCTTTCCAATTCGGAGTTCCTTTTAAAACTTCAGTCTTAGTTTGGTGGCTACATAATGATACAATTTGTTTCAAAAAAGAATGATTTGTTAAGGGCGATAGAGGCGAATCCGTCGTATAACCGAGAAATGGTTGTTAAGGCCCTTGATTTTGCTTCTCAATGTCATGAGGGGCAGTTTCGTCGCTCGGGTGAGCCGTACATTGAACATCCCATTAACGTTGCGTTGATCTTAACAGAGCTTGGGATGGACACGGAATGTATTGTGTCCGCCTTGTTGCACGACGTGGTAGAGGATACGGATGCTACCACTGAGACGGTTGCCAAAATGTTTGGTAAAGACGTGGCAGTGTTGGTCGATGGCGTCACAAAATTGGGTAAAATTCCCTATTATTCCCGCGAGGAACAACAGTCAGAAAATCTACGCAAAATGCTGTTTGCTATGGCTGAGGACGTCCGCGTCATTATTATTAAGCTTGCTGATCGTCTGCATAATATGCGCACCATTGATTCTCTGCGAGAACAAAAGCGCAGAGATATTTCGCTGGAAACCATTGAGGTATATGCGCCGATTGCACACCGACTCGGTATCCGCGGTGTAAAAGAGGAACTGGAGGATCTTTGTATTCGTCAGTTAGACCCCATGGGTTATGCGGAGATATTGAATGCTCTAACCTTGCGCGAGAAGGATCGCAAAGAATTTTTAAGCATCATTCAAGCGCGTATTTCTGAAAAATTAGATGCCGCTATGGGAAAACATATCCATATTGAAGGGCGTGTCAAATCAATTCACGGAATTTACCGCAAAATGTTTATGCAAGGTAAAAGCTTTGATGAAATTTACGATATTTATGCCATTCGTGTTATTGTTGACACAGTAAATGAATGTTATAATGTTCTGGGTATTATTCATGACGTGTTTCGTTTGATTCCGGGTCGTTTTAAGGATTATATTTCAACGCCAAAGCAAAACCAATATCAATCCCTTCATACGACGGTGATCGACCGTGAAGGGATACCGTTTGAGGTACAGATCAGAACCTACGATATGCACCATACTGCTGAATTTGGCATTGCCGCCCATTGGAAGTATAAGGTGGGTACCGGTGCATCTAAAGGTAATATGGACGAACATCTGACTTGGATTCGTCAGCTTTTGGATGCCCAAAGAGAATCGGGCGAAGCGGATGAATTGGTTACCAGCATTAAAAACGATCTAACACTGGATGAAGTGTTTGTATTCACACCTAAGGGTGACGTAACCAGTTTGCCTGCGGGCGCTACGGTAATCGACTTTGCCTATGCCATACATACTGCGGTTGGTAACCGAATGGTTGGTGCCAAGGTAGACGGTCGCATTGTTCCCATTGATTATGTGGTAAATAATGGGGAAATCATTGAAATTATTACATCCAATCAGCAGGGTAAGGGCCCTGCCCGTGATTGGTTGAATATAGCCAAAACCAGTGAAGCTCGCTCAAAGATTCGCTCATGGTTTAAAAAAGAGCGGCGGGATGAAAATATTGCCGAAGGGAAAATGCTGCTGGAACGCGAGATTCGTACCAACATCATCGGTTTGACTGACGATGAACGGCAGCAGATCTACGAACATTTTGCCAAGGTGTACCACAGCAACTCTTTAGATGATTTTTATGCTGCTGTCGGTTACGGCGGTATTTTGCTTTCTCGTTTAATGCCTCGTATTCGTGAGTATTATACCGTGAACCTGAAGAGTGCCAGCAAAGCGGCCGCCAAACCTAAGATCACCCCCGAAAAGCAAAGCCGAAAAGCGATGGAAGGCGTGGAGATCGAGGGAATCGACAATTGCTTGATACGATTTTCCAGTTGTTGCGGTCCGCTTCCGGGTGACGATATTATCGGCTTTGTAACCCGTGGACACGGTGTTTCAATCCATAAACGGGATTGCACCAATGTGCCTAAAGATATTGCGTGTTGCGAGCATCCCGATCGATGGATTCCTGCTCGTTGGTCTTCTACTGTCGGTGTTGGCAAGAGCTTTAAGGCAACTTTGTATATAACGGGACTTGACCGTCCTTCGATTATTGCGGATATTTCCTTGGCACTTACAGGCATGCGTGTTCCCATGCACGCTATCAACGCAAAGGCGACCAAGGATGGCAATTGCCAAATTTTCTTGACCATTAGTGCCGAGGGAACCGAGCATTTAAACAACATTATCAACAGAATCTCAAAAATCAGCGATGTTATCACTGTGGATCGCACGGGAGGATAAGAAATAACCATATGAAAGCTATTATTCAGCGGGTTTCAGCGGCTTCTGTTGCTGTTGACGGAAAGCAGGTCGGAGCAATTGGCCGTGGATTTATGATCCTTTTAGGCGTTGGTTCGGAAGATACGGAACAGCATGCCCGAGTTATGGCAGAGAAAGTTGCCAATCTCCGTATTTTTACCGATGAAAATGATAAAATGAATCTGTCGTTATTGGAGGTGCAAGGAGAGGCACTTGTTGTTTCTAACTTTACCTTGTGCGCTGATACAAGTCACGGCAGACGCCCCTCGTTTATCGGTGCAAAAAGGCCGGAGGAGGCCAATGTGCTGTACGAACTGTTTATGGCAGAGCTGAAGCGGCTTGGTGTATCCAAAGTTGCTTGCGGTGTGTTTGGTGCATCGATGCAGGTGTCGATTGAAAATAATGGACCTGTCACCTTGATTTTGAATACCGATGATTGGAAGATCAAATTATGAGAATCGAATGTATTAAAAACGGTAATATGGATAATAACGCCTACTTGTTAACCGACGAAGAAACCGGTGAGTGCGCCGTGGTTGATCCCGGGTTTGCGGATGATGCTTTGCTAAACAAGGTAAAACAACTGACAGGTAAACTGAAATATATTTTACTGACCCATCGCCATTTCGATCATATTCTGGGTGCCAAGGCTATCAAGGAACTTACCGGTGCTAAAATATGCATTCATCCTAAGGATGCGTGTGGGCTTTCCAATGCCGCCTTCTCTCTGGCAGATGCGATTGGTGTTAAGCAGGAGGCTTTATCTCCTGACTACACATTTACCTCCGATAGTAAAGTAAAACTGGGCAACGCTACTGTTATTGTTTTAGAAACACCGGGTCACACCATCGGTAGTGTTTCATTTTTGTGTGGCGACAATCTTTTAACAGGCGATACATTATTCCGCTTGGGTGCGGGGCGCACCGATTTGCCCACAGGTAATTACGAGCGGTTGCTTGACTCATTGAAAAAATTGGCAAATCTCCCGGGTGACTATCGTGTGTATCCGGGACACGGTAAGGCATCCACGTTGGATGTGGAACGTACGCTGAATCCTTTTGTAATTGAGGCTTTAAAAGCATGAATTTGTATCTCAACAAATCGGAATATTTTTATGAAATGGAAAACGTGTGCCGCTTGTTTTTTCCTCACGAGCGGTTTGAAAAAAGCAGCGAATCCTTTGCAGAAGCTGACATTCGTTGTGTTTTTTCTTCTTGCGATGGCGGTGTTGCGGTCGATTGTATGGTGCTTTATAATGGCAGAAAATACGAAATCAAAGAGATTTGCCCCTATAATAATAACGTCCGCGAAGAAGAAATCAGTATGGCAAGAGCGTTATATGCCTTGTTTTCACAAATTACCGGCATCCAACCTAAATGGGGTGTTTTGACCGGTGTTCGTCCCGGCAAGCTATATTCCTCTATCTATCACGAGTCAGGAAATTGGGAGCAAACCGAAGATTATATGAACAACCGTCTTTTGGTGGCAAAGGATAAACTGTCACTTTGCCGAGCTACCTATTTGGCGGAATCCAAGGCGCTTGAAAAGTCGAAACCAAACTCCTTTAGTTTGTATATTTCCATTCCGTTTTGTCCTACCCGTTGCAGTTATTGCTCATTTGTTTCACACTCGGTGGAAAAAACTCAGAAATTGGTGCCCCAGTATGTGAACCTACTCTGCGAGGAATTAAAAGATGTTGCGCATATTGCGAACGAACAATCTCTGCGGCTGAAAACGATTTATTGGGGCGGAGGCACGCCTACTCAACTTTCAGCTGAGCAGTTAGATGCGGTAATGACCGTAATCGAGGATGCGTTTGATTTATCCGACTTGTTGGAGTATACGGTAGAGGGGGGCAGACCCGATACCATTACAACCGAAAAACTGCTTGTTCTCAAAAAACATAACGTAGACCGCTTGAGCATCAACCCACAGACAATGCACAATGAAATTCTGAATATTATCGGTCGCCGACATACTGCTGAACAGGTTATTGAGGCTTTCCGTATGGCCAGAGAAGCGGGTTTTGATAACATCAATATGGATGTGATTGCGGGCTTGCCGGGGGATGATGTTGATGGCTTTTGCGATACGTTGCAGCAATTGCTTGCATTACAACCTGAGAATATTACGGTACATACTTTGTCTATCAAGCGTTCCTCGTTTTTAACCGAACGGGGCGAGATCGCCTCGGTACCTGATGTTGAGTCGGTGGAACAAATGCTGGCACACGCCTCTGACATGCTTAGTAGTCACGGCTTTGCGCCCTATTATCTATATCGCCAAAGTAAGATGCTTGGTAATCAGGAAAATGTTGGATGGAGCAAGCACGGTAAAGACTGCTTATACAATATTTATATGATGAATGAGCTACATACTGTCTTGTCTGCGGGTGCCGGCGGTGTTACTCGCTTGAAAGCTCCCCACGGTGGGCAAATTGAACGCATATTTAACTATAAATATCCCTATGAATATATTGAGCGGTTTGACACCTTGTTGGAGCGCAAAAAGGGGATAGGTGAATTTTATGAAACATATAAAATATAAACGGCGCTATTGGCACGTGGATGATTTGATAGATATGATGCAGGAAGACCCAAAGCATTTGATTCGGTCTTGCTGTGAGGAGTATTTTGACTGCATTGAAGCTACAGCTAAAAGTATAGCTGATGACCCCAATCATAAGATTATTATGCTGTCGGGACCTTCCGGCTCCGGTAAAACTACAACAGCGAATTTGTTGCGGCACGCGTTGGATAAATTGGGTATCCATTCCGCTGTGGTTTCTTTGGACGACTTTTATTTAGGACTTGGAAAAGCTCCTTTATTACCCAATGGTGAATATGATTACGAGTCAGTCCACGCACTAAATATTCCGTTATTGCAGCAATGCTTATTGGATCTTATGAGCAAAAATCAATGTGTTCTGCCAAAGTTCGATTTTCTGACTAGTAAACCAAGTGATGAAACCATTCCTATGACTTTGGCGGCGGGCGATTTAATCATCTTTGAGGGTATACACGCTCTGAATCCCTTGATTTTAGATTGCCTTCCAAAGAAAAATGTGATCAAAATTTTCGTTAGTGTAGAAACTACGATTTTTGGTAAAGATGATATGCTGATTCCTCCCCGTGAAATTCGTCTGGCTCGTCGTATGGTACGGGATTCCATTCATCGCAATGCAGACGCCGTGCGAACTCTTACCATGTGGACGGGCGTAATGTTGGGTGAAGAACAGTATTTGTTCCCGTATAAGGACGATGTGGATTATACCTTGAGTACCTTTCATGAGTTTGAGCCTGCTGTTTTGCGGTCTGTGCTTCTGGAGCTGCTTAGGGATTTGCCTGAAGATTGTCCGAATTATGATTTGGCGATGGACCTGGCGGCAGATTATGCGCTGTTTCCCGAGTTGGATTGCTCCGCATTGCCGCAGGATTGCCTGATTCGTGAGTTTATATCGTAAATTTTTCTAAAAGGATGAGAATATAATGGAACAACAACCTAAAAAACGCATTTACAGTGCAATTCAACCCAGCGGAATGCTGACCTTGGGCAACTATCTTGGCGCTCTTCGCAACTGGGTTGCCATGCAGGATGAATATGAATGCATTTATACCGTGGCGGATTTGCACGCCATTACCGTTCGTCAAGAACCCGCTAAATTGCGTAAACAAATTCTGGAAACCTACGCCTTGTTAATGGCGGTTGGTATTGATCCCGAAAAGTCCTTGCTGTTTATTCAGTCCCACGTGGCGGCACACAGTCAACTGGCGTGGATTCTTAGTTGCTACACCCAATTCGGCGAACTGTCCCGTATGACCCAGTTTAAAGATAAATCTGCCAAACACGCTGATAATATCAATGCAGGCTTGTTTAGCTATCCTGCTTTGATGGCGGCGGATATTTTATTGTATCAAGCGGATATGGTTCCTGTCGGTGCAGACCAAAAACAGCATTTGGAAATCACCCGCGACGTTGCCAACCGAATGAATAATATTTATCCCAACGTGTTTACGGTTCCTGAACCCTATATTCCCAAAATCGGTGCTCGGGTTATGTCGTTGCAAGAGCCTACCCAAAAAATGTCCAAATCCGATCCTAACGTGAACGCTTGGGTTGCGATTTTGGATAAACCCGATGACATTATGCGAAAATTCAAGCGTGCCGTAACCGACAGCGAAGCCTGCGTGCGTTATGCCGAAGGAAAAGACGGTATCAACAATCTGATGGACATTTTTTCTGCTGTTACCGGCAAAACCTATGCCGAAATTGAAAAGGAATTTGACGGTAAGGGTTATGGTGATTTTAAAATGGCGGTTGGCGAAGCTGTGGTTGATACCCTCAAGCCTGTTCAAGACCGTTTTAACGAACTGATGAGCAACCGCGATGTGTTAGAGACTACTTGGAGAAACAGCGCCCAGCAAGCCGAGGCCATTGCACGAAGAACTTTGGGCAAGGTTATGAAGAAAATCGGATTTATTTATTAGGAGAAACATATGGAATACACCGATTACAACGAGGTCGTTTTTTCGGTCTCGGAAGAGGATTTGGATTTAGCCACCGATATTATCAGTGTTGCCAATACCGGCGGCATCTATGTGGAAGACTATCGCAATCTGGAACAGGAAGTAGAAGAGATCGCTCATATTGATCTGATCGACGAAGATTTGCTGAAAAGAGACCGTTCCGTGGGCAAGATTCATCTGTACTTAGACGTTACGGTCAATCCTGCCGAAATTACCGATTCGTTGGGTAATTTGTTGTCCGCTTCAGGGGTGCAATATGAACTTGATACATCCCTTTGCCGCTATGAGGATTGGGCTGACAATTGGAAGAAATATTTCAATCCGACTGCCATTGGTGAGCGGCTGATGATTCGTCCCGCTTGGGAGCCGGAACAAAACACCGGCAGAAAAGAATTGATCTTAGAGCCCGGTCTGGCTTTCGGCACGGGTACGCACGAAACCACCCGCCTTTGCCTTGAACTGTTGGATCGCTATTTGCAAGGCGGTGAAACTGTCCTTGACGTAGGATGCGGTAGCGGTATTTTGTCCATTGCCGCTTTGCTGTTGGATGCAGAGCAAGCGGTTGGCGTTGACATTGATGAGTTGGCTGTTAAAACCGCTATCGAGAATGCGCAAGCCAATCAGGTTGCTGAGCGTTTTACAGGTATTTGCGGTGATCTGACCGACAAGGTCCACGGTAAATTTCAGGTGGTTTGCGCCAACATTGTTGCCGACGTGATCATGATGCTCAACGAAAACATTCGCGATTTTATGTTGCCGAACTCGCTGTATCTCATGAGTGGTATTATTGATACCCGCGAGCAAGATGTGTTAGACAATCTGCAAGGGAAGTTTGAAGTGTTAGAAATTTGCCGTGAACGCGGCTGGACAGCGATTGCGGCGAGGCCGATTCAATGATTCACGAAAAGTTGCGCAAGCATTATTTGGGCGAAAGTACGGTAGTGTTTACCGACTCGGTACACCGTTTTGGTACCGATGCGGTTTTATTGGCGGCGTTTGCCGATCCTAAACGATCCGATAAAACGGTGGAGTTTGGCACAGGCTGCGGGATCATCTCTTTGATTTGGTGCCGTAACGGCAAACCTATGCATATTGATGCGTTGGAATTACAAGAAGATGCCGTAGATCTTGTTCGATTGGCAATTGAAGAAAACGGCCTGCAAGACCGTTTAACGGTGATCAACGGCGATCTTAAACAAGTTGACACCCATCTTAATAAGGGATGTTACGACCTTGTTGTGATGAATCCTCCCTATAAAAAAGCGGATGATGGAGTGATTACACCTGTTCGCGGTCTTGCTATTGCCAGACACGAGGTGATGTGTGATTTGAACGATATTTGCCAAGCTGCCGCAACTGTGCTGAACACAGGAGGACGGTTTTGTATGTGTCATCGTCCTTCACGGCTGTCTGAGGTGCTTTGCGCCATGCATGAAGCGGGTTTAGAACCGAAACGAATTCGATTTGTACAGCAAAAAGCCGAATTCGCCCCCAATCTCTTTTTGGTTGAAGGTAAAAAAGGGGCAGGGGAAGGCTTGGTAGTAGATAAGCCTTTGCTGTTAGAAGATGCCTTGGGCAATATGACACAGGAAGTTAAAGAAATATACGGCGAATATTACGAACAAAAAGGTAGAAATCAATGAGTGGTACGTTATACGTAGTGGGGACCCCCATCGGAAATTTGAATGATTTTTCTCCCAGGGCTTTGGAAACGTTAGAATCGGTCGACTTTATTGCGGCGGAGGATACCCGCGTGACCCTAAAACTACTGAATCGTTTTGAGGTGAAAAAACCTCTGATCAGTTATCATGAACATAATCGCTTCGAAAAAGGAAACGTGATCGTGGATCGGATTCTTGCGGGAGAAAACTGTGCCCTTGTGACTGATGCGGGCATGCCTGCGATTTCTGATCCCGGCGAAGAACTTGTGTTACAATGCCATTTGGCAGGCGTGCCGGTGGTGTCGGTGCCCGGTCCCAGTGCTCTGATTACGGCGCTTGCTATTTCGGGAATGCCCTCCGGTCGGTTCACCTTTGAAGGCTTTTTGAGCATGAATAAAAAAAGTCGTAAAGACCATTTAGAAGAACTAAAAAATGAGCGCCGCACCATGATATTTTATGAAGCGCCTCATAAGTTACTTGCTACTCTAAAAGATATGCAAGCGGCATTTGGCAATCGTGAAATTGCACTGATTCGGGAATTAACAAAAATCCACGAGGAAGTATTGCGTACTACGTTGTGTGATGCGATTGCACGTTACGAAATAACTCCGCCAAAAGGGGAATTTGTCCTGATTTTGCGCGGTAAAGATACAGCCGATTGCGATAAGGTACAATATACGATTGAACAAGCTGCTGCCATAGCCGAGGAGTTCATGAATCAAGGGGAAGCACCAACTAAGGCTGCTAAAGCCGCCGCCGAAGTAACCGGCTTTAAAAAGAACGACATTTATACCCAATTAACAAAAAACAAGTGATGATCGGGTGAGTTTTTGAAGTATATTAAGCGAAGCAGGAAAGCGACAAACGCTATTTTAATTGTATTATTTTGTGTTGCCATGATCTTAGGGTTCTGGTACTGGCAAAACTATACCTTTACTTGCACTAAGGTTACGGTTGCTACTGCTAAAGTTATTACGCCTCTTACTATCGTTCAGGTAAGCGACCTTCACGGTGCAACCTATGGCAAAAATAACTGTTATTTACTTGATGCTATTAAACAGCAAAAACCCGATTTGATTTGTGTTACGGGTGATATGTATACCAACGGGGATACCGCAGGTATGGATACAGCGATTTCTTTTATGTCTGAGGCAACTATTCTGGCTCCTGTGTATTTTGTGGCAGGTGAGCACGATGGTGATGAGCAATATTTGTCAGCACTCAGTAACGCTGGTGTTCAAGTGCTTTCCTATAGCACCGATTCGTTAACAATCAACGGCAACCATGTTACGATGTACGGCATTGATAACGTTTATTACAGCGACACATTTAATTTGTTCCGTGAATTTGATGAGCCACATGATGACTCTCTTAATATTTTGCTTGCGCATATTCCGAATTTTGAGGCATTCAATTGGTTTGGACCCGATCTTACCCTTTGCGGAGATACCCACGGCGGGGTGGCACAGTTACCTTTGGTTGGTCCGCTGTATTTTGACGGTACGTTGCTTCCTGAACTTTCGAACGGCGAGGAGTACGTAACAGATAAAGGACTGTTTGAGACCTATACCGGTCACGTTTACGTGAGTGGCGGCTTAGGGAATTATCCCTATCCCATACGCATGTTTAACCGACCCGAGGTTTCGGTTTTGCATATTGTTCCCAAGGAGTGATAAAATGATCTTTAAAAAGATCCGTAACCGCAATTTGAAAGCAAATGATGCGGTTTTAAAACGGATTTCAGGCAAACCGATTCGTTATGCCGCCGCCAGAGATGAGAATAACGTAGAAACCATTCTTGGCAAAGCGGGGCGGATTGTGCTAACTGATTCGCAAGTGCAGATCAATTGTGAAGGAAAAGTGGTTTATGCTTGCGATAAAAAGGGCGTTGAAATTTCCGAATTGATCAGTTTAGGCGGTGCAAGAATTACCGGAAATTGCAACGGAGAAACCAAAGCTGTAACGGTATATTTTACCTATTTTAACAAATAATAGAGAGGGGAAAAGTTGATTCCTCTCTTTCTTTTTGTATTAAAGGTCAAAAAAAGTCAAACTATTTTTGTAAAACCCCTTGACAAATGATGTAAAGCGTGTTAAATTATACCATGTTAGCACTCGACGGCGACAAGTGCTAAAATGAACAAGGAGGGATTGGATGAATACTGCGCAACGAAAAGATTATGTTTTGGGTAGTGTTGTTGAGCTTTATATACAAACCGGCGAACCGGTCGGTTCTAAGGCAGTTTCTGCTCGGCTGAATGATATATGCTCCTCAGCAACCATTCGTAATGATATGTGTGACTTGATCGAGCGTGGTTATTTGATTCAGCCCCATACTTCG
Organism: Clostridia bacterium; assembly: GCA_017439545.1. Classification (GTDB taxonomy): domain Bacteria; phylum Bacillota; class Clostridia; order Oscillospirales; family Acutalibacteraceae; genus UMGS1484. The sequence continues at coordinate 131,581 of JAFSIW010000031.1, read as the reverse complement.
GCGGGACGTATTCCGTCAGCTAATGGTTATCGCTATTATATCGAAAAGTTGATGCCCGCTTCCACCTTATCTAATCAGGCACGTAATCAGATATTGGATCATCTACCACGATTTCGCGGAGATCCCGAGACATTTATCGCTGAAACAGGAAAAGCCTTGGCAAAGATAACGGGATGTACGGCAATTGCTACTACGCCTGTTGCTGCAAAGGCGACCCTTAAGAGGGTGGAAGTATTGCAAATGAGCGGTACGTCGGTATTAATTGCCATTCTTACCTCTTCCGGATTGATGAAAAGCAAGCTCTGTCAGCTTGATTTGCCTATTACACAACAAGAAATCCAGTTGTTTGTGCAGGTGATCAATGAGCGTTTCGCTGATTTGCCTTTATCGCGCATCACGCCTGCGATGGCGCAAACCTTGGCTGTTTCCTTTGGCGGACACACTTTAAAATATGCACCTTTGTTAGAGCAAATATTCGATGCGGCACAAGAAGCGGTGCGAACCAATCTGCATTTAGAGGGTCAACCCAATCTTTTGCTTTATAAGGAGTTTTCGCCTTCATTGGTTATTGAGCTGTTTGCTCGCAGAGAATCCTTGTTACCTTTTTTGAATAAAAGCGATGGTACCGCGGTTTATCTCGGTCACGAATTGGGGGACTCTGCCTTGCAAAACGCCGCTTTGGTGGTAACTGATTACTCCTTAAAGGGAGATCTTAAAGGGAAACTTGCGGTTTTAGGTCCTATGAAAAACGATTATCGTCGACTGATTCCAACTGTAGAATTTGTTGCTAAGGCAACCGCCGGCAACTTAAGCTTATATATTTGAATGATTTTGAGGTGTTTATTTTGAGTGAAAAACAAGTAAATGACTGCGAATTGGACGAAACCTCCGTTTGTGAAGAAGTTGCGGAGGATGAATCGTCACAGCCTTCCGAAATAGAACTGTTGCAACAAGAATTAGCCGCTCAAAAAGATCTGCTTTTGCGAACTGCCGCTGAGTATGACAACTTTAAAAAGCGCACCCAGCGGGAAAAGGAAGAGTTAAGTGCATTTACCAAGTGTTCGGTTATGAAAGAACTGCTACCTGCATTGGATAATCTTGACCGTGCCGCCGATGCGGGAATCGAAAATCCCGAAGAGTACAAAAAAGGCATGGATATGAGCATGAAATCATTGTTTGAGGCCTTGACCAAATTAGGACTCAAAGAGATTGAAACCGACGGAAAAGAATTTGATCCCAATTATCATTATGCGATTTCAAAAATTGATGATGAGAACTTGGGTGCAAATAGCATTGCTCAGGTATATCAAAAAGGGTATATGCTGGGCGAAACGGTAATCCGACCCGCCATGGTCGTGGTTGCCAACTGTGATTAGTTAACAATTTCTGTAAAATATTAGGAGGATCATTATTATGGCAAAAATTATTGGTATTGACTTGGGTACAACCAACTCTTGCGTGGCTGTGATTGAAGGTGGCGAACCTGTTGTAATCGCCAACGCTGAAGGCGGCCGAACCACTCCTTCGGTGGTTGCGTTTTCTAAAACAGGTGAGCGCATGGTGGGTCAAGTGGCAAAGCGTCAAGCTATCACCAATCCCGACCGCACCATTGCTTCCATTAAACGCGAAATGGGTTCTGCTTACAAAGTAACCATTGACGATAAGAGTTATACTCCTCAAGAGATTTCCGCTATCGTTTTGCAAAAGCTGAAAGCGGATGCCGAAGCCTATCTTGGCGACACCGTTACCGAAGCAGTTATCACCGTTCCCGCTTACTTTACCGACGCACAACGTCAGGCAACCAAAGACGCAGGTAAGATTGCCGGTCTGGAAGTAAAACGTATCATCAACGAGCCTACTGCCGCTGCTCTTGCTTACGGCATTGACAAAGAAACCGACCAAAAGGTTATGGTATACGACCTGGGCGGCGGTACCTTTGACGTGTCTATCATTGAGATGGGCGACGGCGTGCAAGAGGTTCTGGCTACCGCAGGTAACAACCGTTTAGGCGGTGACGACTTTGATAAACGGATTATGGATTGGATCGTTGCCGGCTTCAAAGCCGAAAACGGCATTGATCTGACTAACGATAAAATGGCTATGCAACGGATTAAAGAGGCCGCTGAAAAAGCCAAGATTGATCTGTCCGGTATGACCACCGCTGATATCAATCTGCCCTTTATTACCATGGACGCAACCGGTCCTAAACACTACGAGGCCACTTTGACTCGTGCTAAATTCAACGAAATTACCGCTGATCTGGTTGAGGCTACTATGGCTCCCGTGCGTCAGGCTTTGAGCGACTCCGGCCTGACCGCTTCTCAACTTGATAAAATCTTGCTGGTGGGTGGTTCTACCCGTATTCCTGCCGTGCAAGAGGCTATCAAGAACTTTACCGGCAAAGAGCCCTTTAAGGGTATCAACCCCGATGAATGTGTTGCTGTTGGCGCCGCTTTGCAAGCCGGTGTTTTGGGCGGTGACGTGAAAGGTTTGTTGCTGCTTGACGTGACTCCGCTGTCGCTGGGTATCGAAACCATGGGTAACATCAACACCAAGGTTATTGAACGTAACACCACCATTCCTGCCAAAAAGAGCCAAGTATTCTCTACCGCTGCTGACGGTCAGACTTCGGTAGAAGTACACGTTCTGCAAGGGGAACGGGAATTCGCGAAAGACAATAAAACTCTGGGCGTATTCCATCTGGATGGTATTGCTCCTGCCCCCCGTGGTGTGCCTCAAATTGAAGTTACCTTTGACATTGACGCAAACGGCATTGTGAACGTATCCGCCAAGGATCTGGGCACCGGTAAAGAGCAACACATTACCATTACCGCTTCTACCAATATGTCCAAAGAAGATATTGATCGTGCTGTAAAAGAAGCAGAACAATTTGCTGCCGAAGATAAAAAGCGTCGTGAAGAAGTGGACATCCGCAATAACGCCGACCAAATGGTTTATCAATGTGAAAAGACCATGAATGATATGGGCGACAAACTGGAAGAAAGCGAAAAAGCCGCCGTACAGGCTAAGATCGATGAAACCAAAGAGGCGCTGAAAGGCGACGATATTGAGAAGATCAAAGCCGCTTCCGAAGGGTTGCAACAAGAAATTTATAAGATTTCTGAAAAAGTGTATAAGGCTGCACAGGAAGCCGCAGCTGCACAAGGCGCCGCTGAAGGTCAACCCGCTGCTGATGGCAATGTATATGATGCTGACTACACCGAGGTTGACGATACCAAGGGCGAATAATATAGTGAATCTTTGCGGCTCGGAGGAACCTTCGGGCTGCAAAGTTGTGTTTTTGGAGTGAAACATTTTGGCTGATAACAAACGTGATTATTATGAGGTTTTGGGATTGGATCGCAGTGCAACTGACGATCAGATCAAAAAAGCCTATCGTCAACTGGCGAAGAAATATCATCCCGACCTAAACCCGGGCGATCAACAAGCCGAGGAAAACTTTAAAGAGGTTAACGAAGCATATGCTGTTTTATCGGATGCAGACAAAAAGTCTAAATACGATCAATTCGGTCATGCGGGTGTTGACCCCAACTTTGGTGCAGGCGGCTATGGTGGTGGCTACGGCGGCGGATTTAACGTTGACTTTGGTGATTTTGGCGATATTTTCAGTAGTTTCTTTGGCGGTGGCGGCAGACGTGCGAATCCCAATGCACCTCGTCAAGGCGCTGACGCTGAGATTAATATTGTAGTTTCCTTTGAAGAGGCCGCATTCGGCTGTGAAAAAGAGGTAAATGTAACGCGTATTGAAACTTGCTCTGATTGCAAGGGCAGTGGAGCAAAAGAAGGTACCAGTCCCAAGGTGTGCTCGGCTTGTCAAGGTACCGGTCAGGTGCGAGTGCAACAACGCACCCCCTTCGGTGTCATGCAAACACAACGCACTTGTGATCGATGCGGCGGAAAAGGTAAAACCATTGAGCATCCTTGCAAAACCTGTAACGGAAAAGGCAAGGTTCGGCGCACCACCAAGCAAACCATTAAGGTGCCCGCCGGTATTGATGATGGGCAAACCTTTGTGATCCGCGGCGGCGGTCATTGCGGTGAAAACGGCGGACCCTCGGGTGACCTGCGGATCAACGTGACTGTGCGTGCTCATTCGGTTTTCGAGCGTCGTGGTTATGATGTGTGGTGTGAGTTCCCGTTGACCTATGCCCAAGCCGCATTGGGGGATGAGATCGTTGTTCCCACCTTGGACGGCAACGTAAGGTACAATATTCCTGAGGGTGTGCAGCCCGGCGACGTATTCAAACTGAAGGGAAAAGGAATCTATCGTGTGAACACTTCTTTACGCGGTGATCAATATGTGAAGGTTGTTTTGGAGGTGCCCAAGAATTTATCCTCTAAACAAAAGGAACTATTACGAGAGTTTGATAAGTCCCTCAATGAGAATAATTATAAGAATCGAAGATCTTTCTTTGATAAAGTGAAATCTGCATTTATGGGAGATTTATAATGGATAATTTGCTGGTGTTAGGACTACTGTTGATTATCATTGTTTTACAATTGATTCTGCTTTTCAAAAAGCCGAAATCCGATTTGACAAAACAAGTAAATGAGCTTGAAAAGCAGACAAATCTGCTTTCATCCAAGTCCGACGATTTAAAACGAACGGTTGGAGATGAATTCTCACGGAATCGCCAAGAAACGTCAGAACGGTTGAAAGAGGTCAATGAGCTGGTCAGAGAAATGCAGTCGACCAACTATAAGCAAAATGAAAAGATCGTTGCAACGTTGGCCGAAAGTGTAGAAAAACTGCAGCAAAGCAATGAGAAAAAATTGGATCAGATGCGGGAGACGGTAGACGAAAAATTGACTTCTACTTTGACCAAGCGTCTTGACAGCAGTTTTAAGGTTGTGGGCGAGCAGTTAGAAAACGTACATAAATCTCTGGGGGAAATGAAAGAACTCGCAGGTGGAGTCAACGATCTGCAACGGGTGTTATCAAATGTTAAAACCCGTGGAACGTGGGCCGAGGTACAACTTGGCAGCATTTTGGAGCAGACCCTCACATCTGACCAATATGCGTGTAACGTTTCTACCAAGAAAGATGGTAAGCGTGTAGAGTTTGCTGTTAAGATCCCCGCTAAGGACGATCCCGACTCCTTCATTTGGCTGCCAATCGACTCCAAGTTTCCTCAAGAGGACTATATACGGCTGTCTGAAGCGGCAGAACGTGCCGACAAAGACGGTGTAGAGGCGGCCGCCAAGGCGCTGGAACGCAGAATCAAGGAAGAAGCTAAAACCATTTCCGACCTGTATATCAACGTTCCGGAAACCACCAATTTCGCCATTATGTTTTTGGCTACCGAAGGGCTGTATGCTGAGGTACTGCGCCGTCCTGGGCTAGCAGAGGAATTGCAAACCAAGTATCGTATTATGATATGTGGTCCGACTACCGTTACTGCTTTTTTAAACACCCTTCGTATGGGTTTTAAAACCATTGCTTTGGATCAAAAAGCCGCAGATGTGTGGAAGGTTCTTGGTGCCGCAAAAGCTCAATATACCATGTTTGAAGGGGTCTTGGCTAAGGCAAAGAAGAAGATCGAAGAAGCAGGCTCTACGTTGGATGATGCCACCCATCGTAACTCGATTATCCAAAAGCATCTTCGCTCGGTTGAGACGCTCCAGCCTTCGGATGCAGATATGCTGCTCGGTTTGGAAAAACCTGAATAATTTTATAGTGACTGTCGTGATGCGGCAGTCACTTTTTTGTGAAAATTTATTCTTTTTTCTTTTCATTTGTAACGTGTTGTGGTATAATATATAGCGTAAGTCTGTTCTGTACTATGAAGTAATTTGAATGATTGGGAGGTGCTTTGAAATGGATCGATTTGAATTGGTTTCAAAATTTCTTCCAACCGGTGATCAACCGAAGGCGATTCAACAATTGGTAAACGGTGTATTACAAGGCACCAAAGAACAAACGTTGTTAGGGGTAACCGGCTCTGGTAAAACCTTTACCATGGCCAATGTTATTGCGCAGGTTAATAAACCTACTTTGGTATTGGCTCATAATAAAACGCTTGCTGCACAACTGTGTACGGAGTTTAAGGAGTTTTTCCCTAATAATGCGGTGGAGTATTTTGTTTCCTATTATGATTATTATCAACCTGAGGCGTACATCCCCGGTACTGATACGTATATAGAAAAGGATTCGGCTATTAACGATGAAATCGATAAACTTCGTCACTCGGCCACATCATCGTTAAGCGAGCGGCGTGACGTAATCATTGTTGCCAGCGTTTCGTGTATTTACACTTTGGGGAATCCTATTGATTATCGCAGTCAGGTGATTTCACTGCGGCAAGGAATGGAAAAAGAACGGGATGCTTTGATCCGAAAATTAGTTGATATTCAGTATGAGCGTAACGACATTGCCTTTACCCGCAATAAGTTTCGGGTGAGGGGAGACGTGGTTGAGATCTTTCCTGCCTATTCGGGTGACAAAGCCATTCGTGTGGAATTTTTCGGTGACGAAGTTGATCGGATCCGTGAAATCAATCCGTTAACAGGCGAGGTGCTGAACACCATGAGCCACGTGGCTATTTACCCCGCCTCGCACTATGTCATTGACGGAGATAAAAAAGAAACTGCGTTAGAAGAAATTCGTTTAGAAATGGAAGAACGGGTCAAGTGGTTTCGTGATAACGGAAAATTGATTGAAGCCCAACGAATTCGTCAGCGGACAGAATATGACATTGAAATGTTGCGGGAAATCGGTGTATGCAAGGGCATTGAGAACTATTCCCGTGTTATGTCAGGCCGCCCTGCAGGGAGTAAGCCCTTTACACTGTTGGATTATTTTCCCGATGATTACTTGATGTTTGTAGACGAATCCCACGTGACCTTGCCGCAGGTTCGCGGTATGTTTGGCGGTGACTATGCCCGCAAAAAGAATCTGGTGGATTATGGTTTTCGTTTACCTTCCGCTTTTGACAATCGTCCGCTGAATTTCGATGAATATTACAACCACATCAACCAAGTGATTTTTGTCAGCGCAACCCCCGGCGAATTAGAACTGTCTAAATCGCCCAATCCTGCTGAGCAAATTATTCGTCCCACAGGATTGTTGGACCCTGAAGTTGTGGTGAAGCCTACCGAGGGTCAGATTGACGATCTGTATGCTGAAATTATGCAACGCACTGCAAAAAAGGAACGGGTACTGGTAACTACCCTTACCAAAAAAATGGCGGAAGACTTGACTGATTATTTGGCTGGATTAAAAGTAAAGGTGCGTTATATGCACCATGATATTGATACCATGGAGCGTATGGAGATCATCCGCGACCTTCGTTTGGGTGAATTTGACGTGTTGGTAGGTATTAACCTGCTTCGTGAAGGCTTGGATATTCCCGAAGTCTCTTTGGTTGCCATATTGGATGCTGACAAGGAAGGCTTTTTGCGTAGCGAAACGTCTCTCATTCAAACCATCGGCCGTGCCGCCAGAAATGCAGACGGACAAGTGATTATGTACGCCGATTTTGTGACACCTTCTATGGAGAGGGCTATCACCGAAACTCATCGTAGGCGGAGCATTCAGCAAGAATACAATCTAAAACACGGTATTGTTCCTAAAACTATTATTAAGGATGTACGGGATGTATTAGAAATATCCTCAAAAGACAAAAAGTCTTCTGATGCTGACTTTGCTCGCTTGCCCAAGCGAGAACGTGAGCAAGTGATCGCTCGACTTGAAAAAGAAATGCGTGCCGCCGCCAAAATGCTGGAGTTTGAGCAAGCTGCTTATCTGCGTGATCGTATTGCAAAACTTAAAGGAGAAGCATAATTATGGCCAACGATAAAATTATTATCAAAGGGGCAAGAGAGAATAACCTGAAAAATGTGGATCTGACCATCCCACGAGATAAGCTCATAGTGTTTACCGGCGTATCGGGATCGGGCAAGTCTTCCTTGGCATTTGATACGCTCTATGCCGAAGGCCAAAGACGGTATATGGAATCTCTTTCATCATATGCCCGCCAATTCTTAGGTCAGATGGAAAAGCCGGATGTGGATAGTATCGATGGGCTTTCTCCTGCCATATCCATTGATCAAAAAACGACTTCTAAAAACCCTCGTTCTACTGTTGGTACTGTAACCGAAATCTACGATTACCTGCGTTTACTGTATGCGCGCATTGGTATTCCGCATTGCCCCGTTTGCGGTCGAGAAATCACCAAACAATCTGTGGATCAGATGGTTGATCGTATTATGTCGTTACCGGAAGGCACTAAAATTCAAGTTTTGGCTCCGGTGGTGAAAGCCAGAAAAGGTGAACACAAAAAAGAGTTGGAATCTGCGAAACGAAGCGGATATGTACGTGTGCGTGTTGACGGGAATGTTTACGATTTGTCTGAAGAGATCAATCTCGCCAAGAATTTCAAGCATACCATCGAAATTATTATAGACCGTTTGGTGATTAAAGAAGAGATTCGCAGTCGCTTGACCGATTCGGTAGAAACTGCGTTATCAGTATCGGAAGGACAAACGGTAATCGATGTGATTGGCGGAGAAGAACAATTGTTTTGTCAAGATTATGCCTGTCCCGAACACGGCATCAGCATTGATGAGCTGAATCCGCGGATGTTTTCCTTCAATAATCCTTTTGGTGCTTGTTCTAAATGTGATGGATTGGGCTGTTTTAAAAAGATTGATCCCGATGCCATTGCACCGAATCGTCTGCTTTCTATTAATCAAGGGGCTATCAAGGCGAGCGGTTGGAGCATGAACGGCGCATTTGGCACTATTGCCAAAATGTATTTTGAAGCTTTAGCGGATTATTATGATTTTTCTCTTGACACCCCCTTTTATCAATTGCCGGAAAAGGCTGTTAATGCTATTTTCTACGGAACCGATGGTGTAAAGATTCCTATGGTTCGCGAGTTTATGGGCAAAAAAATGGAAACTACCGGGGCGTTTGAGGGGATTATCAACAATCTTGAGCGGAGATATATGAACACATCGAGTTCTTATTCTCGGGATGATATCGAAAACTATATGACCGAGCAGGAATGCCCCCAATGCCACGGTGCGAGATTAAACGAAAAAACCTTGGCAGTTACCGTTGGTGGTAAAAATATTTATGATATGTGTTGCATGTCCGTGGTAGATTTGCTGACGTTTTTTGATGGGTTAGAATTATCCGAACGGGAAAAACTTATCGGTGAACGTATAATTAAAGAAATCAAAGAGCGACTTGGCTTTTTACAAAGTGTCGGTCTCGGATATTTAACGTTGGCACGTTCTTCGGGTACGTTGTCCGGCGGTGAAAGTCAACGGATTCGTTTGGCTACCCAGATTGGCTCATCTTTGACCGGCGTTTTATACATTTTAGATGAACCAAGTATTGGTCTGCATAAGCGCGACAATGAAAAATTGATTGCTACTCTTCAAAAACTCCGTGATCTCGGAAATACACTTGTTGTGGTTGAACATGATGATGACACCATGTTTGCGGCGGACTATATTGTTGATATCGGTCCCGGTGCAGGAGTACACGGTGGTGAGATTTTGTTTGCGGGTACCGTGAATCAGATTCTGAAATGCAAAAAATCCTTGACCGGCGATTATCTTTCCGGAAGAAAAGCCATCCCTGTTCCTGCAACCCGTCGAAAGGGGAATGGTAAAGAACTGAAGATCACCGGCGCGTGCGAAAACAACCTGAAGCAGGTGGAGGTTTCTATCCCTCTTGGCACCTTTACTTGCGTTACCGGTGTGTCCGGCTCGGGCAAATCCTCACTGATCAATGAGGTTTTGTATAAAAATCTTGCCAATGCTCTCAATGGAGCACGTAAAAAAGCGGGTAAGCATAAAGCGATTTATGGCTTGGAACATCTTGATAAGGTGATCGATATTAACCAAGCCCCGATCGGTCGTACCCCCCGTTCCAATCCCGCTACCTATATCGGTGTTTTTAACGACATTCGAGATTTGTATGCCAATACCCCCGATGCCAAAGCCAGAGGGTATGGTCCCGGACGCTTTTCATTCAATGTAAAAGGAGGACGGTGTGAGGCTTGTCAAGGTGACGGTATAATTAAGATCGAAATGCACTTTTTACCTGACGTTTACGTGCCCTGTGAGGTGTGTAAGGCCAAACGATATAATCGGGAAACGTTGGAAGTGAAATATAAGGATAAAAGTATTCACGACGTATTAGAAATGACCGCCGAAGAGGCTTTGGGATTCTTTGGACATATTCCGAAAATTAAACGAAAGATGCAGGCTTTGTGTGACGTAGGTTTGTCATATATAAAACTGGGACAGCCTGCTACTACCTTATCAGGCGGCGAAGCACAGCGCGTAAAACTTGCCAGTGAGTTGTGCAAGAATCCGACCGGTAAAACCATCTATATCTTAGATGAGCCGACAATCGGGCTTCACACAGCGGACGTTCATAAGTTGCTGGAAGTTCTTCACCGTTTGGCGGAGGGCGGTAATACCATTGTGGTGATAGAGCATAATCTTGACGTAATTAAGACCGCTGACTATGTGATAGATATGGGACCCGAAGGGGGTGCGGCGGGAGGCATGGTAGTCGCGACAGGCACACCCGAACAAATTGCCGCTTGTGATGCCTCTCATACCGGTCGTTTCCTAAGAAATCTGTTATGTCCATAAATCCACTGAACTAATAACATTTTGTCCAGATTGTTGAATGATTTGGCGAGAAAAATCCAATTATATGTGATATAATTAGTTAAATTAACAGTTTATAAGAGGCGTTATATGAAAAATAAATGCATTATTTGCATGTTGTGTGCAATTTCTTTATTGTTTTGCGCTTGCACCGTGTCCGTGCCCGACGATGATATTAAAGCAGTATACGATTTACCGTCTTGTGCTTCGGCTCCGTATAACGGTGGTTATTGCGTTGTTGACGGCAAGCAGATTAAGCAATATTCTCTTGCCGGCTCCTTACAGTCGATTTTGTTTGAATCGAATGATACGCTGTTTGATATTGCAACCCATCAACATGAATTGATTGCAGTGGGGGAGAATGGGGTTCTTGTTTACTCCATCGATGGTAAAACCTTTTTGACAAGAACCGTTACCAAAGATGTTGATCTACTCTCCATAACCAATCATCATGATGGTTATTGCGTTAGTAGCTCGGATGGTACTCTGTTTAATTTAACGGTTCGTGATGATATTTCCTACGCAACCATACCAACTCAACTGAATGAACCTATCATTGCGCTTTCATACGGGAATGATACTTTGGTCGGCGTGGCTAAAAGCGGAAAAATTCTAACCATTGATGCTTCCAATGAACAAACAGTTCGTCCTATAACGGATTTTTATGATGGGGATTTCTCCCTAACTGACGTTGCGTTTTCCGGAAAGGCACATTGGATTTTGGGCCAAGATCAGTCATTAGGTATTATTAATGTATTTATTTCGGATAACGGTACGATTTGGAATCGTAGAATTGTTAATTATTTAGAAGGGAAAATGCATCGGTTTGACCCGCCGCTTATAGGCAACTCTATTTGTTGGGACGGTCAACAAGCCTTGATCGCCTGTAATTTCGGCCGCTTGTTGACTCTGCCGGACTGTATGCAATGCAACACCGTAACAACCTATGATTGTGAAAATTTACTCAATGTGATTTCCGACGGAAACAGTGTATTCTTGTTGGGTACTGATGGCTTTTCAAAAGTACAGCAAACCAATGCTTCTGCGGCCGAAAACCTTGATATTGAGACCGCACGGCGCTATCTTGATAACGGTGCAGTTATCATCGATGTCAGAAGCAGAGAGGAATTCGGTAAAGCATCCATACCGAATAGCATCAACATTCCTTATAGTGAATTGAAGCAAACAATTTCAGTACAGTATCCCGATCGGGATCAATATCTACTTTTTACTTGTTCTGTAGGTGTTCGCTCGGCCTCGGCAGTAACAATGTTAAGTGAATTAGGTTATACAAACGTGTATTCAATTGGCCCTTACACCAATTGGTGCCAATAAGATTATAGGAGGTATATTATGAATCAAATACGTACTCGCAATCATTGGCAGATTCGTCTTGGCGCAATACTGCTTGTTGCAACATTGGTTGTTTCTTTGTTTGGCGGAATCCCTATGTTGTCAACGATTCAGGTTTCTGCCACGAATCCGTTGAGCGCCTATCAAACCGAAGGCGTGAAGCCCCTGTTGCCTTATATGGACAAAGAAAACTACACCTTTGAAGAACGGGCGGCAGACTTGGTTTCTCGTTTGACGTTGGACGAAAAAATTTCCCAAATGAATTATATTTCGCCCAAAATTGACCGATTGGCCACCGACGGCGTTTATATTAACAGTTACGTTTGGGCGAGCGAAGGCTTGCACGGTGTGTGTGATTGGTTTGGCGCGACCAGTTTCCCCACTTCCTTGAGTATTTCATCCACGTGGGACGTAGACTTGATGGAACGCATTGCCTCTGCCATCTCTGATGAGGCTCGCGCTGCCTATTATGTACATAATAAGGGACTTACTTATTGGTCTCCCACGGTTAACTTGGCCCGTGACCCTCGTTGGGGAAGGAATGAAGAAACCTACGGCGAAGACCCTTATCTTACCTCTTTGATTGGCGGCGCATTTGTTCGGGGTTTGCAAGGTGATGATGACACCTACCTGAAAACCGTTTCTACCCTGAAGCATTTCATGGCCAATAACAGCGAGTTTAACCGCCATACCGGTAACTCGGTAATTGCTGATCAAGAAATGTACAATTACTATGCTTTGCCTTATCGTAATATCATTCGCAATGCAAACGTGTATTCGGTTATGACCGCTTATAACCGGGTGAACGGCATTCCTATGTCGGCGCATACCGAACTTGTAACCGATAAATTGCGTAAAACATGGGGGCTTTCCGGTTATGTTGTTTCTGACTGCGGTGCTATTACCGACATTTGGAAAAACCACAATTGGAGCAAATTCGGCACTCCCTCTGAAGTAGATGCTACGGCCGCCTCTGTGCTTGCCGGTACCGATTTGGATTGCGGCAGCGGCGAGTATAACAGCATTAAACAAGCAATCGCTTTAGGCTATATGACCGAGAAGGACGTTGACAAGGCAGTATACCGCTTGATGCTGGCACGTATGCAATTGGGCGAATTCGATGAGTTGAAAAACTATAAAGGCTACGGCTCTTGGGACGATATTCGTAACAATGGCGACTTCGAAACACCCTACTATATGACCAATGCCCAGGCAAACGCCGAGTTAGAGGCTGCTGATCATGGCGAAATCGCTTTGGAAGCTGCACAAAAGGGCATCACTTTGCTTAAAAACGACGGTATTTTGCCGTTGAAACTTTCCAATACGAATAGCATTGCTGTTGTAGGCGATTATGCTAAAGACGTAATTTTAGGTGACTATTCCGGTACGCCCGGCGAAGAACATAAAATTAACGCTTTACAAGGTCTTAGCAGTGTGATTGCCGAGCAAAATGCTTCTACGGTCGTTTCTCATTATGCTACGGCGAAAGAGGATTCCAGACCCTATCTGTTTAACTTTAAAAAGCTGGAACTGTTGGATTCAAACGGTAATGTATTAAGAACTCTTGATACCACCAACGACGCAGGTTGCGGCGGCGGTGCCGTAGAAGAAGCGGGTGGCAACTTTGGCTACATTGCCGATGGCTCTTGGGTTAAATACGCTTCGGTGAATTTAGAGGGCGTTGCTAAGGTCCGTGCCTATGTTTCTATTAGCAATGATTCAGGTAAAGGCGGCACCATCGATATGCATCTGGTGTCTTCTTCCGGCAATATGCCCGCTCAGGTTATTACTCCCACTTCCGGTACCGGTTGGGCAAACTATATGCCTGTTGAGGCTGATTACGACAGTAACGTGGGTTATATGACCACAGCGGACGTATACCTGAACTTTAAGGCGTTTAAAGTCAATGGTGGTATTGACACTTCTGCTTTGAATGAAATCGCTAATAAGGACGTTGCGGTTGTTTATGTTGGCATGGACACTGACACCATTAAAGAGGATCATGACCGTTCCAATCTTGAATTGCCTAACGGTCAGGTAGAATTGATCAATACTGTTGCAGCGAAAAACGCCAATACCGTTGTTTTCATTCAAGGCAACGGCTGTGTTGATATTTCCGCTTTCAAAAACAACGTTCGTGCTATTTTGTATACTCCTCACAATGGTCAGGCGCAAGGTCAGGCTTTTGCTGACGTACTGACCGGTAAAGTGAATCCCGGCGGTAAATTGACCTTTACTTGGTTGAATGATGATAGCGAACTCGGTCCGATCGAAGACTATAATATGCTTCCTGACGGCGGTCAAAGCGGTCGTACCTATATGTATTATACGGGTGATTATGAGTATCCGTTTGGTTATGGCTTGAGCTACACTACCTTCTCGGTTACCGATGTCGCGATTGACAAAACTTCGGTTGACGTTAACGGCAATGTTACCGTGACTGCCAAAGTGACCAACAGCGGGTCTGTGAGTGGTAGTGAAGTAGTACAACTCTATGTAAAAGCTTTGGATAACACCTCTGCTTCTAATCCCATCAAACGTTTGGTCGGCTTCCAAAAGGTAACTTTAAGTGCAGGCCAAAGTCAAACGATCAGCATTTCGGTTGATTTGAAAGACATTGCTTTGTGGGACGATGCGGCCAACAAATACGATGTAAAAGCAGGCCGTTACCAATTCGATTTGGCAACTACTGCGGATGATGCGGATGTTGTTGCCTCCCAAACTGTTTCCGTTAGCGGCAGTTGGAAAGAAATCATTCAGACTGCCACTTTGGAATCGGACACCTTGGTCGTTGGCGCGAACGAAAATGCAAAATTGAGCTTGTCCGTTTCGTTGGATAATGACCGTATGCTGAATAGCGGCTATACTGTAACCTACACTTCATCCAATCCTGATGTTGTCAAAGTATCCAATGACGGTACGGTTACTTGTTCCGAAACGGCTGGTGTTGCAACTGTTATTGCAACGATTTCTTACAATGGCGAAACAGTAACGGCTTCTACACCCATTGTTTCTGACTATTCCGCCGCACTCGTTCGGCTGACTCCCAAAGAAGTTACTTTGGATGGTGAAACCTTTACGATATTTGATGTTACCCGAAACAGATACGATGTTTATGTGATTGGTGAAAAAGCACCTAAATTGCGTGTGGTTGCCGCCACAGGCACTACCGCTTCGGTGACTCAAAACGGTTTTGCATTGCCCTCCACCGCAACGGTCGTTCTGACCGATGAGTTGACCGGTCACCAAGAAACCTACACCGTTCATTTTTACAGTGAATCGGTTATGTTAAAGCCGGATGATTTCACCTCACAATCGCTGAATACCGATCTTTGGAAGGGTCAAACCATCGGCTCAAGCAGCTGCGAATATATTCAAGGTACGGGGCTTCGCTTCCACACTAATCAGGGCGAAAACTCCAACATGGTCCTTCAAAGGGCAGACGGTTCGTTCTTTGTAGAAAGCAAAGTGCATTTTTCTTCCGTTCCCAGTCAGGGTTATCAACAAGGCGGTTTGGAAGTTTACCAAGATGCTTCCAACTTCATCAAGTATACTTTGGAGCCACACGGTGACCAAAGTGTAAACTTTAAACTGCAAAAGATCGTGGGAGGAACTGCCTACGAAATCAGTTCATCCATCAAGCCTCGTACAGAGGTGTCAAATACAGTGTATTTCCGCTTGAAAAAAGAAGGGAATCTGTATCAGGCCTACTACTCATTGGATGGTACAAACTATATCTTTGTAGGTGCAGGTTCGGCTGATTTCAAGAATACTTCCTTGGCGCTTGTTGGGTTCCATGTCCTAAGTGCACCGTCTATTGATGTTACCTTTAATTATGTGAAATTAGTGGAAGAACAATACGTCATTGAATCGAACGGTGACAGCGGAATAGACTATCCCACAGCCCCTACTGTATACTTGGATGGTCAACGGTTCTATCCGTTTAATGCGGCACAATTTGAGTATGATATCGCTGTAAAAGGGGAGAAGGCACCTACTGTAACGGTAGAGGCTGCTGATGGTACAACGGCACAAGTTGTGCAAACAAGCAACGATTTACCCGGCACAGCGACCATTCAAGTGGCGGAACCGAGTTTAGGTCTTTCTATGTCCTATACCTTGCAATTCGGCTTCTATGACCGTTATATCAAGGCAGACGATTTCACCTCCGAAACGTTGAGTGATTTTTGGTCTGTTGTGAATCAAAGCGGTGATGCACCGTATGCCTATCAAAGCGGAAAAGGCTTGACCGTTAAGACGACCCAAACTGATTACGGCAATTTGATTTTGCAACCTGCTGAAGGTACTTACTCTGCTGAATCCAAAATCCGCTTTTCTGCGTTACCTTCGCAGAATTATCAACAAGGCGGTTTGGTCGTTTATCAAGATAACCAAAATTACGTCAAACTCTCGTTGGAACCCAACGGGAATCAAGTAATGGTTAAGTTCCAAAAGATCGTGAACGGTACAGCCACTTCATTAGCGGCGGATATTTTTGAAAAATCGCTGATCACCGACAATACGCTGTACTTTAAAATGGATAAAGATGGGGATAATTATTCTGCTTTCTATTCTTTGGATGGAAAATCCTTTAAGAATATCGGATCTGTCACCGTTCCTATGAAGAACACCTATTTTGGTTTCGTGGCAATTCACGTGGTGCAAGCTGATCCTATCGACGTCACGTTTGAATACCTGAAAACAGTTGCCGATTATGATGTTTATGAGCCTAGTGAACCTCAGCCCACTTATGTTTTCGGCGATTTGGATGATAACGGCATTGCCAATGCTACGGATGCTCTGATGGTGCTAAAAATTGTTGTAGGAAAACTGATTCCTGATGAACGGCAATCGATTGTAGCAGACGTAAACCACGACGGATCAATCGGCGCCAATGATGCATTGAAAATTCTGCAATACGTTGTCGGCAAGGTTCCTACGTTAGATTAATTGACAAGTATAATGGTCTCCCTGTAGAATCGGGGAGACCATACAAGACAGGAAGGGATAACAATGGATGAATTTTTTGAGAACTCAGTGATGAAAATCAGAACCTTTAATAATATTTATCCGTTTCGTTCTCACCTGCATTGTGAACCTGAATTGTTTTATTTGTTGGACGGTCAGGTTGAAATCAAGGTGAATGCGAAGACTTATATCCTTCAAAAAGATGATTTTGTATTCATCTTTCCGTTTTGCTTGCATGAGTTTAAATTGTTGACGCCGAACGTCGAATGTCTCCCTGCTTACGGAATTATTCCCCGTATTGATCTTGTTGATAAGTACGTTCCGTTATTTCATTCGCATCTTCCTGAAAACCCTGTGATTCGATCGGATGAGTTGCATCCCGACGTTCGCTTTGCCATTCAAAGGATTATTGAAACGGCAACTGCACAAGAAGACGATAGTGTTGTTTCTGCTTATCTACAGGTTGCTTTCGCCAGAACGATTCCCCAATTGGCACTGGAAAAGCAGGCGGCTAAAAATGGCGGCATGTTGATTCAAAATGTGTTGCAATATATCAATCAGCATTGTTCGGAACGATTAACGTTAGAAGGTGTTGCGGCAACCTTTTTTGTAAGCCGTGCTCATCTGTCTAATCTGTTTTCCAATAAGGTTAAAATGTCATTTAACGATTTTTTGAATTCATTGCGAGTGAATAAGGCGCAAGCTTTATTAAGCCAGACTGATCGTTCGATAACAGATATATTATTCGAATGCGGATTTGTTAGCACACGGAGTTTTAATCGAAATTTTATGAAATTCACGCAAATGACGCCAAGCGAATATCGCAGAGCAACAAGAAATCACATTTAAAAATTCCTCCGAGGTTACTTATACAAGTAATTTCGGAGGATTTATTTGATTGTATTTGATTTTTGAAGTTATATGTGTTATAATTACTACGATTTATGATTTAAAATGGTTTATATGAGCACGATCTCATGATACATAGGAGTTGAAATATGAAACGTAGTAAACAGATTGCCCTTTGCGGTGTGTTGTCATCCTTGGCGGTTGTCATTATGCTTTTGGCGTATTTTCCATATATGACCTTTGCTTTGCCTGCTGTTGCCGGTATCCTGTTATGTATTGTGTTCTTGGAATTAAATTATAAGTGGGCCGTTGGCGCCTATGTTTGTGCGGCGATTATTACGTTGCTGTTGTGTGAAAAGGAAGCGGCTGTTCTGTTTGTCGGCGTTTTTGGGTATTACCCTATCGTCAAGATTTTTCTTGAAAAAATTCCAGTGCGTCCTCTGGTTTATTTTTTGAAATTTTTACTATTTAACGTTGCAATCGTAGTCGCCTATCTTGTGATTATCTTTGTGTTTCACATCCCCATTGAGGATATGGGCGCATTCGGTAAGTATACTTTATTTATTTTGCTAGGTCTGGGCAATGTGATGTTTTTTGTATATGATTTGGCGCTGTCTCGTGTTATTGCAATGTACTTAAAGTTACTTCATCCGCGAGTGCGTCATATTCTCCGATAGGTGATAAAATGTATGATATAATAGTTATTGGGGCAGGTGCGGCGGGTTTATTAGCAGCCGGCACAGCCGCACGTGCGGGCAAGCGCGTGGCAATGATAGAAAAAAATCAACGTCCAGCCCGTAAAGTAATGATTACCGGTAAGGGACGCTGCAATGTGACCAATGCTTGCTCTCAATCGGAGTTTTTGGATGCAGTTGTTACCAATTCAAGATTTTTATACAGCGCCATTCATCAATTTTCATCCTATGACACTATGTCGTTGTTTGAGGATGTATTGGGTGTACCACTGAAGACCGAACGCGGCAATCGTGTATTTCCTGTTTCGGATAAGGCGGTCGACATTGTTGATGCTTTGGTACAATATGCCCGCTCGGCAGAGTTGATAACAGGCGTTGCTTGTAAATCATTGTTGCTGGACGACGATCAGATTCAAGGCGTTGTTCTTGATAACGGAGAACAATTGTATGCTTCTTCTATTATTGTTGCTACGGGTGGTGTTTCATATCCCGGGACCGGCTCAACGGGAGATGGTTATCGTTTAGCAACGCAGGTAGGGCATCACATTGTTCCGGTCGGCCCATCTCTTGTACCTTTGGTATGTAATACCACGGTTTGCCGTGATTTGATGGGGCTTAGTTTAAAAAACGTCACACTTTCGGTGTTTGAGTCAAGCAATAACCATTGTTTGTTTTGTGAACTGGGCGAAATGCTATTTACACATTTTGGTGTATCGGGACCTTTGGTGCTAAGTGCATCGGCGCATTTGCGCCCAATGGAGGTCAATCGGTATTATATGAGCATCGATTTAAAACCCGGACTGAATGAGCAACAACTGGATGCACGGATTCTACGGGATTTTGAAGATAATATTCACCGTACCTTTCGTAATTCGCTGGGCAAACTGTTGCCCGCCAAAATCATTCCTGTTATTGTTAAGCGCTGTGGGATTTCACCCGATTGTAAGGTGAATCAGATCACAAAAGAACAACGACACCGCTTAGTAGGCGTCATCAAGGATTTCCAACTGCCTATCAACGGGTTTCGACCGGTTGATGAAGCGGTCGTTACCTACGGTGGCGTTGATGTGAAAGAGATAAATCCAAAGACAATGGAATCTAAACTTGTTCACGGTTTGTTTTTTGCCGGAGAAGTACTTGATTTAGATGCTTATACCGGTGGTTATAATTTGCAGATTGCTTTTTCAACCGGATATCTTGCCGGTTTGAATGCATAACGGAGGTTTTTCTATGATTCAAATTGCGATTGACGGTCCTTCCGGTGCCGGTAAAAGCACCATCGCTAAGGCGGTTGCCAAGCGATTAAATTACCTGTACGTTGATACGGGAGCATTATATCGTGCCATCGGCTGGGCGGCATTGACCCGTGGAATTGATTATCATAATGCAGATGTGGTTGCTCCGATGTTACCGAAAATCAGCGTTGATCTTGTATATGAGAACGGCGTACAAAAAGTAATTTTGGACGGGGAAGATGTCAGTGAACAAATTCGTTTACCCGAGTCTTCTATGGCTGCATCCGGTATTTCGGCGCTTCCTTGTGTTCGCCAATATTTACTGGATACACAACGGGAGATCGCAAATAAAAACAATGTGCTGATGGATGGTCGTGATATCGGCACAGTTGTTTTGCCGAACGCACAAGTCAAGATTTTTTTGACTGCATCGGCAGAGATACGTGCCAAACGACGTTTGATTGAATTGCAAGAAAAAGGAATTTCGTCCACCTATCAAGAGGTACTTGACGATATGATCAAGCGGGACTATAACGATTCTCATCGTGCAATTGCGCCCTTAAAACAAGCAGAGGATGCCGTTCTCGTCGATACATCTGAATTGGATTTGGAACAATCCATTGAAGCTGTTTATCGCTGCATTATCAATAAAGTGAACAGTTTGGAAGGGTAGGGAAGACGAATGGTTTTTAAAATTGGGTATGCACTCGTTTGGCCCATCTTTCATATTCTGTTTCCTTTTAAGGTGATTGGTCGTGAAAAACTGACCAACCGTGAGCAAGGATATGTTGTTTGCGCTAACCACATTTCTTTCTTGGATCCGGTATATATTATTTATGCCATGAAAAGAAAGAATCGCATCTTTTTTATGGCAAAGCAAGAACTGTTCGAGAATAAAATTTCTGCTTGGTTTTTCAAGCGAGTGGGTGCTTTTCCTGTGAATCGGGGAGCAGGGGCCTCCGGCGGTCTTAAAACTGCTGAATCAATTTTAGCAAACGGTCAGACCTTAGGGGTTTTTCCCGAGGGGACCCGCTCGAAAGACGGAACAATCGGAAAAGCAAAAGCCGGTGCCGCTATGTTAGTTTCGGCGTTTGATACATATGTTTTGCCCATTACACTGGTATGTAAAAATCAAAAGGTCCGTCCGTTTCGTAAAATGACTCTTGTGGTCGGCGATCCTGTTCAAATGCCCGCTAAAACTGAAGAACAATCGCAACGGGAGCATTTAAGGATATGTACCGCGGCAATTATGAAACCCATTCAAGAGGGATTGGATCAATATGTTGCAAAATAACCATCGGTATGTTCAGGTTGCAAAAACTGCAGGATTTTGTTTTGGCGTAAACCGTGCGGTGCAAACAGTATATTCACTGTTGGAACAAGGTAAGCAGGTCGCAACCCTTGGGCCTATCATTCACAATCAACAAGTTGTAAATGAGTTAAAAGAAAAAGGCGTTGTGATATGTTCTGATATTGCCGATTCGCCCAAAGATTCGATGCTTGTCATCCGTTCACACGGTGTTCCCAAATGTATTTACCATGATTTAAGAGCGCGTGAAATCCCATTTACAGACGCCACCTGTCCTTTTGTTGAAAAAATACATCGCATTGTTTCGGATGCGGCAGAGAAAGACCTGCCTGTATTAATCGCGGGTGACCCAAAACATCCTGAAATTTTAGGGATTACAGGCTTTGCAGGGGAGAAGG
Source organism: Clostridia bacterium (assembly GCA_017439545.1). Lineage (GTDB taxonomy): Bacteria > Bacillota > Clostridia > Oscillospirales > Acutalibacteraceae > UMGS1484. Next base: position 110,118 of record JAFSIW010000031.1, on the reverse strand, counting down.
TATACTGTTATCAGACCTCTGAAGAATTACAAAAACTGTTAGAAACTCACACATTTTTGCACAATTCACCCTTTGTAAGTGTGTGTCAGACCACTTTTGATAAAAATTTGTGGGAAAATTGCGAAAAAATTCTGAAAAAGGTATGTACAAACGCAGTTTTTTTTGATACAATATGTGATGCTACATCAAAACGGCAACAAGAAGCCGAGGCATTGGCTAAAGAGAGCGATCTTATGATCGTGATCGGCGGTCGCCATAGTTCCAACACGGTTAAGTTGTATTCTATATGTCAACGGTATTGTCCCACGTTGCATATTGAAACAGCTAACGAGTTGGACTTGAACTATGTTTCGCGTTTTCGCCGTATTGGTGTTACCGCCGGTGCTTCAACACCGTCCGGTATAATAAAGGAGGTTCAACAAACCATGTCAGAAATCATCGACAAAGTCGAAACTACCGAAGCTAACGCTTCTATCAACGAGCAGGAAATTCCTGCTACCCAAGAAAGTGAGGTGGCACAGGAAATGCCTGCAGCCGCTGAGGAAATCACTCAGCCCGAAGCAGAATCGACCGTTGATGTTGCTCATGAAGAACCGCCTGTGCCCGAAAAATCCTTTGACGAAATGACAGATATGGAAGCATTTGAGTATTCTCTCAGCCAAATGAATTCCGATCAACGGGTCAAAGGGTATGTACTGGCTGTTACTCCCACCGAGATCCAAGTGGATATCGGTCGTAAACATGCCGGCTTCGTGCCCATGAGCGAATATTCTTATGATGCTGATGCCGATGCTATGAAAGAAGTTCAAGTCGGCGATATCCTGGATTTGATCGTAATGCGGACAAACGATCAAGAAGGGACTGTTATGCTTTCCAAAAAGCGTTTTGATTCCACCAAGATTTGGGACAATCTGTTGGAAGCGCAAGAAAATGAAACCATTTTGGAAGGTAAAGTACAAGAAGTTATTAAAGGCGGCGTGCTTGTTATGAGCAAGGGTGTTCGTGTGTTTATCCCTGCTTCTCAAGCTACTGCGTCCCGTGGTGATGCTCTGGAAGATCTGCTGCATACCACCGTTCAATTCCGTATTCTGGAAGTGAATCGCGCCCGTCGTCGTGCTGTTGGTTCCATCCGCTCTGTTCTGCGTGATCAACGCAAAGAACAAGAGGCTGCTTTCTGGAACGATATTGAAGAAGGCAAGGTCTATACCGGTAAGGTTAAATCCTTGACCTCCTACGGCGCTTTTGTTGATTTGGGCGGCGTTGACGGTATGGTACATATCTCTGAACTGTCCTGGAAACGTATTAAGAATCCTTCCGAGGTTGTTAGCGTTGGTGATGTGATCGAAGTATTTGTTAAGTCCTTCGACGCTGAAAAGAAAAAGGTTTCCTTGGGCTATAAAAAAGCGGAAGATAATCCTTGGGCTATCTTTACTCGTGACTACAAGGTTGATGATGTGGTTAATGTGAAGATCGTTAGCATGACCACTTACGGCGCTTTTGCCAATATCATTGACGGTGTTGACGGTTTGATTCACATTTCCCAAATTGCCAATTCTCGTATTGCAAAACCCCAAGACGTTCTGGAAATCGGTCAACAGGTGGATGCTAAGATCACTCAAATCGACGATGAAAAGAAACGGATCAGCTTGTCCATTCGTGTTCTGTTGGATGACGAGCCTGCAGTTGAAGAGGCTGAAGAAGCTCCCGCAGAAGAAGTTGTAGCTCAAGAAGCTACCGAAGAAGCTGCTGAATAATTTTGTTTTTGAGGAGTCCGGCGATACGGTTGTATTTCCGGACTCTTTTCTTAAGGTGGTAATTTTCGTTGAAACATACGTTAAAAACAGCTTTCAATTTCTTTGTTAAGCTTGTTATTGCACGTTTTTTTGGATTTATATTAAGCAGTACGATTCTACTGGCTTTAAGTGGTGTGGTTGGTTCTGTTGCCACGCAGCTTTGCTCTGCCATAATTTTTGTGGTAATTTGTTTTTCAGCTGCTTGGGAGCAGGGTGCAAAAGACCGCAATATGATTAATATCGGTCATTGTAAAGAGGATAACTGGCTTGGTTTAAAAGCGGGTTTGGCAGCAGCCATACCGGAGATCGCCATGTCTGCTTGCTTGTTGTTAACGAAGGCCGGTGTGATCAACGAACACTTTCCTGTTTTATTCAATCTCTATAACGGCAGCTTTTTGCCCTTTCAACAGGCGCTGATCTCGCCAACAATGACGGTTGCCGAAAATCCGTGGTTCGCCTATATTTTGACTGCGCTTACGGCATTGATTGGGCCTATGTGCTTCGGCTTTGGCTATCGTCTGGGCTTGTTGCAGATTCCTTTAAGCGATACGCTGCTGTATACCACGCCTGAGGCTCGTGAGCGACACGAACAGCGCCTTAAAGAAAGACGTAAAAAGAACAAACGCCGACTTTTTTAGTAAATAGGTTTAAATGATAAAGCGATCACATACACTTTGTTGAGGTGATCGCTTTGTTAATCAGAAGATGGATCAGTGTGGTGTGTGCTGTATTGCTGATTTGCGGCGCAACATTGATATGCGGAAAGGATTATCAGACACTTCCAACGAACTCTCAACCAAATCGACAGCGGCCAACCATCATTATTGATGCAGGCCATGGTGGAATTGACAGCGGAGCATCCGGGAAAGACGGAACGCCCGAAAAGATTATTAACCTATCTATTTCATATAAGGTAAAAGAAATCCTAACCGCTCTCGGTTACAAGTCGGTTATGACGCGAGAGGCAGATGAGCTGTTGATAAGCGGGAACGAAACCACCATTCGACAGAAAAAACGAAATGATCTTTCTGCTCGACTGGATTTAGTAGAAAAAGAAAATGCTTGTATATTGCTTAGCATTCATCAAAATTATTATGACCACGCGCAGTATAGCGGTACGCAGGTGTTTTTTGCACGCAATCATCCGGATAACCAGCGATTGGCACAGTCTATCCAATCTGCGGTTGCACGATTGTTACAGCCGACAAATAGACGCAGTATTAAAACAGTTGGTTCGGAGATTTTTTTGCTTAACCAATGCACAAAGCCCGCCGTTATGGTGGAATGTGGGTTTATGTCAAATACCAAGGAATTATCCTTGCTTAAAAATGAAGAATATCAGACCAAAATGGCTTTTTGTATTGTAATGGGTCTGTTATCATATGATTCCTAAAAAGGGAAGAGGAGGCGTTATAATGGCCGCGAAAGACAAGGTAGTATACATTTGTAGTGTTTGTGGCTATCAAACAGCAAAATGGTGCGGCAAATGCCCCGAATGTGGATCCTGGAACACAATGGAAGAGCAAGTGCAGATTTCACAGTCCAAAACAACAAAATCTGCGAATGCATTTAGAAAAACGAGCTCGTCTTTACAGGCGGTTGCAATGAATGAGATCGATACTACCAAAGAGTTTCGCTACCAAACAGGGCTCAATGAGTTGGATCGCGTTCTGGGTGGTGGCATTGTCAAGGGTGCGGTTATGTTGGTATCCGGTGATCCCGGCATCGGCAAATCTACGATTATGCTTCAGGTTTGCCAACAATTATCACAACTTAAAATTCTTTATGTTTCGGGTGAGGAATCTCAGCGGCAAATCAAACTGAGAGCCTCTCGTTTAGGAGTTAACAGTGAGCAGTTGTACGTATTGTGCGATACAGATGTGGAAGGTATATTGAGTTATATTCAAACTCTTTCTCCCGATCTTGTCATTGTTGACTCTATCCAAACTATGAATCTGGAGCCGTTAAATTCTTCTCCCGGAAGCGTTACACAAATCCGTGAGTGTACCAATGCTTTTTTGCGGGTTGCTAAATTGATGGAAATCCCGTTCTTCATTGTTGGTCACGTGAATAAGGACGGTGCGATTGCAGGACCCAAAGTGCTGGAACACATTGTAGATGCAGTGCTTTACTTTGAGGGTGAGCGAAATATGTCATACCGTATTTTGCGTGCAGTTAAAAACCGTTTTGGCTCTACCAATGAGATTGGTGTATTTGAAATGGGGGATAGGGGACTTTATGAAGTGGAAAACCCTTCATTAATGATGCTCTCCGGGCGCCCCAAGAATGTTGCCGGTACGTGCGTGGCCTGTGTCATGGAAGGCTCGCGTCCCATTTTAGCTGAGGTGCAGGGTTTGGTCTCAACTACACCTTTTGGTAATCCGCGACGTATGTGCACCGGCTTTGACTATAACCGAATGAATCTTATTTTAGCCGTGTTGGAAAAGCGAGGTGGCTATTTCTTTTCCAATTTGGACGTATACGTGAACGTAATCGGCGGACTGCGTCTGGACGAACCGGCTGCTGATCTGACGGTAGCTATGGCTTTAGTTTCAGGATTAAAGGACAAGCCAATGCCTGAAGATGTAATCGCATTTGGAGAAATAGGTTTAGCGGGTGAGATTCGCGCGGTAAACAGTGCAAAGGCCCGAGTAGCCGAAGCAGCTCGCCTGGGATTTAAACGGTGTATTCTGCCGTATAATAATCTTAAGAGTTTACAAGAAACGATTCCGGGAATCGAGGTTATGGGTGTAAAAAACATTCGAGAAGCCTATGAACGAATTGCGGAAAACTTTTAATCATTTAAGCACAATGCTTTCTACTGACATAACGGGGAAGCGTTGTGCTTTTGATTTGTAAACGAATAGTTAAATTCGGAAAATCTGTTATTAACAGATCAGATAATATGCAAGTGCAAGGATAAGCTTGATAAAAACCACCGTCAACTATGTATGGCTTTCATTTGTGTGATTACAAGGCGAAATTAATAATTCTGTTTAATTTAAATAGTAGGGTAAATTCGGATCAATTGATTCGTTCAGTTTTTTTCTGATGAACGATGCATCGTTTTAAACTCTGTAGATTGATGGAGTTTTTAATCTGCGCTGCTTAAACGAATGCTATCGTTAGCTATAAAGTTTTTAATGCATTCCTGTAATAAAGCAGTATTTATCTAAACTCAGAAATTCTCCGACGTAGTAAAAAAGTAGGGTATATCCTTGACAATCCTCAAAAATCATGGTATAATTGAAGAAAATCAATATTTTCCGCAATTAAGGGAAGGGGTTAACATAAAATGGGCAAATATACACAAGAAATACGCTCTACGGCGCCAATCCTACGCGATTTCCTAAACTATATGCTGGTTGTCAAGGGTAAATCACAATTAACGGTTGATGAGTACTACAAAGATCTTCGCACATTCTTTCGTTTTATTAAAATCAGTCGTGGATTGGAATCGGAAGATTCTTTTGCAACGATTTCAATTGTCGATGTGGATCTTCCGCTGATTGCGTCTGTTACCTTGAGCGATGCTTTCGAATTTATGAATTATTGCATTGATGAACGTGACAATCATGCGGCTACCCGTGCGCGAAAAGCTTGCTCTCTTCGGGTATTCTATAAATACCTGACCAATAAGGTGCATTTATTAGATAACAATCCATTGCAAGAGCTGGATACACCAAAGATCGGAAAAACATTGCCTAAGTATCTCACATTAGAAGAAGCTGTGAGACTCCTGCAATCGGTGGATGGCCCCAACCGTGAACGGGATTACTGTATTCTTACGTTATTTTTAAATTGCGGAATGCGGCTCTCTGAATTATGCGGAATTAATCTATCTGACGTTCGTGACGATAATACCCTTCGTCTTGTAGGGAAAGGCAATAAAGAACGAATTGTCTATTTAAATGATGCTTGTATTGCAGCGATTCATGTTTATATGCGGGTGCGACCAATAGACGGCGTAAAAGATAAAAACGCTCTGTTTTTGAGTCGTATGAAGAAGCGTATCAGCCCTCGTATGGTAGAAGAAATCGTTTACAAATACCTGGATAAAGCCGGTCTGGGCGGTCGTGGTTTATCAGCGCATAAGCTGCGGCACACTGCGGCAACTCTGATGTATCAGCACGGTCAGGTGGATGTTCGTGTGCTCAAAGATATTTTGGGACACGAGAATCTCGGTACAACCGAGATCTATACCCACTTGTCCAACAAGCAATTAGAAGACGCAGCCAAAGCAAATCCTTTGGGAAATTTAACAACAAAATAATTTTTTGGTGAGATAAAAACCATCCTTCGGGGTTTAATATGTAGAAATACGTTTTTGCGTGTTTCTGAGAAAGGAGTTCTACGATGGATCGCGGTGCCGGCAACTACCGCCGTTTTCTATCCGGTGATGATCAAGGAATCGTTGAGATCGTAAAAGAATACAAAGACGGATTGATCCTATTCCTAAACGGTTACGTAAGAAATATTCATATTGCGGAAGAATTGGCTGAAGATACCTTTTTTGTATTATTGGTTAAAAAGCCCAAGTATTCACCGAAATATTCCTTTAAAACGTGGCTGTATACCATCGGTAGAAATCGTGCTCTTACATATCTCAGTCGCCAATCACGATTTGCTGACGTACCGATAGAGCAATTGGATGTTCTATATCAACAAGAAGCTGAAAGTTTAGAAAAAGCATATATCAAGAAGGAAGAAAAGCTTCGGCTACGCCATGCAATCGGTGTGTTAGCGCCCCAATACGGTGAGATATTGTATCTCGCTTATTTTGAGTTGCTTTCCAATCAGGAATTATGCTATGTACTAAAGAAAACACCAAAACAAATCAGCAATTTACTATATCGAGCAAAGCAATCGCTAAAAGATGAATTGATAAAGGAGGGGTTTGAATATGAAGTCATATAAAGAAATGTGTGATTCGCTGTTTGAGCGGCGTGAGCAGTATTTATATAAGCGTAAGCAAACGGCGCAAAAATGGATTCGCTACGGAATTCCTGCGGTTTGTGTTTTGCTTGTGTTCGTTCTTGGTGCTTCATATTTACAAATCAGCCCCCCTGCTTATTTTGCTCCATCCCCTTCCCTATCTGTTGATTCTCCTTCCCTTTCCAATCCCCCATCCTCTGCTGTTCAATCATTTGCCACCAGCAATCCCTCTCATAATATCGCATCATCATATATCAACGAAAGCAGTGTCAACCAAGCGGAAAGTTCTACAATTGTCAGTGATTCAGGATCTGCGCCAAATAAAATCGAACAAAGCGGTACGATCGGGAACTCATATTTGAACTATGATCGAAAGCCTTCTGTAAACCGCAAGAGCCTCGTTTCTATATCCGAATTTGAAGTGTGGTTATATAACACTTATTCTGACCGTTTTAAAGGGAACTCTTCCTCTCAATCCAAGGTGGATTCTCCTTCTGAAATTCCTCCAAGTGCCGAGCCGGAAGTGAGTTCTCCTGGTGTCGAGCCGGAAGTAAGTTCTCCCGATGATAGTTTAATGGCGTCGAATTCGCCGCCGGCTGCTATGCCGTCACAGCCTCCCGAGCTTAACAAAACCTTTATCAACAGTTCTTATGTTTCCTTTTTTAGTGATGGAGTTGTATGTGTACCTTCTTTATTAGAGGGTAACGATACCTTTGCATTGCACGACATTATATTGAATGATAATGGTCTGTTTTATCAGTATTATTACAAAAAGACCCCATCCGATCGATATTCCGGCTCGATTCAGTTGCAGATTGTATGCTTTGCTGATCTTGCTGAAGGTCTAAAGGGTTATACTCTTGCCAAGAAAGACCAATCAGCCGTGCAATATCAATATCGCAATATCACCTTTTATGCGGTAAAGAATGGTGATGCCCGACAAAGTCACACCATTTTCTGGAGTCAAGGCGGTCAATATTATGTGGCGAATTTGTACGACGTTCCTTCGCTACTTCCGTCTTTGCCGCAATTGCTGTATATGACCACAATCCATTATATATAAAAAATCCCATCCGACATTATTTATCGGATGGGATTCTTATTTAGTCTTTGTTTTTAATAATAGGATCGTCGTCAAACACTGAATCGCTTTCCAATACTGATCGGTGTACCATTCTTCCGTTGTGATACACATATTCGGGCAATTCTTTTTGAATGGGCTCGCGATTTTCAAAGGACTTCGTATCTGGTTCACCGGCATATTGCAGCACCGCAGAGGTTTTTTGAGGATTATCTTGATAATAGGGATCCACCACGTAATGTTGCAAAGCCGGATCGGTCACAAAGGATACCGTGAAAACAAAGAAAGCTGGAATAAAACAAGCCAACAAAATCATTAAAATACCAAACAAAATGCTGTATTGAAAACTAAGCAATAAGAACTCGACACATAAGGCGAGCAAGGCTAAGAAGATAACAAACAGCAAGAGATTTCGGAAAATGCACAAAAAGGCGAAAATCAGTCCGTTTTTTGCGATTTCTTTAATGGACAGGTCAAAGCATGCAGCCATGGTATAAAGGTAAAACTGAGCGAAAAGCAGCATGATTCCTGCAAGCAAGCACAGCGGAAACAAGGCGTAGGTGCCAATGCCTTTCATAGAAAAGTAAGCGGGTAAAGCAAAAGTTAAAGCGCCAAAGAAAAAGTAACTAACGAGAGAAAGTGGGATGGCTTTCCGTGCGTTGGTCTTAAAAGAGTCCCAAAATTCCGAAAAAAGAAATACCGGTTGTTCCCTGGCAAAATCGCGACCAATCTTAAAGGAGGCGCTTAACACGGGGCCGTAAAGTCCGAACGGTAAAAATGCTAATAAAATACGGAATTGAAATCCGAAATCAGAAGCTAAAAACGGAATCAAGCCAAACAGCTTATAGAGAGCAAAGGTCAATCCGATATACGGTAGTGTGTATAGCAACATTGTGAGGTTTAAAATGCAGATATTCCAGAATTTACGACCTAATAACTGAAAATACAGAGAAAACCGATTGGCTTGATAGGCTTGGTTTTTACTGACACCGGGACCCGGTTTATGATAATTGTTAAAAATACCCATTGTTTATGTGGTTCCTCCAAAGGTTAAGCGCGACGAGCCTTCGGGTGGCAGTTGGCGTAAACATTGCTGTAACGTTCTTTAACCACTTTGGCATATACTTGTGTGGAAGAAATATCGGAATGTCCCAACATTTCCTTAATATCCTTAAGTTGGGCGCCATTTTCTAACAAGTGTGTGGCAAAGGAATGGCGCAAGGTATGAGGTGTAATATCTTTTTGGATATTTGCGGATTTCGTGTAGGCCTTTACAATTTTCCAAAAACCTTGACGAGTCATTCGAGCGCCGTTCATATTCGTGAACAAGGCAGGCTCGCGATAATCCAAAATCACTGCACTGCGCACACGTTTTATGTAATCGGCAACGGCATGGCGGGCATCATCATAAATGGGGATGATGCGTTCGCTTTTTTTACTACGACAATATAGGATACCCATTTGAAGATTAATGTCATCTAAATTTAGGTCAATCAATTCGCTTACACGAATCCCTGTTGCGTAAAGCAGCTCCAGCATGGCTTTGTCCCGACATCCTTTTAAATCGGTAATATCGGGCTGAGCCAGGAATTTTTCGATTTCCTTGGCTGTTAAGATCTCAGGTAATTTCTTTTCCTCTTTTTCAATTTTAATGCCAAGAGCGGGATTGGTTTCTACCAATTCTTCCAGCATTGCAAAACGATAGAAGCACCGGATAGTAGCCATCATTCTGGTCATAGTTGCTTTAGATAAACCAGAGGTTTCCATACTGACCAAAAATTTCTGAAGTTGGTCACTTTCTACGGCAAGCAAATCAATGTTTCTGATGGTTAGGTAATTCACAAACTGGTCATAATCGCGTATATATGACTGCAACGTATTGTCGGACACCTTTCTGGTTTCCGACAAATAAGCAATAAATTGTTTTTTTACGTCCGTCATAATTAATTATCTCCTAATTCTAAAAACCGAATACATCAAGAAAAACTACACATAGAAGGCTGTCTATTGCACTAATGAGTAAGAGCAGTAAAAAATAAATTCCATATTGAATATGATATTGCTTAAATCTATCCCGAGGTAAAACAATAGCCTGATTCCGTATATGGCAATATAACAATGATTTTGAAAAATTAAATGAATCTCGGCTTGCAACAGCCAAAAGGATAGCTGCAAGAAAACCGGGTGGTATGCGAGTAAGCAAAGAAAAGGCGGTTCCTTTAAGACCATAAGTAGCATACAGATAACCGCAGAAGGCGCCAAGCCCTAACCCGTAAGAAAATGGCGCGCATGGCACAACAGGCATCCCCCAAACAAACAAGCCGGAGATATAAGCAAAAAGCAAATATGGCAAAAGTCCCGCTAAAGAATGAAGGGTGTTCAGCCAAAAGCCTTGTGCTGCACGTCGAGCAATGTAACTTTGAAACAATTCAGAAAGCTGCGGGGATCCCGTAGCGATTGTTTGTCCGGCGCAGAGGCTGCCGATAAATACGCCTACAAGTAACACAAGGCATAACCCTACAAAAAGATAATTGCGTTTTAAATATTGCAGGGCTGCTTCCATATTCATTACATTAAATCGCTTGATCATTCAACTCATCCTTTGTATATCTTGTCCTTACAGACTATGAATCGTCAATGGAATTTATGACATACAAGATATAGTTGGTAATCGTTCAATTCTGTTGATTCACCCTATAAATATAGAGAATGAGCATTGTTGTTATGTAAACAAGCGAATAAAAATCACCGTTGAAAAACGGCGATTTATCAAAGCGGTTTACCATAAATATTTACTTTGTTATCTATACTATAACCGATTTTGTTGGATAATGCAAGTGTTTTTTGCGTATTTTATAAATTTAATTGCCGTAAACACGTGTTATGTAAACAACGTTATGTTAACCTGCTATATATTATGTAAACTTGTTTACGTAAACCACATAATATGCGAATTTTCACTGCTTAAAGCACAAGCAAATGTGTTTTATTTATACTTTCGTTTTAAAGCGTGATTAGAACCCGCAATTCCTCCAATGCTTGTTCCTATCAAAATCACCGCCGCTTTTAATATGGCATATGGTGTAAAATTCATGCCGCTTGTAATTATACCTGCTATCGATAATGATAAGAACAAGATTCCTCCGATGATGATTCCGATTTTTAATCCGTATTTTCCGTTCTTTTTCCCGCCAAACCAGCCACCAAAAAAGGAGGAAACAAACAGAAGCAAGTGAATAATGACGGTTAACATCAATTGGCTTGTATCCTTTAACGTAATAAACAGCGCTGTCAGTCCGCTACCTAACAGCATCGCTGCAACAGCAATAAGTATGCCGAGTGCTATACTTCTCCCCTCTCCCCCTGTTCGGAACAACGTATTTGTTTGTGCCATAAAAAAACCATCCCTTTCATATCCTCTAACAGAGCATATTCAATGGGATGGTTGATTATGACTTGTTTATTGATCTTCGTGTACAGTAAGATTCTGTTGAATAGCCCAACGAGCGATCCGTTGTTTGGAGCGGTCAGGACCGGATTCCAAAATAAAGGAATCTTCTTTAACGGCGACTACACGACCGTAAACACCGGCAATGGTGATGATCTCATCGCCGACTTGAACGTTACTGCGCATTTCTTCTTCTTTCTTTTGACGTTTCTTTTGGGGACGGATCATCAGGAAGTAGAATACTGCAACGATAACTACCAAGTAGACTATCATCAAGATCATTCCGCCTTTGCCACCGGTTTGACCGGCAGCGGCATTCATAGCAAATTGCATATTAGTTACCTCTTTCAATAATATTACTACCTTATTATACTTGGTCTATCAATAAAATTCAAGACTATTTTGATACAATTATTAAAATTATATTCTGCGGCTGACAAGAGGAAGGGTTTGATCTTTCCATTGGGCAAATGTACCTTGGTCCAATTGCTCTCTGATGGTTTCCATCAATTGATTATAGAAATATAAATTGTGAATCACACCAAGGCGCATCCCCAGCATTTCATTGGCGGCAAACAGATGACGCAAATATGCTTTGGAAAAATTACGACAAACCGGACAATCGCAAGCTTCATCCAGCGATGTTGTATCTAACGTATACTTCGCGTTGTGAATGTTGACAATGCCTTGCGACGTGAACAAATGCCCGTGTCGGGCGTTACGGCTGGGCATTACGCAGTCAAACAGGTCTACCCCGCGACTGACCGCCTCAATAATATTAGCAGGCGTGCCAACTCCCATTAAATAACGAATTTTATCTTTCGGCATATACGGTTCAACCGCTTCAATAATGCGATACATTTCTTCGGCGGTTTCCCCCACTGCCAATCCACCGATGGCATAGCCGTCCAGATCCAACTTGGCGATTTCTTTCATATGTTCCACGCGAATATCATCGTAGGTACATCCTTGATTGATGCCAAACAGCATTTGTTTGGGGTTGATGGTATCAGGCAAGGCATTGAGCCGTTGCATTTCTTTTTTACAACGTTCCAACCATCGCGTAGTACGGGCGGCAGATTGTTTGGCATATTCGTAGGTTGCGGGATTCTCGACACACTCGTCAAAAGCCATTGCAATGGTTGAACCAAGGTTCGATTGAATCTGCATGCTTTCTTCCGGTCCCATAAAGATCTTCTGACCGTTAATATGGGAGTTGAAGGTAACCCCTTCTTCTTTGATGTTCCGTAATTTTGCAAGAGAAAACACCTGAAATCCACCGCTATCGGTCAAAATGGGACCATCCCAGCCGGTCATTTTATGCAAGCCACCCAGTTCTTTTACCACTTTGTCGGTGGGGCGCAAATGCAAATGATAGGTGTTGGAAAGCATCACCTGGCATTTGATATCTTTTAAATCTAAAGCAGACAAACCGCCTTTAATGGCCGCACAGGTGGCGACGTTCATAAAAGCGGGGGTTTGAATGGTTCCGTGTGGGGTCTCAAATTCGCCTCGTCTTGCTTTATTTTCGGTTTTTATTAATCGGTACATAACAATCTCCTAAATAATCAACATGGCATCTCCGAAACTGAAAAAACGGTATTTTTCAGCTACGGCAATGCGATAGGCTTCCATGACGTGTTCATACCCTGCAAAAGCGGAAATGAGCATCAAAAGAGTGCTCTCAGGCAAATGGAAATTGGTAACCAAACCATCCATACATCCGAATTTGTATCCGGGATAAATAAAGATGCTGGTCCAACCCTCGTCCGCTTTGATCTCGCCTTGGGACGCGATAGTTTCAACGGTACGGCAACTGGTAGTGCCCACGCAGATCACACGACCGCCGTTTGCTTTGGTTTGGCGAATCAACTCAGCAGTTTCGGGAGGCATTTCATAATGTTCGGAGTGCATAACGTGATTGGTGATGTCTTCTTCCTTTACAGGACGGAACGTGCCCAATCCTACGTGCAAGGTGACACGTCCTACTTTTACGCCCTTTTCTTTCAGCTTATCAAAGAGTTCAGGGGTAAAATGCAATCCTGCCGTTGGAGCGGCGGCAGAGCCGATTTCACGGGCGTAAACCGTCTGATAGCGGGATTGATCTTCTAAACGTTCGGTAATATACGGTGGGAGCGGCATGGTGCCGATTTGATCTAATTTTTCATAGAAATTGCCTTCATAGGTAAAGCGAATTAAACGGTTACCCTCTTCTACAACTGCTTCTACCGTGCATTCCATCTGTCCGTTGCCAAAAGAAAAACGATCCCCCGGTTTTGCTTTTTTGCCGGGTCCTGCCAAGCATTCCCACGCACCATCAGCGTGCTGTTTTAACAGCAAAAACTCAACAACAGCGCCCGTGGGGATCTTCACTCCGTAGATTCGCGCAGGAAGTACCTTGGTATCGTTGATGATCAAGCAGTCCTGTTCGGTGAGGTAATCAGGCAGATCATAGAAATGTTTGTGTTCAATTTCACCGCTTTCACGGTGCAACACCATTAAAGCAGAATTATCCCGTTTTTCACAGGGATGTTGAGCAATCAATTCTTTGGGTAAATGATAAAAAAAGTTAGATTTCTTCATGTTTCTCCTCGATTTTATTGACATTGAAAGGCAAAAATGGTATGATAAAACCATTAATGATTTCATATTATAATACAGTTTTGAAATTATTACAATACTTATTAGGAGAGATTTTTATGAAAAAGTATAAGGTCGGTATTGTTGGAGCAACCGGTATGGTGGGTCAACGGTTTATCACCCTGCTCAACAATCACCCTTGGTTTGATATTACCGTGCTGGCGGCCAGTGGTCGTTCTGCCGGCAAGACTTATGAAGAAGCGGTTGGTGACCGTTGGGCAATGACTACCGAAATGCCCGAGCAAGTAAAGAAGATGCCCGTATTTGATGCCGAGAATCAAAAAGAAGAAATTGCCGCCGCAGTTGATTTTGTGTTCTGCGCTGTTAATATGCCCAAAGCAGACATTATGGCTTTGGAAGAAGCATATGCTAAATTGGAATGCCCTGTTGTGTCCAACAACAGTGCTCACCGCAAAACCGAAGACGTGCCTATGGTTGTGCCCGAATTGAATGCGGATCACATCGACATCATCCCCTCGCAACGCAAACGCTTAGGCACCAAACGTGGCTTTATTGCCGTAAAATCCAACTGCTCTTTGCAATCGTACGTTCCCGCTTTGTATCCCCTCAATGAATTCGGCCCCGAAAAGGTATTGGTTTGCACCTATCAAGCGATCTCCGGTGCCGGTAAAACCTTTGAACGCTGGCCCGAAATGGTGGATAACCTGATTCCCTTCATTGGCGGTGAAGAAGAAAAATCCGAACAAGAACCTCTGAAAATTTGGGGTAAAATCGAAGGCGACAAGATTGTAAACGCCACTTCTCCCAAATTTACCGCACAATGCTTGCGTGTACCTGTTTCTGACGGTCACACTGCTGCTGTGTTTGTAGATTTTAAAGTGAAACCTACCAAAGAACAAATTTTGGCTATTTGGGAACAATTTAAAGGTCCTGCCCAAGAATTGGATTTGCCCAGTGCTCCCAAGCAATTCCTCAACTATTTTGTTGAAGATAATATGCCTCAAATTAAACTGCAACGGAATTTAGAAAACGGCATGGCGATCTCGGTAGGTCGCCTGCGGGAAGATACCCAATATCAATATAAATTTGTTTGTATGTCTCATAATACCCTGCGGGGTGCAGCAGGCGGTGCTGTGCTGCTTGCAGAACTTCTTTGCGCTAAGGGGTATATGGATTAAATTCTGTGAATTCGGAGTTGATCAACCATGGCAAGAACAATTTTTCACGGTGTGGGCACAGCCATTGTGACCCCTTTTTCTGCCGACGGCAGTGTGGACTTTGAAAAGCTGAAGGAACTGACTGAATATCAGATCACGCACGGCGTTTCCGCCATCGTTGCATGCGGGACTACGGGTGAAAAAAGCACGTTACGCCACGAAGAACATTTAAAAGTGATTGAGACCATTATCGCCACTTCTGCAGGTCGGGTGCCTGTGGTGGCCGGCACGGGTAGCAATGACACGTTGTATACGCTGGAACTATCCGAAGCCGCCGAGCAAATGGGCGCCGATGCTTTGCTGATGGTTACTCCCTATTACAACAAAACTTCGCAAAACGGATTGGTGCGCCATTATGAATACGTAGCAGATCGGGTGAATACGCCGATAATTCTTTATAACGTACCCTCCCGTACGGGAATGGATATTAAGCCTCAAACCTATGCCCGTCTTTGCAAGCACCCCAACATCGTTGCCACCAAAGAAGCCAACGGCAATTTTTCCGCCCTTGCACAAACCATTGCTTTGTGCGGTGATAAACTGGATATTTATTCAGGCAATGATGATCATACAGTTGCTATGATGGCTATGGGCGCCAAAGGCGTTATTTCGGTGTTTTCTAACCTTGCCCCCGATAAGATGTCACAAATTTGCCAAAAGGCTTTAGAGGGCGATTTTACGGGCGCTACCGCATTACAAAGCTATTACCTTGACGTGATGAACAGTATGTTTATTGACGTGAATCCCATTCCCGTGAAAGAAGCCATGAATCAAATCGGGCTTGATGTGGGCGAATGCCGAATGCCTCTCTTCCCTGCATCAAATGAGGTGAAAGAGAAAATTCGTTCTGCCTTGGCAAAGGCTAATCTGCTTTAAGTTATCAAAAATTAGGAAGTGTGAAATTTATGATTAGAGTGATTTTGTCCGGTTGTTGTGGCCACATGGGAAAAGTAATCACTAATCTTGTTGCTGAACAAGATGATATGACCATTGTAGCAGGCGTTGACCTGCACCAAGATGAACTTTCCTATCCTGTATATAGTGAATTTTCTGATGTGAAAGAAGCCGCTGACGTGATTATTGATTTTTCACACCCCAATTGTTTGGATGGATTACTTGCCTATTCGGTGAACAAAGGTATCCCTGCCGTTGTTTGTACTACAGGGCTGAGTTGCTGTCAGGTTGACTCCATTCGCGAAGCGGCCAAAACCGTTCCCATGTTCTTTTCGGGCAATATGTCATTGGGTATTAATTTGCTTGCCGCATTGGTGAAAAAAGCCGCTCAAGTGCTTGGTGACAAGGCGGACATCGAAATTATTGAAGCGCATCATAATTTGAAGATCGACGCTCCTTCGGGTACGGCCAATATGCTGTTGGATGCCGCCATTGAAGGTCGTGATCAAGAAATGATTCCCGAATATGACCGTCATAGCCGTCGTCAAAAACGTCCGAAAAATGAGATTGGAATGCATTCCATTCGTGGTGGTACCATCGTGGGAGAGCATCAAGTGATATTCGCGGGTAAAGATGAGATCGTTACCCTTTCTCACTCGGCTCGTTCTAAAGAGGTGTTTGCCGTGGGCGCTGTGAAAGCCGCCGCCTTTATGGTTGGCAAAGAACCTAAATTATATGATATGACCGATTTGGTTAGTGAGTAATTAAATGTATAAATAATGTTTTAGGCCAAGTACCCGTATGGATACTTGGCCTATTTAATTTATCAAAGATGATTGTTTAAACGAATTGTTAGCTGCTTGAATGTATCTGTTTCCCTAATAGGGTCAAAAACTTTTCTTTGCAAGGTGTTTAGGAGCGTACCTGTTTCCGTGCCTTCCCAATTCCTTCCAACTGTTTTAGGGTTGAATGTGCATCTGTTTGCTAATAGTGATTTGTATTTTTGTTCAGTTAAACTGTCGCAAGCATCATAATAGGTTGCAGTTTTTTCTGCCAAAAGCAAATTTTCCATTGCCTTTTCCGTATTGCCATTCTTACACCACAATTCTGCCAACAAACTGTAGTTTCTACACAAACGACAATTATAGAACAAACTATCTTCATCTTCGCTTAAAATTAGCTTGTATAAATTGTTTGCGGTTTCTACAAGTTCTATTTTTTGTAAAATAGTTAATTCCTTACCCATTAACCCATTTGATGCAAGCATGCATATCAATCCGGAAGAAGCATCTATCATTGAGAGCAATACAGTTTGACATTGTTCAATTTGTTTTTCTCCTTTATATATGTGAGAAAGTAAATGCTCCTTACTTAAATACATATCGGGCATTTCATAGGCGAGTTTTAGTGCTAAATCTTCCTTTCCAACATCGCTATAACTATAACATAAAATCTGTATTGCACTATGTCTTATTGAGTCAATCGTGCAATCCTCTAAAATTCGTTCACATATACTTATCGCTTCTTCAACAAAACCGTGCTCCGAACTGTACTTATTATGTTCTTTGGTATCGTTATATTGGATTAAAGGATAAGAGAGATTCAGCATCCATTGATAGTTTCGTGGGTATTTAGTCAACACTTCCCGACTTAAAATGATGTTGTCCAACATTTTTCCAAGTCGGTTGTTTTCGCGATAAATCTTCTCATATTCTATTAATTCTTCAGTTTCTTCTACTTCATTCATACAGAGTAATTCATCTGTAGATACACCGAAGAAATTTGCAATTTGTGGAACAAGAGTTATATCCGGTAGTGCTGTGCCGTTTTCCCACTTGCTTATTGCTTGATATGATATGTTAAGATATGCCGCTAATTTTTCTTGTGTGATATCTTGTGATTTTCTTAAAGATTTAATCTTATCGCCTATTTTTAACATAGAGAAACCACCTTATATAATTGTTTTCAAAGTACTTTGTAAGTGTATTATAACATAATTGTCTAGTAATTAGTATAACATATCAGTTTAATACAGTGCAACTGTGGGTTGAGTTTGCAAAAAGAACAGATTTGGCTTATAACCTGCCACAAGGCGAATAAAATAGGCGTAGTGTCTTTTAAAACACTACGCCTACAAGATATTAATTTAATGATATAATAAGTTTATTTTTTCAAAGCAATTGCTTTCTTGGCTTTTTCGGCGATATTTTCAGGAGTCAAGCCATAGGCTTTCAACACTTCAGCAGCAGGAGCAGAAGTACCAAATTTATCTTCTACACCAACGCGAAGTACGGGTACGGGGCAGGTTTCGGCCAGGCATTCGGTAACGGCGCCGCCCAAACCACCGATGATAGAATGTTCTTCAGCGGTTACAATAGCGCCGGTTTCTTTGGCGGCTTTGATAATCAATTCAGCATCCAAGGGTTTAATGGTGTGAATATTGATGACGCGAGCAGAAATGCCTTCCGCTTTCAGTTGTTCGGCAGCAGTAAGTGCCATACCAACCATCAAACCGGTGGCAACAATGGTAACGTCAGAGCCGTCTCGCAAAGTAACACCTTTGCCGATTTCCATTTTATAATTTTCATCGAAAATGGGTTCCACAGCCATACGACCAAAACGAAGATATACAGGACCTTCAAATTCAGCAGCGGCACGAACACATTCTTTGGCTTCCACAGGGTCAGCAGGGTTCAAAATGGTCATGCCGGGAATGGTACGCATCAAGGCAATATCTTCGTTGCATTGGTGGGTGGCACCGTCTTCACCAACCGAAAGGCCGGCGTGGGTAGCGGCAATTTTAACGTTGTTATGGGGGTAACCGACAGCATTGCGAACTTGTTCAAAAGCACGACCTGCGGCAAACATGGCGAAAGAACTGCAGAATACCAATTTACCTGCCAAGGTCAGACCGGTGGCAACACCAATTAAGTTTTGTTCAGCAATACCGCAGTTGAAGAAACGTTCAGGATATTGCTTTTTAAACGTGCCGGTTTTGGTAGCACCCGAAAGGTCAGCATCCAAAACGATGAGATTGTCATATTTAGCGCCGATTTCTGCCAGGGCTTCGCCATAGGACTCACGGGTCGCTTGTTTTTTAATTTCAGCCATTTTGATCCGTCCTTTCTTATGCTTCTAATGCGGCAAGAGCGGCTTTCAGTTCGCTCATGGCGATTTCGTATTGTTCGTCATTGGGGGCAGCACCGTGCCAGGAGGCTTTGTCTTCCATGAAGGAAACGCCCTTACCCTTAGTAGTGGTCATAATAATAGCGGTGGGCTTGCCTTTGTTTTGACGAGCCTGAGCAAATGCGGCTTCGATTTGGTCAAAGTCATGACCGTCAATTTCAATGGTGTACCAATTAAAGGCTTGGAATTTTTCGGCAATGGGATAAGGAGAGCAAACGTCGTCTAAGCAACCGTCAATTTGCAGGTTGTTGTTGTCAACAATTGCACACAGAGTATCCAATTTCTTGTGACCCGCAAACATGGCGGCTTCCCAAACTTGACCTTCTTCTAATTCACCGTCACCCAAAATGGAGTAAACACGGAAGGCGTCGCCATCCAATTTAGCGCCAAGAGCAACACCGGTAGCAACAGAAATACCTTGTCCCAAAGAACCGGAAGACATATCCACACCGGGGGTGTGTTTCATGTCGGGATGACCTTCCAGGTAAGAATCCAGCTTACGCAAGGTAAGCAAATCTTCTACAGGGAAATAGCCACGGTTAGCCAATGCAGAATACAAACCGGGAGCGGTATGCCCTTTAGAAAGAATCATACGGTCACGATCGGCCTTTTTGGGATCGGCAGGATCAATATTCATTTCTTTAAAATAAAGATAAGTCAGTACATCGGCGATGGACAAAGAGCCACCGGGATGACCGGATTTTGCGGCGTGAACACCTTCAATGATCCCCATACGGATCTTGCAGGCAGTCACTTGAAGTTGTTTTTTAACTGCTTGTTCCAAAGTAGTTACCTCCTATTTGGATGATTTAATTTTTTGTTCAATAAACATTATAAAATCAGCAACCGCGCCTTGCTCACAAGAACAGGCAACGTAATCGGTTACCGCTAATACCTCTTTGGGTGCACCTTCTACCGTAGCGGAAAAGCCTGCCGCTTGCAGAAAGTCGATATCATTATAATAATCACCAATGGCGTATATGTTTTCAATGGGAATCGACAAAAGCTTGGACAATCGCCGAACCCCTTCCCCTTTTGTTGCGTCCTTGGGCAGGATTTCGAATAGCGTAGGTTCGGAGCGAATCACGTAAAAGGGGTTATCCTTCCCAATCAATTGGTTGCAAAGTTGCTCTACTTTGTCAATTTCTTCAGGAGTGGCGGCAAACAGTGCTTTAAACCAATTGGCATCAGCGGGAATATCCTGCAAGGTGTACTGTGTAAATTCGCTACGCTCATACATGATATGATCTCGTGAGCGGTCGGAGTATTTGATACAATGCAAAACACCGTCTACGTTAATTTCAATGCCAACGCCGGGTACAGCATCGATTATGGGCGCAAACAAGTTGGTAGCACTATGGTCCAGGTAAGCGGCAAACAAGAGTTGTTCTTTTTGATAATCGTAAATAGCACCGCCATTCACTGCAATACAAGGGCAGTTGACCGCTAAATTACGAATCATTTTGCCGTCCGAAAAAGCGGTCCGACCGGTTGCAACACCAAAACGACCGCCATTTTTTGTGAAATATTCAATGGCATCGATATTTTTTTGTGGGATTTTTCGCTCATAGGTGGAAAGCGTGCCGTCGATATCTGAAAGCAAGACAATACCGTCAAAAATCATAGGTATCAATCCTTTGGTAAACGGGATAAGAAATTGGTGAAATATTCGGGCAATGGTGCCTCAAACTCCATGTATTGATTCGTGTGTGGATGAACAAACCCCAACTTGGCGGCATGCAGGCATTGTCCTTGCAAATCGGATTTATCAGCCAATCGTCCCGCATATACCGAATCACCGCAAACAGGGTGACCAATATATGCCATATGAACCCGAATTTGGTGGGTGCGACCGGTTTCTAATCGCAATCGCAAGTGGGTATAACCGCGATAATACTGTTCCACCTTGTAATGGGTAGTAGCAGGCTTGCTGTTTTTGTTGGTAACCGCTTGCTTTTTGCGGTCAACGGGATGACGACCGATGGGAGCGGATACCGTTCCCTGCTCTTGCTTTACACGTCCATAAACAACCGCTTGATATTCCCGGGTAAAACTATGTTCCTTGATTTGTTCGGCTAAATAAACGTGTGCGGCATCATTTTTGGCCACAACCAACAAGCCACTGGTATCTTTATCGATGCGGTGAACAATTCCCGGGCGAATCACGCCGCCAATTCCTGACAGGGAATCGCCGCAATGGTACAAAAGTCCGTTAACCAGCGTGCCATCAGGGTTGCCTGCCGCAGGATGTACCACCATCCCTTTTGGCTTGTTGACAACCAACAGATGTTCGTCTTCATATACAATATCTAAAGGAATACGTTGAGGGATGGCTTCGGCAGGCTTGGGATCGGGTAAACAAACCTCAAGCGAATCATTGAATTGAACTTTATAACTTTTTGATACAACTTTTCCGTTTACTTTTACGTGCTGATCCTCAATCAGTCGTGCAATAGCTGAGCGTGTCATATGAGGAATAAACAGTCCGATTGCCACGTCCAATCGAAGGGGCGTGGCATTGTCAGCAGAAAAAATATGATGTTCCATAGTTAAGACACCTTTCGGCTACGTTTGCCAAATGTATCAAGCAACAAGTCTAAAACCATAAGACCGCAACCAATACATACCGCACAGTCGGCAATATTGAATGAATAATTAAACCAAGAGATGGGAAACCGTATAAAATCAATCACAAATCCAAGGAATAACCGATCAATCAAATTACCAATTCCACCGCCGATGATCAAGCCAAATGCGAGTCGTAATATGCCGGATTTACACTTTTTAGAAAATAGAACGAAAAAGCATGCAACAATAGCAAGAGCTGTTCCAAATACCAAGGGCCAACGAGCCTGATCGACGATTCCCATCACCGAGCCGAAATTATGAACGTAACAGAACTCAAGACAATGAGGAATCAATACAAAGGTATCACCCAACGTAAAACGTTGAAAAACCAGTTGTTTTAATACTTGATCGATGATCAGAATCAGAGAAGCAAGGCCTAGGGGTAACGCTACTTTCTTCAACCGTTACACCCCGTAATCATCATAATCATCATCGGCAGAAATGTCGTAATCGTCGCCGAATTTGATATCGGAAAATTTGCGTTTGATTTCAAAACCGTTATCAATAGTTGAAGTTTCGGCTTCAACAGGAACCTTAGCCACGGGCAGAGGAACATCTTCCGGTTCCGAATACTCAGGTGTATTAATTTCTTCGGTAGCCGACTGTTGTTCTTCTGTTACAGTGGGTGTTTTCGGCGCCGCATCTTCGGCAAAGGATTGCTTCAGACTAATAGGTTCTTCGCGTTCAGCAATCTTTTTATCCAGTTCCTTCAACAATTCAGGACCTTTTTTCATCATCTCAAATTGCTTTTTATACATCTCAACCAATTGTTGACGGAATGTGGCTTCTTGCTCTTTCAAAAACTCTAAATATTGTTTTTCGAGTTTGCAACCTTCAATAGACTCAGCAAGCATCTGTTCCGATTGGCTTTTTGCTTCCGACATAATACGAGCGGCTTTTTCCTTCGCTTCAGTCAGAACATGTGAGACCTTTTCGCGGGTCTCGTTGGCAATGGTCACTGATTTCTCCTGAGAAAGACGCACGGCATCATCTGCTTGCTGGCGAGCATCGGCAAGAATCCGTTCCTTTTCTTCCGTTGCTTCTTTAAGAATTTTATCGGCAGATTTTTGTGCAGTCAGCAAAGCGGAACGAATGCTGTCTTCTTCATTTCGATATTCCTGAATACGATCAGCCAACACCTCCAATTTACGGATTAATTCGGCGTTTTCGGAGTGTAATTGGTCAACCGTTTCCACAACTTGTTCTAAAAAATCGTCTACTTCATTAATTTTATAGCCTCTTGCGGCGCGAGCAAATGTTACGTTTCTCACGTCATTAGCAGTTAACATAATTCTGTTACCCCCTTATATGTACTAAATATATAACCCGCTGTTTTCCAGTTCGTCAATCAACATATCACCCATAATATCCACATTATAAGGAGTGATGATAAAGGTGCTGTTGGCAACCCGTTTTAAGGTGCCGTTGTTTGCATAGGCAACGCCACTCAAAAAGTCAATCAACCGACGTGAAACGTCTTTGGGGGTAGATTCAAGGTTCAAAACCACGGTACGTTTATTGTTTAAATGATCGCCAATCGATGGTGCATCGGCAAATCGTTCCGGTTTTACCAATACCACCTGCAGTTGAGTCGTAGCATGAATGTTGACAACTTTGTTTTTCTTGTCGGGAGCAGGAGTAGAAAGGGGGGTGAATTCATCCAAATAACTATAGCCGGTGGATTCCTTAGCTGTGATTTCTTCGGTTTCTTCGTAAGAATCATCCTCCGGCGCATTCATAATGTTCTTGATTTTATCCATAAATCCCATAGCAATAACCTCCAGAATATTTAGTACATTTAATTTACATAGATTCTTTTACCAAAAAGCAATGAACCGATTCGAACCATATTGGCGCCTTCTAAAATAGCCTCAACATAGTCGGCAGACATTCCCATCGACAAAATATCCATATTTACATTATCTATGTTTTTACTCCGAATGTCAACAGACAGATTGCAAATATTTGAAAAAAATTTACGAGCCTCATTGGGCGTGTCGGTAATGGGCGGAATCGTCATCAACCCTTGTATTTTCACACAGGGTAACTGTGAAATCTCACCAATCAACTCTTCTAATTGGTTGGCCATAGTACCGGACTTGGATGCCTCCTCACCAATGTTGACCTCAATCAAAATATTTGTGGTTAAATCGAGAGCTTGACTGCGCTTGTTGATCTCTTTGGCAAGCTTTAACGAATCAACTGACTGAATCATACCAACCTTGCCCACAATAGATGCCACCTTATTGGTTTGTAAATGCCCGATAAAGTGAATATTCTCTTTTGGCAGTTGATACTGATCGTATTTAGATAGCAGTTCTTGTGCCTTGTTCTCGCCAATGAATTGAACACCGTGAGCGGTAGCATAATTGATCAGCTCACAAGGAACCGTTTTGGTAGCGGCCAGCAGATGAACATCATCGGGAGAGCGACCGCTTTTGATCGCGGCTTCGGCAATATTGTTCTGAATCACTTTATAATTCTCATCAAAGTCTTTGAATTTTTCTAATAATTCAGCCTCATCGTATGATCTTTCCATCATACAAATCCCCTCCCCTGATGATTACTTCGTCATATTGTTTTAAAGCGTCGGTATTTGATGTGTCGTAGGCACAGATGGCAAATCCCGTGTCGGAATAAATAATCTCGACCGGTTTAAAAACAGCAGAAATCCCATCAACAACATACACGCCGGTAATTCCGTCAACAACCCGCATGGCAGATTGATTGATGCGCATCCCGTGGTAGGTGTTCATTCGTAGTTGAATCTTCTCAACTCTTGCTTTGGCAACCTCGCCATCCATTTGTGAACAGCGAAGCACAAGCACAGCCTTACTTGCGGCATAGTCCATCGTTAAGGAAGCCACTTGACAGCGATACACCTGATCGGAAAGCAACGGAATCGTGATTTCAACCCAATCATCTTTTGAAATATGCTGTGAAATTGATTGCTCAACAACAGAAGCGATATACCACTCGCTGGATGCAACCAGTTTACCAACACAAGCAACGTCTTTTGTTTTTGCATTCAATGCGTTCTCAACGTCAGCAACGGATAATTGTTCAATGGAATCATATTCAATAATATCCTCACAACCGTCGGCACTGTTGACAAAATATCCGCCTTGATCGACGGTGACAGGGGCACCGGAATTACCAAGTTGTGAAACCAATGCCGCCTTTTGAGCATTTAAGGCCTCAATATAAGTATTAAAACTCCCGGCAGTACCGAGTGCAACCTGTTTTTTGTTGAGCAATTGCAGCAAATCATCACTCACAGAGTTGAGACCCTGTGTATGCCCTCGGTCGGTAATTTCCAGCAATTGGTTAATGGCAGTATTGATACGGCTGTCTAAAATCTCCGCGCTGGCCGCCAGTTGCGTTCCTTCCACCTGAATCCCATCAAGACTTTTAATCGTTTTATCGATTTGATCAATTTCTGTTTGAATTGCCGCTTGTTGAGCGGTGTCAAAAACACGGGCAATGGTCTGCCCTGCCGAAACCTTACTACCGGATGCTTGTGTATATCCCAATACACCGCTTTGATCATTGGTTAATACTGATTCATCTCGTACAATAAAACCTTGCAGCGGTATAGTTTGATAATAGGTATAATCCAGTGCGTATTCCGTTTTAATAACGTCGTGATTAACGGAATAGATCTGATATCCCAAATACAGAATCAGTGCTAACGACAAGGCGATGGATACAATAAGACGCCAAGAGCCGGATTTTTTACTTGTTTTCTTCATTGTAATCCCTCATCCTTCATTATATTTTAATAAAAAATCATCAATAATTTTACTTGCTTCTCCCAACAGATCCCTTTCACAGGCAGGATCGTCACGGTACAACCAGTGTACTCGTTCATCCCGTCGAAACCAAGTCAATTGACGTTTGGCATAATGACGAGAATTGATTTGAATGGTTTGCACAGCGGCCTCTAAGGAGCATTCACCGCGAAAATAGGGAACAAATTCCTTGATACCAATGGCTTGCATTAACGTTCCATTGCTATTTTTTTCATAAACGTTGCGAATTTC
The DNA here is from genome assembly GCA_017439545.1 of Clostridia bacterium. GTDB lineage: Bacteria > Bacillota > Clostridia > Oscillospirales > Acutalibacteraceae > UMGS1484. The sequence goes on along the minus strand of JAFSIW010000031.1, from coordinate 84,292 downwards.
CTGCTCCATTCCCAGCTCCAGCATTTTGTGAACACGCAGATCAATACGATCATACAACCGTTGTCGTTCTCGGTAGTTCAGACCGATTACGCAAGGAGAATACGGCGAAGGATTCACTCGTGATTGTGCAACCTGTTCGGTCATCGTTTTGCCTGTTGCATAATAAATCTCAAGGGCACGCAAAACCCGCACACGATTATTAATATGGATTCCCGCCGCAGCATCAGGATCAATAGCTTGCAATTCATTATAAAGCGCTTCCATTCCCTCTTTCTCACAGCGCTCGTTTAATTGTGCGCGGATTTTGTGAGTGTTTTGATTTTCCCGGGAAAACTGCAAATGATCCAGCAAAGCGGAATAATATAAACCGGTACCTCCTACCAAAACGGGAAGTTTACCACGATGATACACGTCGCGAATCACATGATGAGCAAGCTCTGTATAGCGAGCGACAGAAAACAACTCGTGGCTTTCTAAAAAGCCCATCAAATGATGGGGAATCCCCTTCTGTTCTTCCGACGTAGGTATTGCCGTTGCTATGGGAGCGTCCCGATAAATCTGCATAGAATCGAAAGAAATGACCTCTCCGTTATACTTTTGGGCAATAGCAACAGCCAAATCGGTTTTGCCGGATGCTGTGGGACCCACCACAGCGCAAATTGGTATCAATTTTGGAGGCATATTAAGAACCGCTCCGTCCGAATAATTTTTCTAATTGCGACTGCGTTAACCACATGGCAACGGGACGCCCGTGAGGGCAATACCGTACAGAGTCATCTGTTACAATGCGTTTGGCTAATGAGAGCAACTCTTCGTCTGTGGTGCGTTTTCCGCCCTTAACAGCAGCCTTACAGGCCATGGAATGATACAGCCAATCCAATCGGTCAGCTGTTACCGATGCGCTACCCTTATCAAGCTTTGACACGATCTCATCTAACAAGGACACCACATCTTGCGATTCTAAATTCATAGGGATTCCGACCACGCGAACTGAGGAATCACCGAAAGAGTCCAAAAGAATACCCGCCTGTTCCAAGAGTTCCTGATTTTCCATCAGTAGCGAGTATTCATGCTTGCGTAATGTTAACGTAACGGGAGCAAGCAACATTTGCGCATCCCCCGTTGCTACAGTTGCTTTTAATTGATCAAACAAAATCCGCTCGTGTGCGGCATGCTTGTCAATAACGAGGATCTTGTTGTCTACTTCCACCAAAATGTAGGTTTTGAAAGCCTCACCGATCATTCTGATATTCGACTCATCAGTCGAGTCCTGAATTTCAACGATAGGCTCATTCAGGGACTCAGGCTGATTGGCAGAATTCGGTTTGGTAGATGGTAGAATATCTAAGGCATTACCGCTGACCGACGGTTTAAACGTAGGTGCAGAGGGCTTTGCAAACAATTGATTTTGGTTGGTTTTCTCGGTTACTGAGTCATTTAAGATCGGCTTTTGATGGTTAGTAACCGGTTTTTGCGATGGTGCAACCATATTAAATTTAGTTTGAGTCGCACGAACGGACGGGGAGGTTTTTGCCGTTGGTTCAACGGGCTTTTCAAACGCGGAGGAAGCTTTTTTCAGCCTACTTTCTGCAGGTATGGATGTTGAAACCTCGGCACTTCCCCTTACCAATTGCATAATCGGTCGGGTATCTCCTTGTTCAAGGGCGGTTTTTACACCAAAATAGACCGTATCAAAGATCATGCGTTCGTTGGAAAAACGCACTTCAATTTTTGCAGGGTGAACGTTAACATCAATCTGATCATACGGAAAGGTCAGATGATATACACCCGCCGGGAACTTACCAACCATAATGGCATTTTTATAGGCTTCTTGTAATGCGGCTGAGCCGGTTCCTGTTTTAACAAATCGTCCATTAATAAAGAATAGCTGCATTGTGCGGTTTTTTCTGGCATAGATAGGTTTGCATGTGTAGCCACTCAGAACTATGCCGTTGTATTCGTATGAAACAGGAATTAGAGACGAGGCAAACTCATTGCCGTAGACCGCGTGAACAGCAGACAATAGGTTGCCGTCACCGGGTGTTAACAGGGTTTGTTTACCGTCACGAATCAACTTAAACGACACCTCGGGATGCGATAAAGCCAATCGGTCCATTACGTCGGCAATCGCGTTGCCTTCGGATACGTTTTTCTTAAGAAACTTCATACGGGCAGGGGTATTGTAAAACAAATCGCGAATGATAAAGGTGGAACCGTCCGGGCATCCTACGTCATCTGATTCAACCTCTTCCCCCCCCTCAATCACATAGCGTGTTCCAAAGGTTTCTTCCTTTGTTTTGGTTAACAATTCAAGGCGTGATACCGCCGCAATGCTTGCCAGAGCTTCACCACGAAACCCGAGTGTTGCAATGGCATCTAAATCGGATTGGTTTTGTATTTTACTGGTTGCGTGACGCAAAAATGCCTTCGGCACGTCTTCACGGGCAATCCCTGAGCCGTTGTCGGTAATACGGATATAGGTAGTTCCGCCATCTTTAATTTCAACGGTAATGATCGTAGCACCTGCATCAAGCGCATTTTCGGTCATCTCTTTTACAACAGAGGAGGGTCTTTCTACCACTTCACCTGCAGCAATCAATTCAGCCGTATGTTTGTCTAAAACGTGGATTTTGCTCACGCAACTCACCTACCTTTACATCATTTTTGCTTGATTGGATAATTCGTGTAACAGATTCATCGCTTCGATGGGGGTTAAGGTGTTAGCATCAACCTCTTTCAGCGCTCTGACAACAGGATTGTCCGGTGTAGAGGCAAAAGTTAATTGCTGACTTTCATGGCAGACTGCCGTGGGTTTTGTCGGGATATCTGCTTCTAACTCAGCCAGAATTTCCTTGGCACGATTTACAACATCTTTAGAAACCCCTGCCAAGGCAGCAACCTCGATCCCATAACTGCGATCAGCGCCACCGGGAACAATGCGACGTAAGAAGGTAATATGATCGCCACGCTTTTTAACGGCGATGTTGTAATTATTAACACCATTCATACAATCCGCAAGTTGTGTTAGCTCGTGATAATGAGTAGCAAACATTGCTTTTGCTCCCAGTTTGTCTGAAGCAATATACTCAAGTACGGCGCGCGCTATAGCCATCCCGTCATAGGTTGATGTTCCTCGCCCGATTTCATCTAAAATCAGCAAACTGTTTCTGGTCGCATTCTTCAGTATTTCCGCAACTTCGCTCATTTCCACCATAAAGGTAGATTGCCCCATAAATAGATCATCCGACGCACCAATACGGGTATAGACCGCGTCCACAACGCCGATGTGAGCGGTGCTTGCGGGCACAAAAGAGCCGATTTGTGTCATGATGGTAATCAACGCTACTTGACGCATATACGTCGATTTACCTGCCATATTTGGTCCTGTAATAATCGCACAACGGTTATCATGCAGGTCCAAATTGCAATCATTGGGAACAAAAGGCAGATCGGAAACCGTTTCTACTACTGGGTGACGGCCGTCTTTGATAATCAGCCTGCCGTCGGTAGACACGGTCGGGCAGGTATAATTGCGAGACAGCGCAACATTGGCAAAAGCGTTCAATACATCCAATGTAGCAACGGCTGCCGCCGTTCTCTGAACCCTGGTTAATTTATCCGCGAGCTGATTGCGAACCTCGTTGAATAATTCGTGTTCCAAAGCAATGGCGCGCTCAGAAGCCCCGGAAACACGATCCTCTAACACCTTCAGCTCAGCGGTAATATATCGCTCACTATTAACGGTAGTCTGCTTACGAATATAGTGTTCCGGTGTTAAATCCTTAAAGGAATTGGTGATTTCTATGTAATAGCCAAAAACCTTATTGTGCTTAATTTTCAATGTCTTAATGCCGGTTCTCTCACGCTCTTGTTCTTCCATTTGGTTGATAAGCGTTACACCGTCAGTGGCATCAGAACGAATCTGATCCAGTTCAGCATGATACCCTTTTTTTATCACACGCCCGTCCTTCAAATTAGAAGGAGCTTCAGGATCAATTGCACCTTCAACCAGCTCAACGATGTCCTGCAATTCATCAATATTTTGATAAATATCGGTAATCATTTCAGATTTGCAAGAAGCAATTTTAGAACGAAGTAACGGCAAACCCTCAACCGCATGAGATAGGTGAAGCATATCCTTAGGACTGGCGGAACGAAATACAATACGGGTGATTAAACGTTCCATATCATAAATGCCTCGCAAAATCTGAGACAGTTCGTTGCAAAAAGCGGCGTTGGCATGCAGTTCTTCTACCGCATTCAGTCTACGATTGATGTCGGTTGGCTGAACCAATGGCCGTTCCAGCCATTCAGTCAGCATACGGCGTCCCATCGGGGTTTTGGTATCATCAAGGATCCACATTAAGGAACCCCGTTTGCTTCCGGTACGAGTGTTATTAAATAACTCCAGATTTCGTCTGGCAGACAAGTCGATCTGCATAAACTCTTTATTGGTATAAATATCGATGCTGTTGATATTTTCAAGACTTGTCATTTGGGTGTCAAACAAATAATCCAAGGCAGCGCCTACCGCAAACAAAGCAGCCGAGCCGGAGGAAAGTTTTAGATCCTCCGGCTTAGATACTTTAAAGTGCTCAGTCACCAAGTCGGTGTATGCATCGGCATGAAAGGAGTCTTTATCCATAATGCCATAGCAACAGCCAAGACGCTTTTGAATAAATGAAACAACAATGCTGTCAGCGGCCTCTTGGTTCATGATGACTTCAGAAGGGACAAAACGACCCAATTCCGCAATAATCGATTCGTTTATGCGATTCTTATCCAGTTCGGCAAGGTGTAATTTCCCTGTGGAGGTATCCACAAAAGCAATGGCGCAATCATTACGCAACCGAAAAACAGAAGCGAGATAATTACTTACACCCTCTTGCAGCATAGAATCTTCGGTTACGGTGCCCGGCGTTACAATGCGGACAATCTCGCGCTTGACAAGCCCTTTTGCCAAAGCGGGATCTTCCGTTTGTTCACAAATGGCAACCTTATAGCCTTTTGCAATCAAGCGTGCAATATAGTTTTCGCAACTATGATACGGAACGCCGCACATAGGTGCCCGTTCCTCCATGCCGCAATCACGACCGGTCAGAACCAGCTCAAGCTCTTTAGAGACGAGCTGAGCGTCTTCAAAAAACATTTCATAAAAGTCGCCTAAGCGGAAAAATAAAATGCAATCAGGATTTTGCGCTTTAATTTGAAGATACTGCTGCATCATGGGAGAGAGTCCCGCCATGCTTTACCCCTTCTTTATTACGAATTTCAATCAATTAGTGGCAACCGCCGCAAGTAGAGCAGCTACCGGAGCATCCACCCGCCTGGCAGGTTTCGGGATCTTCGCCTTCAATGCACATAGCAATGATAGAAGTAATTTGATTCGTCAATTGATCCATATGACCTTTGGCTTGGTTAAAATTAACCATACTTTCATTAGCCATAACCTCATTGTAGGTTTTTTGCAATTGATTGTTTAATTCATCAATTTTGCTTTGGCTCTTTTCCTCTTCGGGCTTTTGCAGTTCAGCGCTCAAAGACATCCGCAACAGATTGAATTCACCGATGAGATTTTGCAGGGATTCGTCGTTATCATTGGCTGCTTTGGCGGCTTGATACTCCAAATATACATCTTGTTGTTGAATAGCGGCACCCAGTTGACGGGCCAGAGAGATTACGTCCATTGTTAGTTCCTCCTAAAAATTTATTGTACCTCGCCACGCAGAACAAAGGACAAAGCCTGCGTAACGGTAACTTGAACAAAGTTGTTTATGAATTCTTCCTTTCCGAAGAATTCAATTAATATATTCCCTTCAGTACGGCCAAAATAGTAGCCATTCTCTTTCCTTCCTTCGCACAGCACCCGAAGGGTCTGACCCAAATACGGCGCAGTTTGAATAGCGGCAATTTCTTCTTGCTTATCCACCAATTGCTGAAACCAACGGCTCTTATCTTCGGCAGGAACAGGATCATCCATTGCTTCTGCAGGCGTTCCTTTTCTGGGAGAATAAATAAAGGTGAATAAAGCGGAATATCCTACTCGTTCAACCAAATCCATCGTTTCACAAAACTCCTCGTAGGTTTCTCCCGGGAATCCGACGATAATATCGGCTGTTATGCAAAGGTCAGGCATTAAGGCTTTTGCACGGTCGATTAATGAAAGATACTTTTCCTTGGTGTAACCACGATTCATCGTTTTTAAAACACGGTTGGAGCCCGACTGTACAGGCAAATGCAAATGCTTGGCTACCTTTTCGCACTTCTTCATTGCAACCAGCAATTCGTCAGTACAGTCCTTAGGATGAGATGTCATAAACCGTATAATAAAATCCCCGGGTATGTCATTAATCATACAGAGCAATTGTGCAAACGTAATGGGCTTGTCCAAGGTTTTACCATATGAGTTCACATTTTGTCCCAAAAGCGTGATTTCTTTGTAGCCGGCATCAATCATAGCTTTGGCTTCTGCAAGAATATCCTCGGGCCTACGGCTTCGTTCTCTGCCCCGTACATAGGGCACAACACAATACGTGCAGAAGTTATTACAACCATACATAATGGGCAACCACCCCTTAACACCCGTGCGGCGCACCGGTAGCGGCTCAGCAATGGTGCCCTTGGAATCAGGAATATCAAAGATTCGTTTGTTGGTTGTAATAAAACGATATAAATTCTCAGGGAATCGATGGATCACGTGAGTACCGAACACAATGCTCACGTATGGGTAGGAACGACGCACACGTTGCGCCACGTGTTCTTGTTGTACCATGCAACCGCACAAGACAATAATACGGTCGGGGCGCTTGGCCTTCCAATGCTTTAACGCACCTACGTTGCCAAGAGCGCGATATTGAGCATGCTCACGGACGGCGCAGGTGTTATACAGCACCAGATCAGCTTCCTCCAAATTATCGGTAAACTCAAAGCCCATTTGCTCCAGATATCCCTCAAGACGTTGGCTGTCACTAATGTTCTGTTGGCAGCCGAACACATGAGTACACGCTTTGGGAGTATGACCAAATCGATCAATTAGCAGTTCACGATTGGTTTGGCAAAGCAGGATTTGGCGGCTTAATTCATCAGAAGAAACAAAAATAGAATCCTGTTTTGTTTGCACATTGAGTCTTCCCTTCTACGTGTGATTTGCGCAAATGGCGCAAGATAACCAAATACCATACTATTATACAATAACCCAAGTGATTATTCAAGCAAGAAATAGAATTTTTTAAAAAAGATTCATAAAAACCACCTTGACAATCCTCGGGGTATGTGTTACTATTTTTAGGCAAAAATGCGTTTGTAGCTCAGGTGGATAGAGCAACTGCCTTCTAAGCAGTGGGTCCGGGGTTCGAGTCCCTGCAAGCGCGCCAAATACCGTAAGCTCCTGCATGTGGCTTACGGTATTTTTTTACTCAGTCTTTGGATTGACAGCAGGTCGCTGTATTGTTATAATAAAGAAAAGTGAGGTGATTGGAATGAGTTTCGGAAAACGAATTAAAGCGCTGAGACATATGTATGATCTGACACAGGATCAGTTTGCCGATCTTATGGGTGTAGACCGTTCTACCTACGCCTATTATGAAAACGGAAAGTTTGAGCCAACTACCGCTGAACTTCAGCGCCTCTCCCAGGTATTCTTAACGCCAATGGGAAGTTTGTCCGGTGCACATCACCAATCATTTTTCACGCCTGAAACAAAAAAAGCACCAACCTATTCTCTATCCGATTCGGATAATCGTAAGCCAACCGGCAAAATCGAGTTTATCGGTGAAGAGGTCAAAAACCCTTTTATTAAAGAAAGTGATTCAAGCTCAGAAGCCGAGCAAGAACCTGCCATCGATAAAACCATAGCCAAATACGGCAATGAAATATTTGAGTTGTCATCTTTTGAAAAGGATTTAATCATTCGCGCCAGAATCCTGAGAACATTACATCAAATTGAAGACGCCGATAATCATACGGCTTCTCTACCTGTTTTTTTGCGAAATTCCTTTGAAGAAGATCTACTCGATGACGAGTTCGAAGCAACAGGCGAGGACGAAGAACCGGATTTGGATGAAGATATTAATCGCATCCTCGCAGGCGATCCCGAGAACGACGAAGAACCGCTGGATTCGTTTGTACCTATGACAGCCGAGGAGTTCATTAAATTCATGAACGAAAACAACAATGATAAATAATTTGGAGTGTTTATTGTGTCCTTTGAGATTCAACATAATTGCTATCGCAGAGTTTTTGTTTTACCCAAAGAAGTGGTAGAGAATCATATCAAATTAGCCGGCGCATTACAGCTTAAGGTGTTGCTTTGGCTGTTTTACCACCAAGGCGTTGTAGAAGATCCTGCTGAAATCGCCGCAGACCTCGGCGCTACTGCTTCTGATATTCAAGATGCTTTACAATATTGGGTGGTAAACGGTATGGTCATTCAAAATAAAGACACAGCAGAAGATACTGTGAGCGCTCCTGCCGAACAACCAAAGGTTGCAGTTGTATCTTCCGTTAATGCCGCGACGCAAAAATCCCAAAAGCCCTCCCGTGGCGAAATCGCCAAACGGGGAGCAGAGTCTCCCGAAGTGGCTTGGTTATTAAGCGAAGCACAAAGTAAATTCAATCGCACTCTCACCTTCTCTGAGGCTTCTACCTTAGTATGGCTGATGGATACATACGGACTTTCTCCGGCCATTGTTATTATGGTTATTGAATATGCTGTTTCGGTTGACAGCTGCAACATTCGATATATTGAAAAAACCGCAATCAGCTGGTATAATAATGAAATAAACAGTGTTGCTAAGGCGGAGGAATATCTGACTAAGAAGGAGCTGGCTCGTAACAATTGGAATACCGTTCGCCGCACCTTTGGTATTGATCAAAGGAAAGCCACCAAGCAAGAAGAAATTTATGTGGAACGCTGGATGGTAGAATGGGGCTTTTCCATAAAAATGTTAAGAGAAGCGTATGACCGATGCGTCAATAACACCGGCAAAATCAATTTCAACTACATTAATAAGATTTTAGAAAAGTGGCATGCTTCCGGCTTCAAAAAGCCGGAAGATATCGAAGAAGAAGTACCTGCCAAAGGAAAGACCAATGGTGGTCTCAAACGTGCATCACAACAAGATGCTTCCTTTGATATTGATGAGATCCAACGCATTATATTAACGCAAGGAGGAGAATAGTCGTGATCACCAAAAACGAAGCCTTCGGTCAAGCGTTGCAAGAAATCCGTGACAAACGTCACAAAGCCACCGAATGCGCCGACCGCTTACGCGAGCAATTATTGACAACCTCCTCGGCCTTTAAGACTGTGGAGCAAGAGTTGATTGCCTTATCTCACAAAAAGATGAAGGCAAAAATTACCAAAGATCCATCCTATGGCACTTTGGATTGCGAATACACGGCCCTGCAACTTAAAAGAGAGGCAATCCTAAACGATCTCGGTTATACCGACAAAGCTCTCTCCCCTGCTTACGCATGCTCTGCTTGCGAGGATCGCGGCTATACCGATAAAGGTTACTGTGAATGCGTAAAACAAAAGGCTCATACTATTATGCTCAATGATCTTTGCGACGAGATTCCCGCTGGGTCATATTCCTTTGATACCTTTGAATTAGATCATTATTCCGATGAAGAACAAAAACGTCATATGTCCTTGATTTTAACGCGCTGTAAAAATTATGCCGAACAATTTAACAAGCAGGCCGATAGTCTATATCTGATGGGAAATACCGGCCTCGGCAAAACGCATCTTACCCTTTCTATCGCAAAGGCTGTAGTTGCAAAGGGGTATTCCGTAATTTATTGTTCCTCGCAGAATATGATTAGTGCCCTTGAAAAAGAACACTTTGGTCAATTGGATCACCCGGTCAGTAAGTATTATCTGGATTGTGATTTATTGATCATAGACGACCTTGGCACAGAGTTCTTATCTGCTGTGGCACAGTCAGAATTGTATAATGTAATCAATCACCGTTCCTTAATGCAAATGCCAACTATTATTAACTCAAATCTTTCGCCGAAGGAATTAGAAATCCGCTATGGAGAGCGATTACTTTCCCGAATCATTGGATGTTATGCGACTTTACACTTTGTCGGGAAGGACTTCAGAATCCAAAAGAGACTGTTTTCAAAAAAAGTTTAAAATTTTTAAAAATAGGACTTGATTTTTGCTGACAACTGTGCTATATTATCTTAGCCGACCTTCCAAAGGCGATTTATCCGGGTGTGGCGCAGTTGGTAGCGCGCTTGACTGGGGGTCAAGAGGCCGCAGGTTCAAGTCCTGTCACTCGGACCATTCAGCATAACCGATCATCGGTTATGCTGATGTTTTTTCAAATGAATATGGAGGCGTAGCTCAGTTGGTCAGAGCGTTCGGTTCACATCCGAGAGGTCAAGGGTTCGAGCCCCCTCGTCTCCACCAAAAAAGACTCTTCTGAAAACAGAAGAGTCTTTTTTTATACCGTAATGAATCAGCCCCGTTACCAAAAACGGGGCTGATTTTGTATTATGCTTCAACAGGAAATTGATCGATTTTACCAACTACAAGCCGAAGGATGAACAAGGCATCGGTTGCAGTAATTTTTTCATCGCCATCCACGTCAGCAGCAAGGGTTTGGGCATCATCCAACACCGTCTTACCCACGATGCTCTTGAGGATTTCCAATGCATCTGCAGAATCAACCGCGCCATCGCTATTGGCATCACCGTAGATAACATCGTCTCCTTGCAGCCGGTCTAATGCTTCTTTGGCATCTAACAACTTCTGCAAATTGGTAACACCACGCTTTTGGGTATCACTCAAAGAATCATATAATTGTTGTGCTGCATGAATAGCGGCGGCATCGTCTGCCTTTACATCAGAAGCTTCAGGCAGAGCATCAATGGCAGCAACGGTGGCAAGAATCTGTTCGTCTACGGGATTGGGATTTTCGGTGGTAGAATAGTTTGCTACTCTGTAACGATCAGTTTTACCGCTATGATTAAGAATCAGCGTATCGCCATTGGCAACCACACCGGGAATTTTCGTTTCATAAGTAACCGTGGCATTACCCGACAGGTTAAAATACTGATTCATCTCCACGGTGCTGACAGTGGAATAAGGAGCATCGATCATTATGATATCTTCGCTGATATAAGATTTATCTGTGGAAGTAAAGGTATATCCGTAAACCATCAATTCAAAGCAAGTGGCAACAGGGGTTGTGTGACTGTTGCCGGTTGCGGTAATCAGCACGTAGCGACCGCTTACCCCATTTTCTATAACAGAAGTGGATTTGCCTACGCTTTCATTCTTTGTTTTATCACTGACCATTGTCCATTCGTCCTCTTCGCTTGAACGAACGGCAACGTTATAAAAGTATTTGCGGTCACCTGAAACAAACCAATAAACGTCTACTTGATCAAGATTATAGATCGCACCTAAATCAACCACAAAGGATTCGGGGTATTTTACTCCGGCAGAAATATTAGCGATCCAACGAGTGGACGTATCACCGTCGGTCAATTTATAGCCATCGCCATTTTGTGTTGCTTCGAAGGAAGATACGGTAATCGGCTTTTTATAAGCAAGACTGGGCTGTTCAATGGTGTAGGTTTTTTGGATCTTTCCGCTTTCGGAAACCACCTGTAGTTGCATTCCGACTTCTACTGTAGTAGCCATATTGGTAACTGCGTTACCATCGGCATCGCAAACCGTCAGAACAGCGCGCTGTACAGGTTTAACAGCAGCCATAAAATTGCTAACAGTCATACGTTCAGACAACCAGATCTTGGCATCATAATTGCTGAATCCAACCGTTTCTGAAGTGATTTCAACGCTGTCGCTGACCATACGTTTCCATACCGCTTCTTCGGTGTATTCTTTGCCGTCTTTTACAGCTACAAGGCGAACGGTATTATCACCCGATTGCAGTTCGATATCAGCCCATTTAAACACACCAAATTGAGCCATATCAACTTGATTTTTGGTAGAAATCTTTTTGTCGTTTACATACAAGGTAACCGAATCGCAATTGGAATAACTCTTGATGTCAACAAAGGTGTTATACCGTTCCGTGTAATCTTTAGCATTGAGGTGTACCATAGGCACAGATGACCAGGTTGCCTGATAGAAATAGTAAGCATCCTTCAGGGTTTGACGATCACGGGAAACAAGACCCTTGGTGTTGATGCCTTTCACGCCGCCTTCGCTGCGCCAGTCGCTGGAAAAGTCAAACATATTCCAAACGAAAGCGCACCACAAGAAATCCATTTTTTCAATGTCGGCGTAAATCTTTTCGTGGCCGTAAGCCTGATATTCCTGAGATTGCGTGGGAGTAGCCTGTGAGCAAACAATGGTCTCATCATCGGCATGATGCTGGGCATTGGCGCCAAGACCGTATTCCGAAATACCGATGGGACGTTTTTGTTTATCTTCTGCGCGACGAGCGGCAACAATGGTATCCATATCTTCAACTGTGTCGTTATACCAACCGGGATAAAGATTCCACGCCGCCAAATTCGTTTTCCAATTATAGGCCGCACCGTTTTGGGTAGCAAGAGTGGTCAATCGGGTTGTATCCAAAGTATGAGCTAAATTATTGAGTTCAGCCATAAACTTGGTATGGGTATCATCGGTGCCGTAACACTCATTTTCAATGCCCCACACAACAATAGAAGGATGATTGTATTGTTGTAAAATCATCTCTTTCAATTCTTGCTTTACGTTGGTAAAAAACTCAGCACGAACCGCATTGGGAGATTCGTAAGTCCCTTCCCCACCGATCTCATTGACCAATGATACTTCAGCCCAAACACACAAACCGTATTGATCGCACAGATCATAAGTATAATCGCTTTGGGGGTAGTGAGCCAAACGAACTGCATTGGCACCCATCTTATAGATCAAAGCAATATCTTCGTTGTGCTCTTTTTGGGTGATGGCCCAGCCCATATTCTCACGGTCCTGGTGACGGCTTACGCCACGCAAATTATACGAATTCCCGTTTAAGTACGCCCCCTTGTTGCTATCCACCGTAAAGGTACGTAAACCAACAAAATCCGAAACAGTATCCACTACTTTGCCGCCGACCTGCAGTTGGATTTCAACCATATAACGATAGGGGTCAGCAAGGCCGTTCCATAAATGAGGATTGGTAATAACAAAATCGTGATTCAAAGCATAACTGCCGTTGGCGGGAACGTTAACGGTTACCGTTTTGGTTGCCACTGTGCCTCCGGGTGTCATTTGGGATTTATTGAAGGGCAGATACACATCAGGAATCTCGTCAATCCAGGTTACGTCAGAAGCAGAAGGATTCTTCAGCGTAACGGTTGCCGTAACAGATTGAGAAGAGGCGGTGGCATTGACAAGATCTGCCGATACGCCCAAGGTGGCGGAAGATTTAGAAACGGATTTTTGGGTCAGTTTCATACCAAAATCCGAAGTCTCATCCTGCCCAACGTATACAGAATCGGTCAAGCGGACCGAAACGTCACGATAAATACCGCCGAACACCGTAAAGTCCCCGGTAATAGGACTGGTCGTACCATCGTTGGTGCTGTCTACACGAACAGCAATTAAGTTATCCGCATTGGCTTTTAAAAGGGAGGTAACGTCAATCTCAAAGGCGGTGAAAGCACCGTCGTGACTGCCCGCTTTAACGCCATTCACATAAACTTCACAGGTACGGCTTACCCCTTCGAAGTACAATTTCACTTGCTTGCCTTCGTAGCGAGAATCGGTTTTCAACACCTTGCGGTACCAGTTAGGACCTTTGTAGAAATTGCCCACAAAGGTCGCGCCGCCGCCATCCTGCCCGTCATAGGCATTGAAAGTATGGGGCAACGAAACCGAATGGAATCGCTCGGTGTTCAAGCCGATCGCATGACCGTTTTCAACGTCACCTTTGATATATAACCAGTTATCATTAATGGTGAATTGCTGACGAACCGCTTGATCTTCTGCTTGAGAGCGAACGGTTACGGTAATTTCAGGAGTCAATTCGTTCACATTAATCGCTTGATTAACAAACGAGCCTTTTAATACTACTGAGCCGACTTGATTGCCGTTAAAGCCGTTAGTGTCCCACTTCACTTCGGTTGATGAGAGCTCATTACCCTCTACCAACACCTCAACCTCTTTGGGTAAAACGGCTGAAAGATCTGTGGTGCCAAACGGTACCGAAACAGGAGCGATATTTTGAATATCCAAAACCTTGCGTTCCACGTCACCGTGCACTGTACCGTAGGCCTCAACCTCCCACAAAGCAACGGCTGTGCCGCTGCTTGCGGCGGTACAAACCAAGGTAAAATAGCGTCCTTTCACCGAGTTGTCCGTAGTAATTTTGGACATCGGCGTACCGGCGGACGGTTTGGTTGCGCCGTCCCCCACACCTGTACAATTGTCAGAGGCTATTTTTTTTGCCTGAGACAGATCCATCTTCCCTGCAGAATCGATGGTAGGTGAATCGGACAAGTACAGTTCCAAATCATAGTTTCGGTTGTTTTGGAACATAAGTATCTCTACTTGATCAATGCTAATCTGCTGAAAGGTGTCAACCATCATAGCAGCGGGTAACGTGCCGCCGTAAGAAGACCAACGGGTAGCAATATTATCGTCAATTGCATTGGCAACACCCGCACCGTTTTCGGCAAAGGTAGTAACTACGTCATGTCCGGAAAGCAAGCCTTTTGCAGGATCGACAGGCTCGGTGGAGCCGGAAGAGCCGGATCCGCCCCAAACCTCTAATTCAGCCAAAACGGCAAATTTAGCACTACCGCCAAAACCGGTAACCACAACCGTGACGTAACGACCTGTAGCAGATTGGCTCAGGGTGATATAATCGCAGGCAGTGGCATTGTTTGGTGTACCGTTACCCACGCCGGAATACACAGCCGTTTTACCGGTTGTGTTGACATCGGAACCTGAAATGAGCGACGAATCGGTTACGTAAATTTCAAAATTGAATATGCGATTCGTTCCATACCAAGACAAGCCAAATTTAGAAATCTCTTGGACCTGTCCCAAATCCACTTGCAAGGCAACCGGAGCAACATTGTCATAACCAAAGGTAGACCACTTGGTATCAAATTTACCGTCTACTGCGTTGGCTGCAACACCGCTTCCTGCTTGAAACAGCGATGCCGTTGCTGTTTTTCCGCTAGATAGCAACACTTCATCTGCCGCGCTGACAAGTATAGCGGGACAGCAAGACAAAACCGTTGCAAGAGTCAGAATCAAAGACAATAAGATTTTCACTTTTTTCATGCGAATTGACCCTCCAAACAAAAAATTCTTGCAATTACATGGTAACTGTGTAATAATTATAACATAGTATTACTGCTCAATATATAACTATGTTATATAAAAACATAATAATATTGCACATTCGTGGAGGTGGATCATGCACGAAATCCGTAAAGAAATCAAACAGTTTCTTTCTGACGAAAATCAAAAAATTCCGTTAATTGCTTTTCGCTACTCTCGTGACAATATTAACGAAAAGACCGATGTAAAATTCAGCCGTCCCATGCGTGCAGAAATCTACGTACATCTAAGCGGCGACGGTACCTTTTTTATCGGCGACCATATGTATAAGCTAACCTACGGTGATATTCTCATTTACAACAAAGATGAGGTCCATTTCAGCACCATTGAATCCAACACCGTGTGGGAACGGTTTGTAATTTTCTTTATGCCCGAACACTTTACGTTTATTCGGTCGATGAACGAAGAGTTGCTTTCGTTTTTTTATCAACGAGAAAATTATGAATACAACCTCATCTCTTTGCCGGAACAGCAACGCAAACGATTGATCGATCTTTGTTTTCAAATTATCGGATATGACGGAGAGAGCGAATTTGATATTCAATTGAATCTGTTCACCAATTTTCTGCAAATCCTGAAAATGGTCAATCAAGGCTACGTGCGTCCCGCTGTAGAACAGCCAAAAACCAAAACGCCGAAAATCATTAAAGACGTTATTGAATATATTAACCGACATTTTCACGAGGCAATCACTTTAGAGCAAATGGCAAAGCATTTCAGCATCAGCAAGTCCCATCTTTCTTCTTATTTCAGAAAGTATATTGGCGTTTCCCCTTATGAATATTTACTCAACGTCCGATTGGAACAAGCCAAACGGTTGTTGACTCACGGCGGAAGCATTACTGACGTGTGTTATGCCTGCGGGTTTAGCGATTACTCCCATTTCATTCAATTCTTTAAAAAACGGACCGGCATGACACCCCATAAATATCAAAAAACTCATACGCAACCGTTATAATAGGTCTTGCAATTCGATCTTGTTTCAAGTAAAATATCTTTGAGGTGATACTTATGAAATACATTGTTCTTTTGTGTGACGGTATGTCCGATTATCCCGTAGAAGCGTTGGGTAACAAAACCCCGTTGGAATATGCCGACACTCCCAATATGGATGCTCTTGCTCCTTACTCCGAAATCGGTCTTGCCAAAACCGTGCCCGACGGAATGTCCCCCGGTAGCGACGTTGCCAATCTTTCGGTAGTGGGTTATGACCCTGCGGCTTATTACACCGGTCGCTCTCCCCTGGAAGCCGCCAATATGGGTATCAACCTTGGTGATAACGACGTTGCTATGCGCACCAATCTGGTCACCTTGAGCGACGAAGAAAACTTTGCCGACAAAACCATGGTAGACTATTGTGCCGGCGATATTTCTACCGCCGAAGCCAAGGAGCTGATTGCGGCAGTACAAGAAGCTATGGGCAATGAGATTTACAGTTTTTACCCCGGTGTCAGTTATCGTCACTGTTTGGTGTGGAAAGACGGCACGGTAGACATCGGAAAACTCACCCCGCCCCACGACATCAGCGGCAAGGTGATTGGACCGTATCTGAACACCAATCCCTTGGCGAAAGAATTGATTGCCATGATGGAACAAAGCAACGCTGTTTTGAAAGACCATCCTGTAAATCTGAAACGAATTGCCGAAGGCAAACGCCCTGCCACCCACATTTGGTTGTGGGGTCAAGGCTCTCGCCCTCAACTTGCCAACTTCGAGGAAAAAACAGGGCTGAAAGCTACCATGATCTCAGCGGTAGACCTGCTGAAAGGCATTGCCCGTTGCTCGGATATGGAAATTGCCGAGGTGGAAGGTGCTACGGGGTATTTGGATACCAACTTTGACGGCAAGGCACAAGCCGCTATTGATGCTTTGAAAAAGGGACAAGACTACGTATACATTCACGTAGAAGCCCCCGATGAATGCGGTCACCGTGGCGAAGTAGAAAACAAGCCCAAAGCCATTTCTATCATTGACCACAAGATTTTAGGTCCTGTTTTGCAAGCAGTGAAAGAAATGGATGATTTCACCTTGTTGATCATGCCCGATCATCCTACTCCCCTTTCGATCATGACCCATTCCTCCGACCCTGTTCCCTATTTGCTCTATCGGAGTAATAAACCCGTAAACGGTCCCAAGGTGTTCAATGAGAAAACCGCCACCGATTCGGGTATTATGATTGAAAAAGCATATACCTTGATTGATCGGATGATTCAAGGGTAAACAAATCGTAACCGCCACAGAACTCTGTGGCGGTTTTTGGTTATATCTTCTCAATCGGAATCCAAAGTTCTCTGTATCTCTGATTACTTTTATCCCCCTGAACCAATGAGAAACCACGATTTCCGGTGCATTCGCAAGCTGATAACCCGACGAAGGCAACCATTCACTGGCAATTCTTTTTCTTAAATCAAGAAAAACCGTTGTTGGATAGGAACACCGTTCGGTTTCAAAAATTGCATAGGTTTGCTTTGGTATGACAACATTCTCATAATATTGGGCAAATTCAGTTCCTAATACACCATCTTTATCAAGGTGATTCCGATGGTATTCAGTTAGCCGACCCGCAATATAAAAATCATAGCCGCTGTCATCAATGCTTGTAATGATATCGTAACTAGTTTCTACATCGCCAGATAAACCCTGCAAAATGTATTGTAGGGCTCTTGTTTTAACGTACATCTCTTTTTCTTGCTCTGCACGCTCACCGGGCACACCAATAAACCGTCGCTTATACCCCGTCAAAACCATTTCGTCCTTTTCTTCGATTCTGTAATTCATTACAGTACCACCTTCCAATGAAAATTTTAACGCAAGGCGGGAAAAGGATTTTAACCTATTACCGTTATTCTTAGCCTCCGACGGCAGCACACCGTGGAATTTATAAAATGCTTTGGCAAAACTATCGGGGCTCTCATAACCGTATTTCAGCGCAACGTCGATGACCTTTGTGTTTCCTTTGGCAAGCTCGGCACCGGCTAAAGATAACCGCCGATTACGGATATATTCCCCTACCGTAAATCCGCACAAAATGCTGAATACGCGCTGAAAATGATAGGATGACGAATGGGCATACGCCGACAACTGCTCATAATCAATCGGCTCGGTCAAATGTTCTTCCACATAGTCGATCGCTCGTTGCATTCCACGAATCCAATCCATATTATTCCCTCCCTGTCATCCTCATTGTAACAAAACAGTTGCTGTCTTTCCCGACATATTATGCGATGATATATCGGATAAAAATTGCCCAAGTATCTTACTACTTGGGCAATCCATTCTCTTTACACTTTTCCCAATTCCTTGGAACGGGCGAAAGCGCGTTTCACGGTATCTTGTACCGCAGTATCAAAGGCATCGGTTTGCATAGCGGTCAGTCCTGCCAGCGTACTGCCGCCGGGGCTGCACACGGCGATACGCAGTTCTTCGGGGGTCTGATCCCCTTTCAGCATCATTTGCGCCGCACCAAGCAAGGTTTGAGCGGTATATGCCACCAGTTTTTCATCGGGGATTCCGCATTGATTTGCCCCTGCCATTAACTGCTCCGCAAAGTAATAAACAAAAGCAGGACCGCTACCGCTCAGCGCGCTGGCGGCATCAATTAAATCTTCGGGAATCACGTCCAACTTGCCTGCTTCCTTTAACAAGTCAAGAGCCAAATCAATCTGCTCATCGGTTGCCGTTTGATTGCGGCAAACTTCAATCATGCCGCATCCCAACTGCACCGGTGTGTTAGGCATAATGCGAACAACAGGCAAGACCGTGCCAATCAAATCGGTAATGGTATTGGTGGTCACCCCTGCCGCCATGGTAATGATCAGCGGTGCAGGATTTCGCTTGGTTAAAACGCAGCTAATCTGCTCCAACAAGCTTTTCATACCCTGAGGTTTTACCCCCAAGAAGAACACGTCACATTCGCTGGCAATTTGTTCAGCGGTTGCGGCGCTCGCTTGCAAGGTTTCACAAAGCGAATCCCGTTTTTGGGTATCATTGTCAGCCAGCAAAATGGTAATATCGCAGTTTCCCTTGCGAACAGCGGTAGCCAAAGCACCGCCCATATTGCCGCATCCGATAAATCCGCATTTCATCCTACTATCCCCCTATCGAATCTGACCGTTGCCGGTAATGATATATTTATAGGTGTTTAATTCATTCAATCCAATGGGGCCACGACCGTGAAGCCGTTGAGTAGAAATACCGATTTCGCCACCAAAGCCGAACTCACCGCCATCAGTAAATCGAGTGGAAGCATTCACATACACCGCAGAACTGTCCACAGCGGAGGTAAACGCCTTGGCGGTTTGCTCGTTTTTAGTGATGATGGATTCACTGTGCCCTGTGGAATGAGCGGCGATATGAGTAATGGCTTCTTGTACATCGTCCACCACTTTTACTGCCAAGATATAATCCAAAAATTCGGTGTCAAAATCATCGGCAGAAGCGGGTTTACCATTAATAATTCCGTATGCTACCTCATCCAACCGTAATTCAACGGTTGGCTTATTTGCTTTGGCACGATTGTCATTCAAAGCAATTTGCAAACGGGGCAAAAATTCTTTGGCTATATCTTTATGCACCAAACATACCTCGGCGGCGTTGCACACCGAAGGTCGGCTTGCCTTGGCATTTTCAACAATGGATAACGCCATATCCAAATCCGCATCTTTATCTACATACACATGGCAAATGCCCGTGCCTGTTTGGATGCAAGGTACCTTCGCTTCGCTGACACAACGGTCAATAAGGGCTTTACCCCCACGAGGAATGAGCAAATCTACATACCCCACCGCAGACATGAGGTCGGCGGCACTTTGACGGCTTAAATCTTGAATGAGGGCAATGCAATCCTCGCAGATTCCTTGCTTTTTTAAAGCCTCACGCATGGCGTTGGCAATGGCGTTTGAAGAATGATAGGCTTCTTTGCCACCCCGAAGTACACACACGTTTCCACTGGCAAAGGAAAGAGCGGCGGCATCAGAAGTAACGTTGGGACGGCTTTCGTAAATCATAGCAATCACACCAAAAGGCACGGCAACTTTTTGAATTTGCAAACCGTTGGGGCGAACGTTGGTAGACAAAATCCTTCCTACAGGATCGGGCTGATCAGCAATAATACGAATACTTTCGGTCATACCGTCCAAACGGGCAGGCGTTAAGGTCAGCCGATCAATCATGGCATCAGACAAAACACCCTTGGCTTTTTCAATATCCATTTGGTTGGCGGCAACAATTTCAGCACGTTTCGCGTCAATTTCCTCCGCCATAGCAAGCAAAGCCTGCTTCTTTTTTTCAGAAGTCAGGCTTGCCAATATTGTTTTTGCTTTTTGTGCGGCTTGTAAAATTTCAAACGTAGACATTAGTTCTTCACCTTACTTACAAAACGAGTCCCTACTCGTTTGCCTTCCACTACATCATACAGAACCACCGGCTCGGATCCGTCCACAATTACCATATCACAGCCTGCTGTGGTAGCAATTTTAGCGGCCTGCAATTTGGTAGCCATACCGCCTGTACCTAACGCAGAACTGCTTCCGCTGCCGAAAGCCATAATGTTGTCATCAATATCTTCTACAACGTCTATATGTTTCGCGTCGGGATTGGTATGGGGATCAGCAGTGTACAACCCGTCAATGTCGGTAAGCAAAATCAGCAAATCGGCACTCATAATATCGGCAACGATGGCAGAAAGGGTATCGTTATCGCCAATTTCGATTTCATCGGTTACAACGGTGTCATTTTCATTGATAACAGGGATTGCTTGCAATTCCAATAACCGATTCATGGTGTTTTTGAAATTGTTCAACCGAGAAGCATAGTGAATATCGGAACCGGTAAGTAAAATTTGTGCCACCGTATGATTATGCTCCGAAAACAAGCGGTCATAGGTATACATCAATTCACATTGACCCACAGCGGCGCAAGCTTGCTTTGATGGAATATCTTCGGGACGTTCTTTGAGCATTAATTTACCAACACCCATGCCGATGGCACCGGATGAAACAAAAATCAGTTCATGTCCCGCATTTTTCAAATCACTTAACACCTTACAAAGGGTTTCCACACGGCGGATATTCAAGTTTCCGTTTTGATATGCCAAGGTCGATGTTCCCACTTTAACAACAATACGCATTTATTTTTCCACCTTTTGGTCAGAGGATAATTCCTCCAAATTATAGGGAGTTGTTTGATAAACAAAATAGTTCAGCCAATTGGAATACAGCAAATTGGCATGGGAGCGCCAAGTTACCATGGGGGGCTTGGTGGGATCATCATCAGGAAAGTAATTCTTAGGCACTTCGATGGATTTGCCTAAATTGATATCCCGCACATATTCCTTGTTCAACGTATTAGCATCATATTCCGAATGGCCTGTAATGAAAATTTGCTTGCCGTTTTCGGTAGAAACAGCATACACGCCCGCTTCTTCGGAAGAAGCAAGAATTTTCAGTTCAGGAACTGCTTCAAGATCATCACGCAGTACGGTGGTATGACGGGAATGGGGTACCATAAACACGTCATCAAATCCACGAAGCAGAATGGAACGCTTATAGTCGGCTGTATGAGGGAAAATACCGAACATCTTTTTATCTAATTTCTTTTTAGGTACACCGAAGTGATAATATAGCCCCGCCTGAGCGCCCCAACAAATATGGAATGTGCTGTGTACGTGGGTTTTGGTCCATTCCATAATCTCACACAGTTCCTGCCAATAGGTTACCTCTTCAAACTCCATCAGCTCAACCGGTGCGCCGGTGATAATCATACCATCATAATACCGATGTTTCACGTCCTCAAAGGTTTGATAAAAGGCAAGCAAATGCTCTTGCGAGGTGTTTTTGGATTTATGGGTGCTGGTATGGATCAGTTCCAATTCCACCTGCAAAGGGGTATTACCAAGCAACCGAGACAGTTGTGTCTCGGTGTCGATCTTGGTAGGCATTAAATTTAACAGCAAAATTTTCAAGGGGCGAATATCCTGCGTCATAGCACGGGTCTCGGTCATAACGAAGATATTCTCGTCGGTCAACACTTTGGTTGCCGGCAACTCATTGGGTATTTTAATGGGCATATACCATAGCCCTCCTTATTTATGCTATGCTTTCCAATGCTTGGGTAAGGTCAGCAATCAGGTCTTTGGCATCCTCAATGCCGCAAGACAGACGAATCAAGTCAGAAGGCACACCCGCAGCAATCAATTCTTCGTCGCTCATTTGACGATGGGTCGCATTGGCGGGATGCAAACAGCAAGAACGGGCATCAGCCACGTGGGTCTCAATCGCAATTAATTTGAGATTTTTCATCACTTGCTCTGCGGCGGCACGACCGCCTTTTACACCAAAACTGACAACGCCACAGCATCCGTCAGGCAGGTATTTTTGAGCCAAAGCGTAGTCCTCGTCCCCTTCTAAACCGGCATATTTCACCCAAGCAATTTTATCGTGGTTTTTGAGGAATTTTGCAACCGCCAGTGCATTATCGCTATGGGCACGCATACGCAGATGCACGCTTTCAATGCCCAGATTCAGCAAATATGCGCTTTGGGGAGATTGGGTGCAGCCAAAGTCACGCATCAATTGTGCGGTTGCCTTGGTAATAAATGCGCCTTCCAAACCAAACCGTTCGGTATAGGTAACGCCGTGATAACTTTCATCGGGAGTGCACAGACCGGGGAATTTCTCGGGATATTTAGTCCAATCGAATTTACCGCTATCTACAATACAACCGCCAACAGCCGAACCGTGACCATCCAAATACTTGGTGGTGGAGTGGGTAATGATATCGGCTCCCCATTCAAAGGGACGGCAAAGCACGGGGGTCGGGAAAGTATTATCAATAATCAGCGGCACACCGTTTTTATGCGCAACTTTAGCAAACTTCTCAATATCCAGCACACGCAAAGCAGGATTGGCGATGGTTTCACCAAACAGCGCTTTGGTGTTGGGCTTGAATGCGGCTTGGATCTCTTCTTCGGTAGCATCGGGAGCAATGAAAGTAAAGTCAATGCCCATACGACGCATGGTTACGTTGAACAAATTAAACGTACCGCCGTAAAGAGCAGCCGAAGCCACAACATGATCCCCTGCCGATGCAATATTAAAAATCGCAAAGAAGTTAGCAGCCTGACCGGAAGAAGTCAGCATAGCGGCGCTACCGCCTTCAATAGCGCAAATTTTAGCAGCAACCGTATCGCAAGTGGGATTTTGCAAACGGGAATAGAAATAACCGCTTGCTTCTAAGTCAAACAGTTTACCCATATCTTCACTGGTGTTGTATTTAAAGGTCGTGCTTTGAATAATGGGAACCTGACGAGGCTCACCATTGCCTGGCGTGTAGCCTCCTTGAACACAAATTGTACCTAATTCTTGTTTACTCATATTGAACACCTCATTTAAAAATCATATTGAATCAAATCATCTAACGTTTCACGACGCACTACCATGCGGCTTTCCCCTTGTTCCAGCATCACCACAGGCGGTTTTAAAAAGCGGTTATAATTGGACGACATAGAGTAGTTATACGCGCCTGTCGTAAGCACTGCAATCAAATCGCATTTTTGGACGTTTCGGGGTAAAGAAACAGCAGGCTGAATAATATCGCCGCTTTCGCAACACCGACCAACCAAATCAAACACTTTATCACAAGGTTCATTTGCTTGATTGGCAGCCATTACGGTGTATTCCGACTCGTACAGTGCATACCGAGGATTGTCGGTCATCCCACCGTCAATGGCAACGTAATTTTTGTAACCGGGAATCTCCTTCACCGTACCCACTGTGTAGAGGGTCATACCAGCATCGGCAACAATGCTTCTGCCGGGCTCCATCATTACTTTAGGAACAGGCAAATCAAGTTCCTTACAAGTAGCCTTGATGTGGTCGGCAACCCGCAAAATATTGGATCGAATATCCATATACGGATCGGTTTCTAAATACCGCACGCCGTATCCGCCACCCAAGTCAAGAGACTTTGCTGTATATCCGTATTTCGTTTGTATTTCTTTGATGTAGCGAAGCATAATGGTTGCGCTCATCACAAAGGAATCCGAATCAAACACTTGAGAGCCAACGTGACAATGGAAGCCTTCTAAAACAATACCGTCCATAGACAAAGCAAGTTTGGTTGCTTCTTCAGCCTGCCCCGTTTCAATGGCGAAACCAAATTTAGAGTCCACCTTACCGGTAGAAACAGCTTCATAGGTGTGGGTATCAATGCCGGGAGTCAAACGAAGCAAAATATTTTGCTTTATGTCCTTGTCACCTGCCATTTCATTTAATGCGGTCAATTCCTCCGTATTGTCCACTACTATTGTACCAACACCTTGGTCTAAAGCAAAAGCAAGGTCTCGTTCGGTTTTGTTATTGCCGTGAAAATGAATATGCTCAGCGGGAAAACCTGCCGACAAAGCGGTGAAAATTTCTCCAACCGAAACCGAGTCAACACTCATTCCTTCTTGCGCCATAATACGATACATTTGTTTAAACGAAGCTGCTTTGCCTGCATAGATCACTTCAAAATTGTCACCGTAGGCTTGTTGCATTGCCGAAATATAGGTACGGCAATTATGACGAATGCGATCTGCATCCATCAAATAAAGAGGTGTGCCGTATTGTGAGGCAAGTTCAACAGTATCTTGCCCAGCAAAGCACAAATGCCCTGCTTCGTTTATTGAAATGTTATCACAAATCATAGGGAATCGTCCTTTAATCAATTAGTCGATAAGTCCTTGTTCACGCATAAGAGCGAACATTTTCTCTTTGTTGGCGTCTTCCATCGGAGTCAAAGGCAAGCGAATGTCGCCATCGCAGAAGCCCATAGCTTCCATAGCCGCTTTCACGGGAATGGGATTCACTTCGCTGAACAAGGAATTGATAAACGGCAGTAAATCCAACTGCATTTTGGCACTGCCTGCCACGTCGCCGTCAAAGAATTTTTGGCAGATCTCGGAGGTTTCTTTAGGCATACAGTTAGAAAGTACCGAGATAACGCCTTTACCACCCAAAGAAAGAATGGGAACGATCTGATCGTCGTTACCCGAATAAAGATCAATCTTATCGCCGCACAAAGCCATCAATTCAGCCACTTGGGAGATATTGCCGCTGGCTTCTTTAATGCCGGTGATCATGGGATGTTCGGCGAGCTTAGCACAAGTGGCAGGCAATAAATTGCAACCGGTACGGGAGGGCACGTTATAAAGAATCACCGGTTTGGTGCTGGCATCGGCAATGGCGGTAAAGGTTTGGATCAAACCGTTTTGGGTGGCCTTGTTGTAATAAGGAGTTACCACCAACATAGCATCACAGCCGATTTCGCAAGCAAACTTGGTCAGTTCAATGGCATAGGCGGTATCATTGGAACCGGTGCCCGCAATCACGGGAACTTTACCTGCTACCCGTTTGACCGCATAACGCAGAACTTCTCTGTGTTCTTCGTCCGACAAGGTAGATCCCTCGCCGGTAGTACCGCAAATTACAAGGCCGTCAATGCCTTGTTCAATTTGCCAGTCGATCAATTTGCCGAATTTGTCGTAATCCACCTCATACCCTTTCATGGGAGTAATCAATGCTGTAGCTGCACCTTGGAATACCATAATTCTTCATCCTTTACATGTTGTAGTTACACAAAAAAGAGCAACCGCTTGTACGGTTGCTCTGCAAAATTCAAAGCGGCAAACGCCATTAGCTGTGAATTCATACGATAGCACTCCGCACATCTGCGACAGCAAAACAAATCTTGTTTCGTTTTGCCAGATCAATCCTTCCCGGTGATTGTCTTCGGCATTAGCACCTTTCATAACGGCAACGCCACGGGCATGGCTTTGACACCGAAACTACTGATTACACAATGCGCCTCTATCTGTTTCAATAATTTTATCACAGTCTTTGCCTTTTGTCAATCCCTATAATCCGTGGAATCACGCAGAAACGTAGGGTTTATTCTACTTTTTTAATCCTAATTTTTCTTCCGATTCTTCACGCATTTTATATTTCAGGATTTTACCTGCCGCATTCATGGGGAATTTTTCGGTGAAAATGAAGTATTTGGGCACCTTATGCCTTGCAATAGAGGCATAACCAAATTCTTTCATTTCGTTTTCATCGGCGGTTTCGCCTTTATGCAGAATCACCCACGCGCAACACTCTTCGCCGTAGCGTTCATCGGGCACGCCCACCACCTGTACGTCCCGCACCTTGGGATTGGTGAGATAAAATTCCTCAATTTCACGGGGATACAGGTTTTCACCCCCACGAATGATCATATCTTTCAAACGACCGGTAACCTTGTAATAGCCGTCAGGCGTCCTCATGCAAATGTCACCCGAATGGAGCCAACCCTCGCTGTCAATGGCCTGCATGGTAGCCTCAGGCATTTTATAATAGCCCTTCATAATGTTAAAGCCACGGGCAACAAACTCGCCGCTTTCACCGTCGGGCAGTTCATCCCCTGTTTCGGGATCAATGATTTTGCACTCAACACCGGGGAATGCCGTACCAACCGTTTCTACTCGGTGATCCAATTCCTCGTTCACTTCCCCCATGGTACAACCGGGAGAGGCTTCGGTCTGACCGTAAACCGAAATAATCTCACGCATATTCATTTCTACCGATGCGCGGCGCATTAAATCCGCAGGACAGTTCGCCCCCGCCATAATGCCTGTGCGCATATATGAAAAGTCAGTTTTTGCAAAATCAGGATGATTAAACATAGCAATAAACATGGTGGGAACACCGTTAAAACAAGTGATCTTCTCATCGTTTACGCAAGCCAACGAGGATTTAGGCGAGAAATACGGAATAGGACACAGCGTACCGCCGTGGGTCATCATAGAGGTCATAGAAAGCACCATGCCAAAACAATGGAACATGGGAACCTGAATCATCATACGGTCGGCAGTGGACAAGTCCATACGGTCACCGATGGTTTTACCATTGTTAACGATATTACGATGAGTCAACATAACGCCCTTGGGGAATCCTGTTGTACCCGAAGTATACTGCATATTGCAAACATCGGTAGGTTTTACTAAAGATGCCCGTCTTCTTACTTCTTCACGAGGCACAAGAGATGATCGAGACAGCATTTGCTCCCAAGTCAGACAACCGGGCATAGAAAAGCCAACCGTAACCACGTTTCTCAAGAAGGGCAGATTTTTGGAATACAAGGGTTTACCGGGCTCCAAGGTTCCCAGTTCAGGGCAAAGTTCTTGAATAATTTCTTTGTAGTTGATGTCTTTACAGTATTCGATCATCACCAGCGTATGGGTATCCGATTGCTTTAACAAATACTCAATCTCGTGAATTTTGTAGGCGGTGTTTACCGTAACCAAAACGGCACCGATTTTGGTTGTTGCCCAGAACGTGATGTACCATTGAGGAACGTTGGTAGCCCAAATGGCTACGTGATCCCCCGCTTTGACACCCGAAGCAATTAATGCGGCGGCACATTCGTCCACGTCGCGGCGGAATTGCTCATAGGTTCTAGTGTAATCCAGCGTGGGATATTTAAAGGCATATTGGTCGGGGTAGTTTTCAACCATGGTGTCGAGAACGTCAGAGAAAGTGGCATCAATAACATCGTACTTTTTCCACACAAACGTACCCGATTTGTCTCGATTATAATAGGCTCTGTCATAGGATTTTTTATCACGATTCAACTGAGCAATATAATTGGCAAAATGGGTTAAAACGATATCGGCATCGTTGATCTCTTCGTTCCATGCAGCGCAAATGTATCCGTCGTAATTCAGTGAAGAAAGAGCGCCAATGAGTTTGGCAACGTCTAACTCGCCCTCACCGATCAAAACAGTTTTTCCGTCTTTCATATCGCCAAGACGAACGTATTTGATATAGGCACCCAGCGTTTTAATGGTTGCTTCAGCGGATTCCCCTGCATCAAACGTGGTGCCGCGAACGTTCCAGGAAGCACCGATTGCCGCAGAAGAAAAATGATTGATGATGTCGATTACTTTTTCGGTGTTTGCCAAGGCTCCTACCGTTTCAAGCAAAATATTGACGTCGGCATTTTCTGCTTTGCTGACAGCGGCAGAAAGCTTCGCATCCAGCACTTCAAACGAAACCGCTTGGTCAATGCGAATGATCACATTTTCGATACGGGCAGATGCGGCCATATCCACATACTTTACAACCAGTTCGGCGGTGGTTTGCTCACTGTCAATGCTGTTAGGCAACCGAAGGGCAGAAACCGCAAGATTTCGGTTTACCAGCTTGCGTTTCGAATCCGCCATACGATCCCGTCTTAAAATGCTATCATAATGGGCGTTTCGCTCTTTGATAGCATCATATATTTCAAAGCCTTCAAATCCGTAATCAAAGGCATAACGGCAGGTATCAAGAAAGGAAGCACGGCTAACGTTCTTGGTGGAAAATACGATTTTCATACATTATGCCTCCTCAAAGACAATCTTGTTCAATGCGTTGATATAGGCTCGGATACTTGCGGCAACAATATCGGTAGACGTACCGTTACCGGAATACAGCTTACCGTTGTTGCGCAGTCTCACAAGGGCAGAGCCCAACGCTTCTTTGCCTTCGGTTACCGATTGCACCTGGAAATCGTCCAATTCATAATGATGACCGATGCATTGTTCAATGGCGCGGAAAGCGGAGTCAATCGGGCCGTCACCGTTGCTGACACCGATGATTTCTTCATCGTTACACTTCAATACAACCTGCGACATAGAATTGGCAACGTTACTGCTGGTGGTAGTATAGGTTTGGAAGTGGTAGGTGGAAGGCGCTTGCATTGCAGAACCGGCAATCACTGCTTCCAGTTCTTTTGCCCCGACCCCGCTCTTCTTTTCACATACGTGCATCAAAGCTTTGTATACGTTACCAATATCCGAATCGGAAAGATCGTACCCCAAAATTTGGGTAGCGTGCGCCACTTGTGCCATGGTGGAATCAGAATCCAACAAGATCTTTTTCTTGGCATTAACGCTGTCTTCGATATCGTAGTTTTCGTGCTGAATGTGAGAAAGCAGATCTTCTACACCCGTGTGGATTTTGGTCGTGTTTACTTCAATCGCAGAATCAATGCGAGCACCGCATGCGGTAATGGCATCGGAGAATTCCCCTACCAAAAGCACGTCTTTGCCTGCAATTGCGCATTTAACGCCATTGGCACCGTTTTCAATAGCAGCGAAAGCAGAAGCAACGCCCATATTAATACGGTCGGAAACTTGAACGTATACAGGTACGCTTACAGCTGCTTTGATTTTAGCAACAATTTCGCCGATCTCCGCAGGAATGGATACCCCGGCATCGTCACAAACGGTAATCAAGGTGGCGCCGTTTGCCACCGCTTCTTTCGCGGCAGAAATCAAAAAGTCAACATCAGCTCTTGTAGCATCCAATGCAGAGAATTCCACGTCTTCACAATAGGATTTCGCATGTTTTACCAATTCGGCAATCTTTTCTAACATAACAGCTTGCTTTACGTGGTAGGTGTATTCCATTTGGATGGTGGAAACAGGCAACTCAACCTGCAAGCGGGGTTGCTTGGCTTCTTTGATGCATTCCCAAGCAGAGGCAACGTGTTCTTTATCAAAACCAACAGGAATGGCCAAAACAGCATGTTGCATATTCTGAGCAATGGTTTTATAAATAATGGTATCTTCACGAATATTTTTAATGGCGGGTAGTTCAACGGCTTTGGCACCAAGCAGATCCGCGCAATTGGCAATGGCAGATTTTTCACGGAAGAGGAGAGAAATCGCACGGTCTTCCGCCAATTTTTTCAGTGTGATGTCGGTTACGTTGATTGTTTTCATGTTTGAAAACTCCCTTCAAAAAAAATAAAGCAAATTGATTGATACGAACAAAAAAACGTTTCCGTCTCTTTGTTCATTCAAAGAGACGAAAACGTATAAAACAGTTTCCGCGGTACCACTCTTCTTCATCCGAATCGGATGCACTTCTGATGCTGACACATCATAACTCTGTTACGGGAGTTCCCGTCTACCCCTACTATCAGTTCGTGGTAGCCGCTCCGCGGTGAGTTCAGCAAACCTTTCCCAATGTCTCACACCGGCCGACATCTCTCTTAAGGCGAACAAATTTGCTTACTATTCCGCATCTCTGCGTTTCAAATTATTTGAATTGTAGCACACACGATTTCATTTGTCAAGATTTTTTTTGTAATATATTGCATGGTTCATTCGCTACTCTGTCAAAATCTTAACTCGAACATCAGCAAATCGTCGTCTATCTCGAAAAATCCAAAGGGTTTTAGAGGGATCTCCTTAAACCCTAAAGACATTTGTGTTTTTATAGACGAATAATTATCTGGTAAAACAGTGCACAATAAGGAGGTGGCACTATGGCTATGCAAATAACCGATTGATTCTCGCAATAACATTTTAGCTTTTCCCTGCCGTCTATGTTCCGGAGCAATCCACAAATCTGTATATAACCATTGTGAAACACATTTTCTGTTTTGGACAAAACCGGCGCATCCTATCACTTGGCCGTTGTCATCGAACAAAACAGCCATAAAATATCCGGTAGAAGAACGTGCTCTGCTAATCGTGTGTTTTAGGGCACGAAATACTTTATCGGCAATCGCTCCGTTTTGGTTGGCAATCTGCCAGAGCACATCATCGGATGGTTCGGTATAAAACTCTACCTGACTACCATTGTTTGCATACATACTTTCACTCATAAAATAAAAACCTCTTTCTATAAAAAATCGCTTCTGACAAAAATCAGAAGCGATTTCCACAAACAAGGTTATTGAGCCGGGGACAAAATGCCACTGAATTTCATCAGAAATTTATTCACTTTCATTTTGTCCACCTCCTCACAATGAGATAATAGAATTTAAACAATTATCGAGCAACCGGATGGGTCCAGCCAAAGGTGTCTTCCCCATTACCGAATTGAATACCGGTTAAGGTATCGTACAGCATTTGGGTGACTTCACCGATCTTGCCGTCGTTAATCACAAAGATGTCATCTTTATAAGCCAATTCGCCGATGGGAGAAACCACAGCAGCAGTGCCGCAGCCCCATGCTTCTTCCAGTTTACCGGCTTTCAGAGCGGCTTCCAATTCATCAATGGAAAGCAGACGTTCTTCCACGGTAAAGCCTTTGGATTTCAGCACTTCGATGCAAGACATACGGGTAATACCCGGCAAAATAGAGCCGGTCAATGCAGGCGTTACAACGGTTCCGTCAATTTTGAACATTACGTTCATAGCGCCCACTTCTTCGATGTATTTGCGTTCTACACCGTCAAGCCACAATACTTGAGAGTAGCCTTTTTCTTCGGCACGTTGACCTGCGCGGTTACTGGCGGCATAGTTACCGCCGCATTTGGCATAACCTGTACCGCCGCGAACAGCGCGAACGTCTTCGGCTTCGATCATAATTTTAACGGGGTTGATGCCTTCTTTGTAATAACTGCCCGAAGGAGAGGCGATGATGGCCAAGGTAGCATTATGAACAGCATGCACACCCAAGGTTTCATCGTTACCATACATAAAGGGGCGCAGATACAAAGAGGTGCCTGCTTCGCTTGGCGTCCAGTCTTGTTCCAAACCAACGAAGGTGTCAAGAATTTGCATAAAATCTTCTTCGGGAACTTGGGGCAAGCACAAACGTTCCGCCGAGCGGTTCATACGACGAATGTTTTCGATAGGACGGAACATTTGCACGCTGCCGTCGGGTTTGCGATAGGCTTTCAAGCCTTCAAAAATTTCAGAGCCATAATGCAAAGCGGTGCAAGCGGGATGAATGGAAAGATAACCGAAGGGTACGATGCGGGCATTGTACCAACCTTTTTCATTGTTATAATCCATTAAAAACATATGGTCAGAAAAGGTTTGACCGAAACCCAAGCCTGCGGCGGCAGGTTTTTCTTTGGGAGCAGTGGTTTTTTCAATACGAATGTCAATCATTTTATAACACTCCTTAGTTGTTTTTACCGATTTCAAGGGCTTTCAGGTTAACAGCTTGCATATCGGCATGACGGGCGGAGATAACCTTGCCCAAAGCGGCATGGATGCCATCTTCATTATAGTCGCCGTTTACGTCCATCAATTTGCCCATCATAATCATATTGGCAAGGTTGCCGAGATTATTGTCAGAAGCAAGTTGAGTAGAAGGAACGTAATAAACGGTCACGTCGGTGCGGTTTACTTTGCGCTCAATCAAGGTGGAATCCACAAAGATTACGCCGCCGGGCACAACCGAGTCTTCATATTTGTCCAAAGAAGGCAGGTTCATAGCAACCAACACGTCAGGTTTGGAAACAATGGGAGAACCAACAGGCGTATCACTGATAATAACACTGCAACTGGCAGTACCGCCACGCATTTCAGGACCGTAAGAAGGCAACCAACTGATTTGTTTTCCTTCCAAAAGGCCTTTATAAGCCAAGAATTTACCGGCAAACAAGATACCTTGTCCACCAAAACCGGCAATCAAAATTTGTGTGGTTTTCATCTTATTCCCCCTCCTTTTGTGCAGAGCGATCTTTATAAACACCCAAAGGATAATAAGGAAGCATTTTCTCTTCCAACCATTCCAACGCCTTAACGGGAGTCAAACCCCAGTTGGTGGGACAGGTGGAAACTACTTCAACGAGAGAGAAGCCCTTGCCGTTGATTTGGTTTTCAAAAGCCTTTTTAATGGCTTTTTTAGCGGCTTTAATATTCTTTACGTTGTTCACCGAAACACGTTCCAAATATTCGGGACCATCCAATTGAGAAAGCATTTCGCATACTTTAATGGGGAATCCGCAATGGTCGGTATCACGACCATAAGGAGAAGTTTGGGTAACTTGTCCGGGCAACGAGGTAGGAGCCATTTGACCGCCGGTCATACCGTAAATGGCATTATTTACAAAGATTACGGTGATATTCTCGTTACGGGCGGCTGAGTGCACGGTTTCGGCCATACCGATGGATGCTAAGTCGCCGTCCCCTTGATAGGTGAAAACAATATGGTTTTCGGGATCGGAGCGTTTAAGACCCGTAGCAACGGCAGGAGCACGACCGTGAGCGGCTTCTACCATATCACAGTTAAAATAGTCGTAAGCCATAACCGAGCAACCAACGGGAGCAACACCAATGGTTTTGCCTTCAATGCCCAATTCATCGATAACTTCGGCAACCAAGCGGTGAATAATACCGTGGGTGCAACCGGGGCAATAATGCAGAGGCACATCGGCCAATGATTTAGGTTTTTCAAAAACAACCATTATTTGTTACCTCCTTTTTGAGCGGCGGCACGAATGGAATCCAGCACTTCGTCGGGAGTAGGAATCATACCGCCAACGCGGTTGCAAAGTTCCACGGGACGACGGCATTCGGTAGCCAATTTAATATCTTCAATCATTTGACCCATGGACATTTCTACCGAAATAAAGGTATGTACTTTATCGGTAGCGGCAAGCATGGGAGCTTTGGGGAACGGCCACAAGGTAATGGGTCGAATCATACCAACTTTAATGCCTTCTTCACGAGCAGCATCAATGGCATTTTGCGCTACACGAGCGGCAATACCAAAGGCAACCACGCAAATTTCAGCATCGTCCATTTTGTATTCTTGATACATCGCTTCGTTGGCTTCGATTACTTTGTAACGTTCAAAACGGGCAAAGTTTTCTTTTTCCAATTCTTCAGGTTTCAGGTACAAAGAATTGATGATGTTATGTTTCCGTTCACATTTGGTGCCGGTAACTGCCCAACTCTTATCATATTCTTTGGTTTCTACGTTGTCAAAAGAAACAGGTTCCATCATTTGACCCATAGTACCGTCAGCCAGCAACATAACGGGCATACGGTATTTATCGCCGAGGTCAAAACCTTTAATTGTTAAGTCGGCCATCTCTTGCACCGAAGAGGGAGCCAAAACGATCAGGTGATAGTCCCCGTGACCGCTACCGCGAGTGGCTTGGAAATAGTCGGATTGAGAGGGTTGAATACCGCCCAGACCGGGACCACCACGTTGTACGTTAACAATCAAAGCAGGCAAATCGGCACCTGCCATATAAGAGATTCCTTCGCTTTTCCGCGAGACCCCGGGGCTGGAAGAAGAAGTCATAACCCGTTTGCCGGTAGAAGAAACGCCGTAAACCATGTTGATAGCGGCAATTTCACTTTCGGCCTGCAGGAACACACCGCCGATTTTGGGCATACGTTTTGCCATATAAGCGGCAATTTCGGTTTGAGGAGTAATGGGATATCCGAAGTAATGACGGCAACCTGCCATAATGGCGGCTTCGGCGATTGCTTCGTTCCCTTTCATAAGAACTTTATCTGCCATTGTAATCACCTCTCCACAGTAATAATGCAATCAGGACACATGGTAGCACAAAATGCACAGCCAATGCATTTTTCCTGATCGGTCATTTCCACCGGATGGTGGCCTTTTTTGTTGATTTTGTCTTTGGCAAGAATCAAAATCTTTTTGGGACAGGCTTCGACACACAGGCCGCAACCTTTGCAAAAATCGGTTCTGAAACTAACCTTTGCCATAGCACTCGTCTCCTTATCATGAAATATAAAATACTACTTATCAAAAATCCTGCTTTGCAACCCCAATGGGAACAAATTGGGAATTTTATCTTTTAGTGCGGGATATAACCGTTCTTCCACCGTAGTCATAATCAGCGGCAAACCGCAGGCTTTCGCAACCTCTTGTCCGTACAAAACCGACGATAAAACGGTTTCTTCGGTGGTGTCAGCCCCCAGATTGGAGTTGTTCACGATCCCCGTAAAAGGGATTTTGCAAGCTGTCAAAATCTCGTTCATGACCTCAAGGGTATCTGTCGCATTTGAGGTCAAAGGGCGAAAACGGTTGACCACCAACCACATATCATAATTATTTTCTTCTACAATCGCAGGAGCATACCGACCAAGCGCCAATGCACCACGATCATCCCCACCAATATCCACGATGGCATGAAGGGTTTTATCGTCAGTCAAGGCATACATTTCTTGGGGCAAGGCGGGAATATCCACGTTAGAATTGGCGTAAGGGGAACAAATCAGCGAAATGCCCGCTTTTTCAAGCATATCGGCACTGTCTTTGGTGCGAAAATAGGGATTGACGATATCCAGATCCCCAATCGCCACGCGATCCGCCTGTTTTTTGAGTTCAAAAGCAAGGTTGACCGCAATATTGGTTTTTCCGCTACCGTAATGCCCTGCCAGCAGAGTAAGGCGTTTAAATTCCATGGTACTTCCCTACTTTTACAGTTTATTACGCATAATTTTACCGCTGACCGTTTTGGGCAGTTCGTCCTTAAACACCACAATGCGGGGATATTTATAAGGCGCGGTACGGGATTTTACGTAATTTTGAATTTCCTTGATCAAGTCATCGGAAGGTTCGGTGCCTTTGGTCAGCACAATGCTGGCTTTTACCACCTGACCGCGCACTTCATCGGGAGCGGCGGAAACACCGCACTCCAAAACATAAGGCAGTTCCATGATAACACTTTCAATTTCGAAAGGTCCGATGCGGTAGCCGGATGACTTAATTACGTCATCCACACGGCTGACGTACCAATAGAAACCGTCTTCATCTTTCCAAGCGACGTCGCCGGTATGATAGAAACCATCATGCCACACTTCTTTGGTCTTTTCTTCATCGCGATAATATCCGGTAAACAGACCGCAAGGTGCGCCGTTTTGCACGTTTACAACGATTTCACCGTTTTCACCCACGCCAACGGGATTGCCGTCAGCATCCACAAGGGAAACGTCATAAATGGGAGCAGGCTTACCCATAGAACCAATTTTATAACTGTCGCCCGCCAGATTACCGATGATTTGGGTAGTTTCGGTTTGACCAAAGCCTTCCATAATCTTCAGACCTGTGGCTTTTTCAAACTGACGGAACACTTCGGGATTGAGGGCTTCGCCCGCAGTAGTCATATGCTTGACCGAAGACAAATCGTACTTGGAAATATCTTCTTTGATCATCATGCGAAGCATGGTGGGTGGTGCGCAGAAGGTGGTAATGCCGTATTTGGCAAACATCGGCAAAATATCGGCGGCGTTAAAGCGGTCAAAGTCATAAACAAAGGTAGCCGCTTCGCACAGCCATTGACCGTACAGTTTACCCCACATGGATTTTGCCCAACCGGTATCGGAAATAGTGAAGTGCAAGCCTTCGGGGTCCACACAATGCCAATATTTAGCGGTATGGAAGTGCCCCAAAGGATATTTGAAGTTATGAGCGGCGATTTTGGGATAGCCGGTAGTACCCGAAGTGAAGAACATCAACATCAGGTCGTCACCGCAAGGGGTATCGTCGGTGCGGTCATATACGTCACTGAACAGTTTATAATCTTCATCAAAATTCCGCCAACCGTCACGAGTGCCGTTTACAATCAATTTGTTCACAACCGAGGGGCTGTTTTGACAAGCCAAATCCACTTGGTGAGCAGTATCGCCGTCAGCAGTACAAATAACAGTATTGATTTCGGCAGCATTGAAACGATATTCAAAGTCGTGTTCTTGCAATTGGTTGGGGGCAAGCACAGCGATCGCACCCAACTTATGCAAACCAAGAATAGCAAACCAGAATTGATAGTGTCGTTTTAATACCAACAACACACGGTCGCCCTTTTTAATGCCAAGAGACTTGAAGTAGTTGGCACAACGAGCCGACTCGTGTTTCATGTCGGTAAAAGTAAAACGACGTTCGGTCTTATCTTTGGCAATATGAAGCATAGCCAGCTTGTCCGGCTTGTTGTCGGCAATAGCGTCTACCACGTCATAAGCAAAGTTAAATTTCTCGATATTCTTGAATTCAATCTTGGTGGGAGTACCGTTTTCATTTTTGGTAACGGTGGTATATTGACGGTATACGCGGTCAAGACGTTCATCCGCCTTACGAATTGCCGATGCTAAAGGCTGTTGTGCATTGGTGCGGCTGTCGTCAATTTCAGGTTTCAATACAATTGCATAAAACACCGCATCCTTGCCGTTGACGGCAATCATCCCATGCGGAGTATCACTATCATAATAAATACTGTCACCGGGTCCCAAGATCTCGCTATGTTCCCCGACTTGTACTTTAATGTGACCTTCCAACACAATGTCGCATTCTTGACCTTCGTGGGTAGTGAGAGCAATATCACTGCGTTCCGCTTCTTCGCTATAAGCGCATTTAACATACAGAGGGTCGGCAATACGGTTCATAAAAGGAGCAGCCAAGTTAAAATAGGTAAGACCGTGTGCCTGTTCAATCTTTTGACCCATACCGCTTCTGGTTACGGTGTAAGAACGAAGCGTGGGGCTGACACCGCCGATAATATCGGTAACGTCAACGTTAAAAGCCAGGGCGCAACGGTAAATGAACGCAAAGTTCAAATCCTTAAGTCCTTGCTCGCATTGCAGATACTCCTGTTCCGAAACGTCGGTTTTTTGCGCCATTTCGGCAACGGTTAAGCCTTCGATTTCGCGCAATTCCCGAATACGGGCCGCCATTTCCCTAATCTTAATGTCCAAGCCTGTCATAGAATTCATAAATAAACCTCCTGTTTGGGGGCATATAAAAAGCTCGCCCCAAAGATATGATCATCCTTGAGACGAGCATAGCAATCGTACGCCCGCGGTACCACTCAAATTGCGGAAAAACCGCCACCTCTTGGGCTCAAACAAGCCCTATGCATTAACGCAGCAATCACGGAGAGGGTCTACTCACGAAAGACGTTTTCTTCCTCTCGGCTCAGAAGCTACAATTCACCCGCTCTGCCTTATGGCTTGCACCAACCGCCATTTCTCTGAAAGGTGATACGGGCAATACTCTTCGTCATCGCCTTTATACAGGCTGATTATATCACACCTATGTCAGATTGTCAAGATTTTATCCCCAACAAATTTTACAGTTTGTTACGGATGATTTTACCACTGATGGTCTTGGGCAACTCATCTTTGAACACAACGATTCGGGGGTATTTATAAGGTGCTGTACGTTGTTTTACATAATTCTGAATTTCCTTTTTCAGTTCTTCGGTGGGCTCGGTTCCTTGCGTCAGAACAATGCTGGCTTTAACCACTTGACCGCGCACTTCATCGGGAGCGGCAGAAACACCGCATTCCAAAACGTAAGGCAGTTCCATGATCACACTTTCGATTTCGAAGGGTCCGATGCGATAACCGGAAGATTTGATTACGTCGTCGGTACGACCAACATACCAAAGGAAGCCATCTTCGTCCATCCAAGCGGTATCGCCGGTATGATAATATCCGTCATGCCATACTTCTTTGGTCTTTTGTTCGTCACCGTAATAGCCGAGGAACAGACCGCAAGGCACTTTGTTGGAGGTTTTGATCACGATCTCCCCTACTTCACCCACTTCGGCAACCTTGCCATCCAAGGTATGAAGTTCAATATCATACAAAGGAGTGGGCTTACCCATAGAGCCAATCTTGTGACCGGAGCCCATCAGGTTGGCAACCGATAAGGTGGTTTCGGTTTGACCGAAGCCTTCCATGATTTTAAGACCGGTGGCTTTTTCAAACTGATAATATACTTCGGGATTCAATGCTTCCCCAGCGGTAGTCATATGCTTGATGGAAGACAGATCGTATTTAGAGATGTCTTGCTTGATGAGCATCCGCAACATGGTAGGCGGTGCGCAGAAGGTGGTGATATTATGTTTGGCAAACATAGGCAACACCTCTGCCGCATCAAAGCGGTCAAAGTCATAAGTGAACACGCCGCCTTCGCACAGCCATTGACCATACAGTTTACCCCACAAAGCTTTGCCCCAGCCGGTATCGGAAATGGTGAAATGCAAGCCATTGGGATCAACGCTGTGCCAATATTTGGCAGTGATGTAGTGACCCAAAGGATATTTGTAACTGTGGGTTGCAATTTTAGGATAACCAGTAGTACCCGAAGAGAAGAACATGATCATGGGATCATCGCCGCAAGGAGTATCGTCGGTGCGTTCAAACTTGCCGGTAAACAGTTCATATTCGGCATCAAAATCGTGCCAGCCGTCCCGTTTGCCGCCAACCAACACCTTGGTCGTCACTTGGGGACATTTTTCAATGGCAAGCTCTGCCTGATGCGCTACGTCGCCGTCGGCAGTACAAACAATGGCCGAAACACCTGCCGTATTGTAACGGTATTCAAAGTCATGCTCTTGCAAAAGGCAGGTTGCGGGAATTGCGATGGCGCCCAGTTTATGCAGACCAAGGATAGCAAACCAGAACTGATAGTGCCGTTTCAGCACCAACATAACGCGGTCACCTTTTTTGATGCCCAAAGATTTAAAATAGTTAGCCGATTGAGCAGAAGCCCGTTTCATATCTTTAAAGGTGAAACGACGTTCAGTAAGATTTTTGTCGATGTGTAACATTGCCAATTTATCGGGGTGCGCGTCAGCAATGCCGTCAACAATGTCAAAAGCGAAATTAAATTGATCTTCATTGGTAAAATCAATCTTTTTAAGCACGCCGTTTTCGTCTTCTTCGGTTTTAACGAATTGATCAGAAACCAGGTTTTCCATGGTTCTTGCGGTAACAATGCTTTCACGAACCTGCTTTTCTTCGGCATTGTCGCCCGGTAAAACAACTGCTAAAAACAAGCAATCTTGTCCGTCCACCGCGATCATACCGTGGGGAGTACCGCTATCGTAATAGATGCTGTCTCCTTCGTGAAGAATCTCGGTGTTATTACCAACCTGTACCTTCAGACTACCGCTGATTACCAAGTCAAATTCCTGACCGCTGTGGGTGGTAGTATGGATAGGACGATTTTGTTGATCAGCAGAATATTCGTATTTTACCCAGTAAGGCTCAGCGATTTTTGAGCGGAAACGAGGAGCAAGGTTTTGAATTTGAATTCCGTCCTCATCTACCGTTTGCTGACCCTTTCCCTTACGGGTAACCGTATAGGATGAAAGATGGGCACTGTGCCCTTTGAGCAAATCAGTAATCTCCATATCAAACGCCAAAGCACATTTGTGAATAAAGCTGAAGGGCAGGTCATCTTTACCTTCTTCATAAATCAAGTATTGATCCACAGTCACTTCGGTTTTGGACGCCATTTCATCTACGGTATAACCGTAAATTTCCCGCATCTCCTTAA
This sequence comes from Clostridia bacterium, assembly GCA_017439545.1. Taxonomy (GTDB): domain Bacteria; phylum Bacillota; class Clostridia; order Oscillospirales; family Acutalibacteraceae; genus UMGS1484. The sequence goes on along the minus strand of JAFSIW010000031.1, from coordinate 43,912 downwards.
TACGGACGGCAATTTCCAATAATTTGTTGTCGGATACGGTTTGCATACTAATTCCTCCTAAGAAAAAATAAAAACCCGTCTCAAAGTTTCCTTTGAGACGGGTGTAAAAACTACACTCGCGGTACCACTCAAATTGCAACCATATGGTTACCACTCTTCAAGCTCTAACAAGCTCTATGCACTCACGTAGCATTCACGGAAAGTCCTACTAAATCGTTCAGACCTTCAGCTCAGAAGTGATGGGTCTTGGAAGGGATCGTTGTTGACTCGCACCAACCGTCAACTCTCTGAAACAATCGACATCCGACCGTCTTCGTCACAGCCTTTTATTCAATTACAAACGGATTATATACCCATTCTCATCATTTGTCAAGTGTTTTTTTGAAAAAAATTTTATCACTTTAAAGCGTTTACCAATTCTTTATAATGACGGCCACGCACCGCAAAGTTGGGATAACGGTCAAAACTGGCGCAAGCGGGACTGAGTGAAACAATATCCCCTGCCACCGCAGATTGATAAGCAAGTTGGACTGCCTGTTCCATCGATTCTGCCCGAAGAATGGTAATTTTGGCAGGATCATAGGCTTCTTGCTGTTTTACGCAAGTCTCAATGGCTTCGGCAGTATCCCCTGTTAAAATCAATAATTTAATTTTTTCAACAGCTCGCTCGGCAAAGGGTTCAAAAGGAATATGCTTGTCGTAACCACCGGCTATGATGATTTGTTTTTGTTCAAACGAATTAAGCCCTGCAATCGCACGGGTTGGGCTGGTAGCGATAGAGTCATTATAATACCGCACGCCCTTTAACTCACGAACAAACTCAATGCGATGCTCCACACCGCCGAATTCAACGGCAACCTTTTTCATGTTTTCCGGTGTAACGTAACCTGCCACGGCAGCAAACGCTCCCATATAGTTTTGTACGTTATGGGCACCGGGTAATCGAATCTCGTCTGCACGCATAATTACTGTTTCTTGCCCGTTTTGTACCAGAACAATATCGGTGTTATCCCGAAGATAACATCCGTTTTCAACCGCCCGCAAATGGCTGAAATAGGCACATTCACCTACAACCTCATCACCGAAAGCGCGGGTCACGTCATTTTCAAGATTCAACACGGTTTTGCTATCTTGTTCTTGATGCAAAAACACGTTCTTTTTCGCATCCATGTACTCTTGCATATCCTTGTGTACGTCCAAATGATTGGGGGTCACGTTGGTTACCACAGCGACCTTGGGACCTCTGGTCATAGACATTAACTGAAAGGATGACAATTCCACCACAGCGTAGTCGTCAGCAGTCATTTCGTCCACCACAGGAAGTAACGGCGTGCCGATATTGCCACCCAAGAACACTTTTTTGCCTGTAGTTTTCAACAGTTCTGCCGTAGCGGCGGTTGAGGTAGTTTTTCCATCAGAGCCGGTAATGGCAAAAATAGTGGCAGGGCAAAGTTTGAAAAACTCTTCCATTTCTGAAGTGACGGGAATACCCTGTTCTCTTGCTTTAACCAAGGCAGGGTGGTTGTAATGAATGCCGGGCGTGCGGAAAATCAGATCGCCTTGCAAATGATCCATATATCCATCTCCCAAAACAAGGGTAACGCCCATGGCTTCATACCGTTCTGCCAAATCGCCCAGTTGCTCCCGCGAACGCTTGTCGCAGGCAGTAACCAAAGCTCCGCTCAATGCAATTTTTTCTATCAGCGGTTGATGGCTTACACCAATCCCACAAAACACCACTCGTTTTCCTTGAAACGATTGATAATATTCCTGAATATCGGTTTTCATCCTGTCAGATCCTTTCGGAAATACTTGTACTTACACAGTATACTAAACTCAACATATTTTTTCAATAGATTTTCAAAATTATAATGCCCAAATCATTTTAACGGCAACCATTAGAATCACTCCGGGAATCCCAAGAACCGCCGCCGTACCCAAGGTATACGGGTTAACGTGCAACGTTTCCGATCCAAATCGGCCCATCACACAAACAAGTGCCAAAGCAAGCACACCAGAAACCACCGACGTTGTTAATACCGTTTTGACTTGCTTTGTACGAATCAACTGCACAAACAACCACAGGCACCCAATCCCGACCATAATCAGAAGCACAATTTTCATTGTATCCATTTTATCACCTCTTCATTATGTGTATGAACGGACAAGAAAAATATGCAAGTTGTCCTTGACGGAACATCCGACTCCCTTTATAATATACAAAGAATCAAACCATACGGAAATGAGGGCTATATTATGAATACCGTTCCTGTCAACAACCAAGAACAACAATTGATTTATAAACAGATTGGTGAAAGCATCAACGATATGTTTTTCTTCCCACCTACCGAAGTTGTTTGGAAGAACGCACCCGTTCTCTTGCTGATTCCCGGCGGTGGATGGCAACGAAACACGTCTATCAGTATGTATAATATGGCAAAACCCACTGCCGAAGCGTTGCGCGCCAAAGGCTTTGCGGTTGCAACGGTTTCTTATCGCGGTCAACAAGCAGATGGGGTAAGTATGCGAGAGATCGTCACCGATATCTTTGACGCAATGGGATACCTTTCCCATTACAGCGAAGTGTTAAAAATCGATCCCCACCGAATCTATACTATGGGACATTCGGCCGGTGCTCACCTATCACTGATGGCAGCCTACGATGATCCTTGCGGGATCAACGGCCAAAAGCGAATCTACACCGATCCCTTTACCGTAAAAGGGGTTGCAGCCATTTCCGCACCCACCATTTTACCTTTTGATAACCGTGAATTGTATACTCCCATTGACATTAAGCCAATATTCGCGGAAGAAACACGTGCGGAATACGACAGATTCAGTCCTTTTTATATGGTGCGACCGAATCTGCCGCCCACTTATTTAGCCGCAGGTGATAAAGACGATCTTGTTACAACCATTCATTCGGATATTCTTTACAAGGCTCTTACACATGTAGGTGTCCCCTGCCGATTCACCCTGTGCAAAGGCGGCGACCATTGCTGTATGCCCGCACAAGGCGAGAGTGCGAGTATTCCCGATTTGGCCTATGTGTTAGATGAAGCCGCTCAGTTTATTCTGCAATGTGAAAATCAGTAAATGAAAAGCCCTCGATTGTTCGAGGGCTTTCATTATACCAAAAATTAGATATCTTTATCTTCAATGCCGCAATGCCAACTGGCAAAAGGTTTGGCAATGGCTTCAGACACGTAGCAAGTACCCTTACCCAGCCGAATAATAGAAGCCGGCACCTCCATAGAGATGGGTCCGTACAGTTCCAAACGAGAGATCATCCGCTGCCAGGTAACACCCGATTCGCTCAAAAGCAGGTTGTGCAGTTCAAACCGTTCGCGGGCGTTTACAATATCCCGAGGACCGATGGTAGCCGATTTATAAGGCACTGCCCAAACGTCACCTGAATTGCCCATGGGGCTGAACATAGAGTTTTCGCAAATGGTCAAAGGGGTGGTGGTAACAATACGAGAGCCCAATTTGCAGAATTCCTCTAAAGAATCCGCCTTGAATTCTTCGGTATGGGGATCAATAAAGGCGGTATGACCCGGCCAACCGGTAGCAGTATAAACTACGTCGGCACCGCCGCCGCCGATTTCTTCGATCATAGCGGAATAAACACCTTCGCCCTTGTTTTCGTTGGTGTGAACGTGCCAATGATCCACAGGAGGACGCAGATCCTCACGAATGCGTCCGTAGAAATGATTCATAAAGGAATAACCCAAACCGGCACCGTAGGTCAGAGGAGCTACGTTACCGTCTTCATCCGCCCATTCGTCCATTGCAAAAGCGTGCACGTTACGAGCCGAAACATTGTGCTGATTCAGCATATTGGCAACGGCAGAATAAGCGGCAGGCCACTGGTTAGGGCAGATAATGGTGAGCGGCGTATCGTTCAGATCGGACATCAGAATCCGATAGAACATGTCCTGTACCATATGCAAGGTAGGATCTAACACCACTTTTACCGAAAAGCCGTTTTCGTTGGTGTACTCCATATCCTCCCGCTTAATATTCCGAACTCGCTCGAATTCTTCCAATGGAAGATTGCTGTGAGGAAGCCAGGGAGCGGGTTTGAAACGAAATTCATCATATAATCCCATAGTTATTTCTCCTTCTGTTTGATTTGCAGGTCCATTATACAATAGACCTGCTATTTCTGTCTTTACAATTTTATGCAATGTATTTACAAAATCTTGTCACAAAAGCAAAAGCGCCGCTTTATCAGCGGCACTTTTTAAGAATCAGAACTGAATTTTATAACTGACAATTTTCTTGGCAGGAACATCTATGGTGCAATCACCGATCTCTTCGGCATTCTGTTCTGCCAGATTTACGCTATATACCGCTCGCTTACCTTCAGGGAAGGTCAGTGTGAGGGATGTAGCATGGCGATCGGCATTGTAGAAACGAAGCACAGCATCGTCATCTGCCTCAGCCTTTTTGAAGGCGGCAAAAGACATATAATCACCCTTTGCGGCAACCAAAGTCTTTTGCGCAGGTTGTACGCCTTGGTGACGGTCGGTAGCAACCGCGTGCAACGGATCGCCGTTAAAGGTAAAGCCTTGATGATAAGCAGCCGCGCGGGTATCGGCATGAAAGGGAACAATGGAATAGCATACCGAATGATCCCCTTTGCATTGAGCGTCCGGCGTGGGGAAATAACCCCAGTCGCCCAATTCAGCCACACAGCGAAGCAAGGTTAACGCCATAGTATTTTGACCATCACGAAGAATTTCATATTCATTAAGACCGCGAACAGCAACCAGCAAACCGTTGCCGTCGTTTTCATCCTGCAAAGCAACAAAGGATTGAATTCGTTGGCAATAGCAGGGATTTTCCCAAGTTTGATAAGGCACGATTTCACGGTCAACCACGTCAAACTGACCTTCTGCCAAGCAGGTCTCACATTGCAGTTCGGGTTGGAACAAGGCACGGAAACGATGGTTTTCGGCTTGATTGTTCCAACGGGTGTTCACATCAATGCGAGCCACGTCAGCCTTCAAGGTAACAAAGGTGGTAATGATTTGATCCAACGTCTCGGAGGAGCGCTGTTTATTGACCGCACCAACGGGCAGGGTCATGTGATTTTCAATACCGAAGGTAACCGAGAAATCGGTTTGTTCCTCTACCCACACCTTGGCAACGTCGTTGGCAGTGGTAATGGGGGTATCGTTTGCCACAGGACGGAAGTTATAGCTTTCACCCACGTCGCCCAGATCTTCATAGATATTGTTATTTTTATACACTCTGCCGCTTTGCTTGTCGGTCACGGTCAAGGAGCCGTTTGGTTCAATCACGAAGGACAACGCATTGTTTTCGGCACCACGTTCGGTAACGGTCAGACCGCAATCTGCCTTGGCGGCAACAGGTTTGACCAAGTAGGTGTTATAACCGATTCCTTCGGCGGCAATCAGCATGGTTACTTCAAACCGTTTCACGTATTTGGGCTTGCGGAAACGATCCTTGGGCAAGGTGAACGTAAAGGTGCGACCCAGATCTTTATAAGAACAAGGAATCACGTTCCCTTGGCGGTCGGTAACCGACAAAGCAGACACGTCAGTGTCTTCAGGGAAATCCACGTAGGTGGTTACGGTATCTACCGTTTTAAAGGGACTGGTATGGAATACAACGATGTTATGATCGGACAAATCATCGGTATGAATGGCTTTTACCACACCGTCCATGGCTTCATCTGCCACAAATTTGGCGGCTTGATAGGATTTTTCAAAACGTGTCACCATTTCACGGGTAACGTCGTCACAACTACAGCTGCAAATGGAGTCATGCGGATGGTTTTGCATCAAAGTGCGCCAAGCATAGAACAGTTCGTCATAGCGATATTTATCGCCACTGTGCATAGCGATCACGCTCAAAGGTTCGGCAATCCGTTCCAATGCATTTTGACCCCGATGATTCCGTTGCTTCAGCGGAACGTGGGTAGAAGCGGTATCAATCAAGGGCACTTCCCCTTTGGTGCGCTGACCGTTGATCTCCCCTTCTAACACAGGGAACTTATCTTTATAAGGACGAACTGCATCCACGTAATTTTTAAAGTTCGAGTGGATCACGTCGTATTCGCCTTCATAAATTTCATTAGCCAAAGCAATGGCTTCGTGTACATCGGTTTGAATGGGTTGATGGTCGCAACCGTTCAATCCCAACAAATGAGGCGTTGCCGCAGATGGTGCCAGCGAGCCGATGGTGCTGTCCAGTTTTTCTTTCAACGCTTCTTTCGTGGTGGGCAGTTCCATTGAGTTATGATACCAGGCCACAAACATAACGCCGATGACTTCCGACCCATCGGGAGAACGCCAGATGATTTCAGAAGGATTGGTGGGAGAGGTTTTATCCACCGTATTATTTTCCAAAATAGCCCCTACCCCACGACCAAATGCGGCAGTATCAATATCAAACCCACGCAAAATTTGAGGAGCTTGCGAAATATTACCAAAGGCATCGGGAAAATAGCCGCACATTACAGGATCAGCACCAATGCTTTTGCACAGTTTAATGCCATACAGCATATTCCGAACGTTGGCTTCACCACTGGTCAGGTATTCGTCTTGCAACACGTACCAAGGTCCGATTTGAATGCGGTCTTCCCCAATCAGTTTGAACAGCCGATCCTTCATTTGAGGGCGTACTTCCAGATAGTCCTCTATCACCACGTACTGACCGTCCATGTGATAATACTTGTATTCGGGATGGTTTTCCATGGTTTCAATCAGCGTATCAAACAGTTCCACCAAACGCATACGGTGCTGTTCAAAACTCATGTACCATTCACGGTCCCAGTGAGAGTGGGACACGATATGTAAGGTTTTCTTTTCCATTTGAATTTCCCCTTTATTATTCGCCGACTTCTACGGTAAGTTCAGCGGCAATGCCTTGATGTAATTTAACCTCTACGGTATAGGTACCGTAATTTTTAATATCGCTGTTCAGGCTGATTTTACGCTTGTCCACTTCACAACCGGTTGCGCCTTTAATAGCGGTGGCAATTTCACCGGTGGTAACCGATCCGAACAAGCGACCTGCTGAACCTGCTTTTGCCGAAATGTGAATGGTTTTGCCATTCAGTTTCGCTTTTATAGCTTCGGCATCTTCTTTCGCTTTCTTCTTTTTATAAGCATCCGATTCCTCACGGTTTTTCAGTTCGGTCATGGCTTGCGCACCTGCTTCTACCGCCAAACCCTTGGGCAGCAAAAAGTTTCTGGCATAGCCATCAGACACTTGATGCAATTCGCCTTTTTTGCCGATGTTCTTCACATCTGCCGTTAAGATTACTTTCATTTTAACTCATCCTTTCGAGTTGTTTGTTCTAAAATATGAATCAAACGAGTTTTCGCCTCGTCTAACGTTACATTTTGGATCTGAGTAGCCGCCATGGTATGGTGACCGCCGCCACCCAATGCCTCCATTACCAGTTGTACGTTGAATTTGCCCAATGACCGCGCGGAGATATTGATCGTTTCGCCAGCAGAAAAAACAACAAAAGAAGCATCCACGTTTTCGATATTCAACAACTCATCTGCCGCTTGCGAGGCAGCAACACGGGAAACGGTATGGTTTTCCTCGCCGATGGCAATTGCAAAACGATCAAAAAATTCGGCATGGGAAACCAATGACGCTCGTTCTCGATAAATGGCGATGGAATCGGAAAACAATTTTTTTACCGCAACAGGATCCGCACCGCAGCCGCGCAAATAGGCAGAAGCTTCAAAGGTACGAACACCCGTTCTCAAGACAAAATTTCTTGTATCCAGCATAATACCTGCAAGCAAGGCTTCAGCCTGAGATTTTTGAATCGCAGAACGATGAATATATTGAACAAGTTCTGCAACCATTTCGCAAGCTGACGAAGCGTGTGGCTCGTGATAAAAAATGACGCTATTATCAATAAAATCAATGTTTTTGCGATGATGATCAATCACAACCGTAGTACGACACAAGTCAATCAACGCAGGATATTCGGCAAAATCCTTGCGATGAGTGTCGCAAACAATCAAAAGGCTTTGACGGGTGAGCAATTGTTCTGCATCCTCCCCGTTCAAAATCGGATCGCCCGGCGCTTCATTGCGAATCTTTTGAATCATGCTGTCTGCAAGATGTGTTTTTTCGTCAACAATCATGTATCCTTCTTTCCCAAGGTCACAGACACATTTCCAAAGGCCGTAAGACGCGCCAAGGCTATCAACGTCGCCGTATTTGTGGCCCATAATAAACACACGATCGCTGCTTCGGATTAGTTCTTTCAAGGCGGAAGCGACAACTCTGGTTTTTACCTTTGTGCGCTTTTCAACGCTTTCGTTGGTAACACCGCCGTAAAACTCATACGAATCTCCCGTTTTAATAGTAGCTTGATCGCCGCCGCGCCCTTGGGACATTTCAAGCGCCTGTAAAGCCAACACTTCACATTGCTTCAGCGAGTTCTCACCGTGACCGATCCCGATTGACAGCGTTGCGCGGGTTTTATTACCGAAATCAAGATTGCGAACATGGTCAAGAATAGACAACTTTGAAACTTTAAGCAACGACAAGCTTCGCTCATCAAATACCGAAATATAGCGATTATTCTTCAGTTTTTTGGTTATACCGGAAATCTCACCGGTAAAACGCTCAATTTCCTTGTCAATGGCACCTTTGAATTTTGCCTGATCACTCTCAGCCATATCGTCAGTAATTTCTTCAAAGGAATCAATAGCCAACACGGCAACAACGGGGCGAGTTTCTTCATACTCACGCTGTGTGTTTTTGAGTTGCGTTATGTCTACGTAATACAAAACAGAATATGTAGTCTCATCCGTAAACGACGAGCCATAAACCATATAATGCTTGCCCCCCGCCGAAACGTCACACTTGCCGGTCGCCTCAAGAACACTCCTTGCCGCCATTGATAACACCGATTCAGGTAACGCACCGACCGCGTCATCCCCCTTGAGAACAGCGCTTCGAAATAACCCGTTATACCAAATGACCTCATCGTTTTGCAGAATAACCACGGGCAGACTAAAATGGTTATAGATGTCAGAATTGGGAACGGTCAGCTTACCAATAACCGAACGGTAAAAGGAAGAAACGACATTGCCGCTACGGCGAATGAGCACAAAAGCCCAAATAAACAGGCCGATGGTGACCAGAGAAAACGCAAAGAATAATGCCGTTTGCTTGGCAATTAACATAGCAATGCAAGCAGCAACCAAGGCAAAGATAAATGCTGTTACCAACCGCAACAGTAAATTGTGAGTTTTGACTTGTTTCTTTCTCATACGATCACCACCGAAAAAATTATACCTCGAGAATAATAGGCAGTACTATAGGTTCTTTATGAGTTACCTGATAAATATACCGAGATAAACTGTCACGAATCTTGTTTTTGGCATTGGCCAGATCCTTATTGGTTTGAAAACTCAAAGATTCCAGCGTATGCGACACGTGATTCCGCGCATCTTCTAACAAGCGGTCGTTTTCTTTTTCATAGATAAACCCGCGAGAAGTCAACTCAGGTCCTGCAACCACGTATCCCGAATAGCGGTCTACCGAAATGGCAACCACAATTACGCCGTCTTCCGATAAACGTTTGCGCTCGCGCAAAACAATATTGCCGACCTCACCGACGCCAAGCCCGTCAACCATCACAAAACCGGCAGGAACGTCGCCGTTTAAACGCACTTTTTTCTCAGAAATCTCAATAATTTTACCAATATCGCCAATCACGATACGATCCTTGTGAAGTCCCAGTTCCGACGCTAATTCCGCATTTTTACGCAAATGCATTTGCTCTCCGTGAACAGGGATGAAATACTTGGGTTTAGTCAAACTAAGCATCAGTTTCAACTCTTCTTGACAGGCATGCCCCGAAACGTGCACATCATACATCCGTTCGTAAATGACCTGCGCGCCTTTTTTCATCAGCTCATTTACCACAGTGTTCACCATTTTTTCATTGCCGGGAATGGGTGTTGCTGAAATAATAATCAAATCATTTGAGCCTACACTGATCTGACGATGGTCATTAAATGCCATACGGTGCAAAGCCGACATCGGCTCCCCTTGAGAGCCGGTTGTAATAATCACAAGCTGCTCGTCCTTGTATTCACGAATCATATCCAAGGGGATCAAAACGCCGCTTGGAATGGATAAATATCCCAGTTCCATTGCGATATTGACAACATTCTCCATACTACGGCCTGAAACGCAAACCTTTCGCTTACATTTTATCGCTTCATCCACGATTTGCTGCACCCGATGAATATTACTGGAAAAGGTTGCAACCACAATTCTCTTTTTGGCGGCCTGCTTAAAGAATTGAGAGAAGGTTGCACCCACCTTACTTTCACTCATAGTAAAGCCCGGTCGCGTGGCATTGGTTGAATCCATTAACAGAGCAGTAACGCCCTCCTGACCAAGCTCGGCAAAACGGGACAAGTCAATCACATCACCGTCGATGGGAGTAGCATCGATCTTAAAGTCACCTGTTTGCACCAGCGTGCCAACCGGCGTTTTGACCGCAATAGCAACAGCATCGGGAATGGAATGGTTTACATGAATAAATTCCACGCCAAAACAACCCAGTTTGACCTTATCCCCGGGTTTAACCTCTTTCAGTTTTACCGAATTCAACAAGCCGTGCTCTTTTAATTTAATTTTGATCAGACCGAGAGTTAATTTTGTGCCGTACACGGGAATATTGGCATTCTTTAAAAAATAAGGCAGACCGCCAATATGATCCTCGTGACCGTGAGTAATTACGATCCCTTTAATACGGTCCTTGTTTTGGATGGCATAAGTAAAATCAGGAATAACAATATCAACACCGGGCATTTCTTCCGTGGGAAAGGTCATGCCGCAATCCACGATAAAAATATCGTTTGCATATTCGTAAAGGGTCATATTTTTACCGATCTCATTCAACCCGCCCAATGAAATCAGCTTTAAGGCATCCTTCTTGGGAGATTTATAATCAGATTTTTGCACTTTGTTCTTTTTGGCGGTTGTTTTGGGCCTCGCAGAACCCAATTCATCGATCATTACGGGTTTACCGGTGCGGGCAGATGATTGTCGTTTCACGCCAATATAGTCGGATTTGGTTATTGCCATTCAGTTGTTTTCCTCCGAAGTTGAATTAAATTTATAGATATGTAGGGGGAAATCCCCCATTAGCATATAATACTCCAATATATTGTGTATTTTACTATAATTCTTATTCCGTGTCAAGTATATCCGCGATTTTACCTTGCAACTCGCCGCACAGTTCCTGCGCAACTTCAAAGTTAGCCGCTTCTGCCAAAAGCTTGATTCTTTTGCCGTTTTTAGCGGGCCAAATTCTCACAATGCCACTCTTACTCTCATATAGCGCGCCGCCATCCGTTAACCTAGTAAACTCTTTGATTTGTTCCATAACCTCCGACGGCCCACATACAATAGGAATTTCACCCTCACATACGGTTCCCACGGGGACCTCTTTCATACATTGAGATAGGGTTAGATGATGCTCCTTCATATAACTTAAAATACATAGGGCAAGCATGGCACCGTCCCGCAACCATCCTTGCTCTCGCGCAAGTTGTCTCGCTGATCGATCATTTTTACGCCCGTATATCAAGCAATCGCTCCCATTGCTCTGTATCAGTTTGATCAAACTGATCGGAGTGTCAATAGGCATCGCAATCACCGGCGATTGTCGGCATAGCATCCGACACCCTAAAACTGTCGTTGCAAAAGTAGAATATTCGTTACCGTTTTCATCAATGCAGCGCAAGCATCTCCCGTCTTTTGAAAGGTCAAACAGCGGAAGTTTTTTCGCAATTCCCCCTGCGCGAACCAATAAATCCTTTAAATATCGGTCATCCTCTTTTCCTTCCGCCTGTATGCATGCTGAAACCCCTGAAAGGCCATTGGGATAAAACCGTTCCAACTCTTGCTGATATACCAGTTTAAAATGCCGCAGATCGGCGATATCCCGATAATTTTCGCCGGAACATCGAACAAATAAATCGCGATTAAGAATAGATTTGATTTTTCGTTCCGTTTCATCGGAGCACGGCAATCCATAGGAATCAAGGATCTCGATGACACACGCGTCATCCCTTTTTAGATATACTGATAGAGAAAGACGACATAGAGATGACGCCAATTGCATTTGCGCCCCATTCAGTGGCCCGAAATCCCATACCTGAACCCCGGTGCTGCACAATCCGGACAGTACAGCGTGATACATAGCTTTCGTTTCATTCCCCTGTTCGTAGGCAATGCCAACACGATCAACCCCATCAATCGAACCGATCGCGCAGCCCAAACGTGCGCAAAATTCCGGTGTTATCTGAATACCTACCGTACCACAGATTCCGGCGTCATCAAAAAATTCACCAAGAACTTCTCCCACCTTCAAATTGGACTTCAAGCGAACGTATTCGGCAACAGTTTTATGTGGCCAAACCAATACGTGCGGCAAAATCTCACTATAGTCCTCTACCGTAGCACCTTCGCCCAAAACCACGCCTTCATAAATGCTGACATGTTTGCCAACACTAACCCCTTGGGATAACACACCGCAAGTAATACGGCTGTTTTTTCCGACATAGCAATCAGAAAGCAACACCGAAGATCGGATTCTGGCATAATCACCTATTTCGCATCCCTCCTCAATTACTGCGTTCGGTCCGATGATTGCACCATTTCCAATACGTACGCCTGCTCCGATATAAGAGGGAGATATGATCTGATAATCCTTTTGGGTCGTCGGATGAATCGGTACGGAAATGTGCTTCACCTTATGATTGAGAAGATCTGTTTGGCATCTACGGTAACTTTCCAAATCGCCGATATCGCACCAGTAACCTTTATCTACATAGGTTCCGATGGTTATGTGCTTTTCCAGCATAAGAGGAAATAATTCCTTGGCAAAATCAAAAGGTCGGTCATCGGGAATCAATTCAAGAATATCGGGGCGAATAATATAGATTCCGGTATTGGCCAAATTGGTTGTTACACCCCGCCAGGAAGGCTTCTCATTAAAGCCGATAACACGTCCATCCTCATCACAGTTGACCAATCCATATTCCCTTGGGTCAGCGACCGGCGTAGCAATCAAAGTAATTGCCGAATTGCTTAACCGATGAGCTTGCATAGCTGCCGACAGGTCAAAATCACTCAGCGCATCGCCGCTTACCACTAAAAAATCTTCCTCAGCCGCAGGCAACCCGTGTTTTACGCCACCTGCCGTGCCAAGAGGCGTGGTTTCTCTTACGAATTTTAGGTCAATATCGCCGTATTTCCCCTCTGAAAAGTACTCCTCAATTATATGTGGCAAGTATCCCAGCGTTACGGTAGCAGAGGTCACGTGATGAAGGGAAAGCCATTCCAAAATATATTCTAAAATCGGTTTGCCGCACAATTTCATCATCGGTTTAGGTGTGTTACAAGTAAGTGGGCGCAGTCGACTACCTTCCCCACCCGCCATAATAATTGCTTGCATAATTCATCCTCCTTATATTGTTAGTATGGCAGGAAGAAAAAGGTTTAATCAAAAAGGTTGCACTTTCAACCAAATAATGGTATACTTTTTTAAAATAGGCAAAAAGAGGCGGATTCTATGAAGCAGGTTGATATTTTCACCGACGGCGCTTGTTCGGGCAATCCCGGTCCCGGCGGATGGGGCGCCGTATTGCGGTATCAAGGGATTGAAAAGGAACTGAGCGGCGGTGAAAAAGAAACTACCAACAATCGCATGGAATTGACCGCCATCATTGAGGCCCTTTCAATTTTGAAAGAGCCATGCTCGGTTACTCTGACCACCGACTCCAAATACGCCGCCGACGGTATTACCAAAGGCTGGGCCCGTTCCTGGCAAAAAAACGGATGGCGTAAAGCCGACAAAAAGCCTGCATTAAACTCGGATTTGTGGGAGCAATTGTTGCAACTGCTTGATACCCATAAGGTGAAAATCGTATGGGTTAAGGGGCACGCAGGACATCCCGAAAACGAGCGGTGTGACAACCTCGCTACCACCGCCATTGAACAATATCGTTAGGAGTAAATTATGACCAAAAAAGAACGCGCCGAATTTTGTGTGAAACAACTAAAAATCAAATATCCCGATGCGGTGTGTTCCCTGACGGCAGCCGACGCCTTTCAGTTATTGGTAGCCACTCGACTATCGGCACAATGCACCGATGCCAGAGTCAACTTGGTCACTCCCGCTCTGTTTGATGCCTTTCCTTCCCCTGCAACGATGGCGAAAGCAAGTTATGAACAGGTAGAAGAACTGATTAAATCCTGCGGACTTTATAAAACAAAAGCAAAAAGCTTGGTGGATATGGCCAACATGTTGTGTGATACCTATGACGGGCAAGTTCCTGACAGTCTGGAAGAATTGATCAAACTCCCCGGCATCGGTCGTAAAACCGCCAATCTGATTATGGGAGACATTTATAAACAACCCGGTAGCGTGGTTGCCGATACGCATTTGATCCGCATCACCAACCGCATCGGTCTGGTGGCTTCCAAAGACCCTTATCAGGTTGAAATGGCACTCAGAAAAATCTTGCCACCTGAAGAGTCCAATGATTTCTGTCATCGCATCGTTCATTTCGGCAGAGAGATTTGTTCTGCCCGCGCTCCCAAGTGTAACGATTGTCCCTTGGCAGAAAATTGCAAAAAAATCGGTGTAAAACCCTAAAAAAACCGCAAAATCCACTTGCAAAAGCAATTTGCATCTGTTATAATACCAATTGATATGCAAACGCATTGACGGAGGATTCGTTTTTCGAATCACAGTAAGCACTGTTGCGTAATGCCAACCAGAGAGTATGGGGCGACTGTAACGTCGGCTGGGACCCCGTATGGCAGGCAAAAATGCCGAACTTCCCTCCCGAGCGGCTTGTCTGAAGGTTATGTAAGACAAGACGGTGAACACCGTTATATGTTATGCCGCTGATAGGCGGCGAGATGAGTGTTTGCTTAAATTAAGCAAAAAATCAGGTGGTACCGCGGAAGTATGCTTTCGTCCTGAAATTCAGGGCGAAGGCTTTTTTATTTGTATACTTGTATATTTGAAGGAGGACATATACTGTGAAAGAACAATTACAAGCGATTGAAACCAAAGCAATTATGGCTTTGCAAGCGGTAGATTCCTTGACCGCTTTGGATGAATTGCGGGTTGCCTATTTGGGCAAAAAAGGGGAACTGACCGCCATTTTAAAACAGATGGGCGGACTGACTCCCGAAGAACGCCCCATTGTCGGTCAGCTTGCCAACAAGGTACGCAGCACCATTGAAGCCAAAATCGAAGAACGACTGGTTCAACTGAAAGCCGAAGCTGAATTAAAGCAATTCGAAGCCGAAGCATTAGACGTTACTCTGCCCGGCAAAACTACCAAGCAAGGTGGTTTGCATCCTTTGAATCGGGTGCTCAACGATATGATCGATATTTTCAAATCTATGGGCTTTGACGTGGTAGACGGTCCCGAAATTGAAACCGAATACTATAACTTTGAAGCACTGAACATCCCTGCCGACCACCCTGCCCGGGATATGCAGGACACCTTCTACGTTGGTGATGATCTGCTGTTGAGAAGTCAGACTTCCGCCGCACAAATCCGCACCATGGAAAACCGCAAGCCTCCCATTCGGGTTATCTGCCCCGGACGTGTGTTCCGTGCCGACGAGGTGGACGCTACCCACTCCCCCGTTTTCCATCAGATCGAAGGTTTGGTTGTGGATAAAGATATTACCATGTGCGACCTGAAGGGTTGCTTGGAGCAAGTAGCTCGTGAGATCTACGGTCCCGATGCTAAAATCAAGTTCCGTCCTTCTTTCTTCCCCTTTACCGAGCCCAGCGTTGAAGTAGACGTTTCTTGTCCCGAGTGCGGCGGCAAAGGTTGCCGTGTTTGCAAGGGAGCCGGTTGGATCGAAATTCTGGGTGCCGGTATGGTGCATCCCAACGTGCTGTCGGGTTGCGGCATTGACCCAAACGAATATTCCGGTTTTGCCTTTGGTATCGGCTTGGATCGTTTGACCACCACCCGTTACAAAATCAGCGATATCCGCTTGTTGTTTGAAAATGATCTGCGCTTCTTAGAGCAGTTTGATAAATAAAGGAGGAGCAAACCATGAATATTTCACTTAGCTGGTTAAAATATTACGTAGATATTCCCGTATCGGTAGAAGAACTGTGCGACAAAATGGTTATGGCGGGCTTCGAGGTAGAAGAAATCGTTGACCTTTCTAAAACCATGAACAACGTCATTACCGGTAAAATCGCAAAATTAGAAAAGCATCCCGATGCTGACAAATTGCAAATCTGCCAAATTGACGTCGGTGGCGACGAACTGATTCAAATCGTAACCGGTGCTGATAACGTATTCGAAGGCGCAGTAGTCCCCGTTGCCATGCACAAATCCACCCTACCAAACGGAATGCACATCACCAAGGGTAAACTCCGTGGTGTTCCCTCTAACGGGATGCTCTGCTCGGGCGAAGAACTGTGCCTTAAAGATTGTGACTATCCCGGTGCAGAGGTATACGGCATTTTGATTTTAAAAGAAGGCACTCCCGTTGGTGTGGATATGCGTGATATCCTCCATCTCAACGATTATGTGATTGATTTCAAAATCACCGCCAACCGTCCTGACTGCCAAAGCGTTTTGGGTGTTGCCCGTGAAGTTGCCGTGGTTTTGGGGACCGAATTCAAGATGCCCCAACCCAAATACGAAACCAAAGGCGGCAACGTAAACGATCTGATTTCGGTTGAAGTGAAGGATTATGATCTGTGCGCTCGCTACATTGGTCGCTGTGTGAACAATCTGCGCATCAAAGAATCCCCCGAATGGTTAAAACTCTGCTTGCGTGCCGCCGGTATGCGCCCCATTAACAACATTGTTGACATTACCAACTTTGTTATGTTAGAAACCGGTCAACCCATGCACGCCTTTGACCGCAGAGATATCGCAGGCGACCAAATTATCGTTCGCCGTGCTGCAAACGGCGAACAGATTACCACCTTGGACGAAAAAGAACACACCCTAAATGATTCCATGTTAGTGATTGCCGACGGCGAAAAGCCCTCTTGTCTGGCAGGTATTATGGGCGGACTGAACAGCGAGATCAAAGACGACACCACTTCCCTGTTCTTGGAATCTGCCCGTTTCCGTCGTGACAACGTGCGCAAAACCGCTCGTGCTTTGGGGATTCGTACCGAATCCAGCGCTCGTTTTGAAAAAGGCATCGACGTCTTCCGCAGTGAATATGCCATGGAACGTGCATTGCAACTGATTTATGATCTGGATGCCGGTGACATTGTAGACGGTACCATTGATTGCAACAACGGGTTGCCCGAACAACGGATCATTTCGGTTTCCGCCCAAAGCATCAACGACTTGTTGGGTGTGGAAGTTCCCTTTGAAAAGATGGTAGAAATCCTCAATTCCTTAGAATTGGAAACCACATTAACCGATGGCGTTCTCACCTGCAAGATCCCCACCTTCCGTGAAGATATTGAAGGCAGAGCCGACCTTGCCGAAGAAGTCATGCGCATTTACGGTTACGATCACATTGTTGGTCGACCCATGCGGGGTGCGGTTATTCGCGGTGACGTTTTGCCCACCCGCAAAGCCGACGATAAAATTAAAGCCTTGTTGTGCGGCAACGGTATGCACGAAATTGCAACCTACTCCTTCTTTGGCAGCAAAGCCATTGACGTGCTGAACCTGCCTGCCGACGACGTCCGCCGTAATGCCATCGTCATCCGTAACCCCTTGGGAGACGAATATTCCACCATGCGCACCCAGTTGGTCGTCAGCATGCTGACCGTTATGGCCACAAACATCAGCAGAAAGAATGCCGATTCCCGCTACTTTGAAACCAGCCGCATCTATCTGCCCAAATCCCTGCCTCTAACCGAGCAACCGCACGAGTCGCCCGCCCTTTGCTTAGGGTTATACGGAAAAGATGAGGATTTCTTCACTTTAAAGGGATTGGTAGAGCAAGTGCTGGGCTTATTCGGTTTGACCGCTGATTACGAAAAATCTGCTGAACCGTATTATCATCCCGGTCGTCAGGCAAAGGCTACCGCAAACGGTCAACAGTTAGCAGTATTTGGCGAAGTGCATCCTGCCACCGCGCAAAAAATGGGGATCGACCAAAAGGTTTACGTTGCCGAAATCAATTTGGAAGCCTTATATGCCGTAGAACAAAAACAAATCCTGTTCCGCCCCATTTCCCAATATCCTGCCATCACCCGTGACATTGCCTTGGTTTGTGATCGCAGTCTACCGGTTGCCGTGCTTGAAAAAGCCATTCGCTCGGTTAAATCTGACCTGATCAAAAAGGTTGAGTTGTTCGACGTATACGAAGGCAATCAAATTGAAGTCGACAAAAAGAGTGTTGCTTACTCTTTGGTGTTGCAATCGGATTCTACCACTTTGACCGATGATATGTGCAATCAGGTGATGGATAAAGTGTTTGACGCTTTGAAAGCCGTAGGCGCTATTCTGCGTTCTTAAAAATTTTCCTTGCTATTTTTTGAAAATTATAGTATACTAAATCTATATTGATTTTGGAGGTGGGTTTCTTGACCGACAGAACCTTAACATTTTCTATTCCCAATGAACACGAAAGTGAAATGAAGCGTACATTGCAAGCGGTGTACGACGCCCTGACCGAGAAAGGCTATAACCCTATCAATCAGATCGTTGGTTATATTCTTTCTGAAGATCCCACCTACATTACCACCCACAAGAACGCACGAAGCATGATTCGTCATATTGACCGTGACGAACTGTTGCAAGAACTTGTGAAGAATTATTTATCCCGATAAGGAGGCGATTCTCATGGCGCAAGCAAATGAGTTTCTGACCTATAAAGGGCATCCCCTCGTTCGTTGCGGAGACACCCTCTATTACGGCAGCATGGCTGACAAATACATCGTAATGTTAAAAGTTTTAAACACCAAAAAGGTGGATGATTTGGAAGTAGCCGACAAGGTCTCGATTCAGCTGATGCACACCGACGATGAAATGCGTGCCAAAGACCGCATTGTTAAAACCAGCGAAAAAGAAGGTCTTTACAACGCGATGGATTTAGGCGCCATTTGGTTGGAACGTGCTTTGAGAGATTAATCAAATGTAAAACGGTAGTACCGATCGCGGTACTACCGTTTTTCTTTTAGTTGCCGGTGTCACAAGCATTGCAGGATGATTGTTCATTTTCACAGAATTCTCTGGGTGGAAAAAACTCATCCATAGGAAATTGGATGCGGTTAAAGACTTCACAAGGATCATCAGTGGTGGTGACACACTCTTTATTGGGAACACAAAAATCGTAAACCGGCATCAGCATTTGTACGTTTCTCACCAACTGCACTACGGTAAAAATCCCAAGGGTAACGTTAACGCGACGCTCAACAAGGTCCACAGGGGCAAATGCACCGCCAATGGTAGCAAGCACTGCTGCGGGAGCGCTAATGGGTTGCATACAATCACAAGCACAGCATTGATTGATGGTTGCCGACAAAACAATGGGATCAACCGTTTGTACGTACGCGGTGGGGGCATTGGCAGAAACAGGCAACGTAGTTTCCGCCTCGGCGGCGGTAGTGGCACTGGAATAGATCTTAGCATTGCCTTCGCTACCAAACAGAATCACTTTCTTATTAAAGCTGGCAATCCCGTTCACGGTAGTAGGTGTGGTAGAATCCGTACCGTACAAATCGACCGAAACCAAGAAATAGAATAGCATATCCACTGAATAATAGCCACGGTTAAACGTTACGGGTTCTACATCTACGAGGGTGGTTAACAACGTCGCCGAGCGGGCACGCACGCCAATCGCCTGATTCACGGCCTGCTGATCGGTAGGGCGGAAAAACAACCGTAGATCTTCCAGACAATCCCGATCGCAACAAGAGTCATAAACACGACCGGCATCAACACAAACAGCTTCTTTAAAATTATCAGCCATAAAAATCCTCCTATGTTCATAATGGTGAAGGCTAAAATTATCGGCATGACCGATATCATTACCATAGTATGAAACAGGAGGATTTTTGTGTATTATTCTTTTTCTAATTTTGCAAACTTTTGCATCAATTTTTTGGTTCCGATGGAATCAAATACAATGGTCAGCAAAACGTCGCCGCCAACAGGCGCAGAGGCAACCACCAGACCGCCGCCGAAGTTTTTGTGCACCACTCGATCACCAACTTTAAAGGCTACTAACGGTGCAGTATTATTAACCGAGGAAACCGATTGTCCCCCGGTAAAAGAAGGAGTCGGCTTAAAGGAGACAGCAGAGCGCAGACCACCGCCAAAACCACCGTACGACTGTTTCAATTGAGCACCCGTGTTCGTTTGTTCAATACACTCTGGCGGGACCTCTGCTACAAAACGAGACGGTCTGTTACGATTGGTCATACCAAACAACAGCCGCTGAAAGGCATTGGTAAGATACAATTTTCGCTTAGCACGAGTAATACCAACGTACATCAGGCGGCGTTCCTCTTCCATCTCTTTTTCAGCGGCATAGATGGACTGCGTTCCCGGGAACACACCTTCTTCCATTCCTACCATAAATACGGTATGGAATTCCAATCCTTTAGCAGAGTGAAGTGTCATAAGAACGACCATATCCTGATCGGCATTGTACTGATCGATATCGGTCATCAGCGAAACACCGTCCAAATAGTCATCTAACGACGGAGCGGGGGCTTCTGCCTCGTATTGGATCATACTGCTGATCAATTCCTGCACGTTTTCTTTTCGCTCTATCCCCTCATTACCTTCTAAAATCAAGCTTTCAAGGTAGCCGCTTTTATCAAGGATCATTTCTAAAATCTGATGAGGTGAATAAACATCCAATTCATCCATCACACTGCGAATCATCGTTGCGAATCCTTTGAGTTTCGCAACGGAACGCTGTAAATCGGCATACTCATCTGCGTGACAAATCACATCAAACATAGACGTACCGTTTTGGGAAGCAATGGTAGCAATTTTATCTACCGTGGTATTGCCTATTCCTCGTTTTGGTTCGTTAATGATACGACGCAACCTCAGGTTATCATCGGGATTTACCAGCAAATGCAAATATGCCAGCGCATCTTTTACCTCTTTTCGATCGTAGAACTTCAAGCCGCCTATCACACGATACGGGATACCCGACCGTACAAAAGTGTTTTCAAGGTTACCCGATTGGGCATTCATTCGGTACAACACAGCAAAATCCGAATACTTTTGACCGTTGCCTACACCATCCAGTATTTTTTCGGCAACATAGCGAGATTCGCCAAACTCATCCCCTGCTGTATAGCAGGTAATGGGTTCGCCCTCGCCCAATTCAGTCCAAAGATTCTTTTCTTTTTGAAATTTATTGTTTCGAATTACCGCATTAGCAGCATTCAAGATCATCTCAGTAGAGCGATAGTTTTGCTCAAGACGAACAGTAACGGCATCGGAATATTCTTCTTCAAAACTCAGAATATTTTCGATAGTAGCCCCGCGGAAGGTGTAAATACTTTGGTTATCATCGCCAACGACACAAATATTGTGATGTTGCTGAGATAAAAGTTTCACAAGCATATACTGGGCATGGTTGGTGTCCTGGTACTCATCCACCATAACATAGCGAAATCGGTTTTGCCAATATGACAAAATGTCCGGATGTTGCTCAAACATACGTACCGTTTGAACAATAATATCATCAAAATCCATTGCATCTGACGATTGCAATTTACTCTGATACAACCGATAAACCAGCGCAACCTTTTTCAAGCGAAAATCGTCCCCTGCGTTTGATTCATATTCTTCAGGCGTAATCAAACGATCCTTCGCATGGCTGATTTCGCTCATCAGCATACGGTATGGGAACACCTTATCATCCAACGACAATTCCTTTTGGCATTCCTTGATCACACGTTTGGAATCATCGGTATCATAAATGGTAAAGTGAGAGGAATAGCCGATACGGTCGGCAAATTTTCTCAACATACGCAAGCAAGCCGCGTGAAAGGTCATGGCCCAAATAGAATCTCCGTCATTTTGCAACAAAGATTGCAGGCGTTCCTTCAGTTCCCCTGCCGCTTTGTTGGTAAAGGTGATGGCGAGAATTTCATAAGGACGGGGTGCCTCAACCGATGTAAGCTGATATAAGCGAACAGGATCGACCCTCTTCCCCGATAATACATTTTCAAGCAGTTCAACGTCTGTCTGAGAAACGTCAAAAGGCAAGGATGAACTATGATATGCATTGCCGTAACGAATCAAATTCGCTATACGATGGATCAACACGGTAGTTTTACCGCTTCCCGCGCCCGCCAAAATCAAAACAGGGCCGTTAACAGCCAGAACAGCCTCTTTTTGCGCCTGATTCATTTGTTTAAAATCTCGGTCAATGATTTGTTTCCTAAGTTCCAATATCTTTTTTTTAACGTCCAAAGGGGCACCTCTTCCCTATGAGAATAACTTATGATGCTGATTTTGCAATTCGTTTAACCGATTGCAAAAAAGAATAAATTTCTTTTGGATGATTAAATATAGAGGGTGACATTCGCACCGCACCGTAAGAGAGTGTTCCCATGCGCCGATGCGCCGTAGGTGCACAATGAAGTCCCGCACGCAAGGCATAGCCGGCTTTATTCAGCAGTTCCGCCGTTTGTGAACTGTGCAAACCTGCCACGTTGAAACACAAAACAGGAACATAGCGTTCCGTATCAGGATAGGGCGTATACAGCGTTACTCCTCGGGTCTGTTTCAACCCACGATAAGTTGTTTGAAGCAGTTGCATCTCATATTGATGAATGCGTTCAACACCCTTTTTTTGAACGAAATCCACCCCTGCCTTTAAACCAACAATTCCGGGCAGATTTACCGTACCGCTTTCAAAACGCTCAGGATAATCCTCAGGTTGTACAAAGGAAGCGGAAAAATTACCCGTACCCCCTTCGGTCAAGGTATCGGGCAAATCGGATTTGCAAAATAAAACACCGGTCCCCATCGGGCCATAGAGTCCTTTATGACCGGGTATACACAAAAAATCAATGGGGACAGCAGAGCAATCAATAGGGATCACCCCCGCTGACTGTGCCGCATCCACGGCAAAAAGTACACCGCGATCTTTGCAAAGTCTGCCAATCTGCTCAATGGGCAAAACTACACCGCAAACATTCGACGCATGCGTACAAATCACCAATCGGGTGTTATCATCGATCAATCGGGCAAAAGAGCGAACTGTTGCCTCGGGATCATCAAAAAACACTTCCGCCACCGCAATGGTACAGCCGTTCTTCTTGAGTTTCTCCAAGGGACGCATTACGGCATTGTGCTCCAGCGACGAGGTAACGATCTTACAATTTTTTAACCGCAGACCTTTGAGCACCGTATTGATAGAGTGGGTACAATTTAAAGTAAAAACAATCCTTTCGGGAGCGGGAAAACGAAACATATCCGCCAAGGCTGCTCTACATTGATACACCGCATCGGATGCCGCAATCGATAGCTCGTGCCCGCTCCTTCCCGGATTGGCAGACAGTCGCTGTAATGCACCCGCAACCGCTTCCTTTACCTCCTTCGGCTTGGGAGAAGAGGTTGCCGCATTGTCAAAATAGATCATCCTTCATCACGGCCACGGCGACCCAATACCTTGATGTGATGGTCTCTCAAAATTTGTTCGGCGCGCTCTACGTCATCGCTTACATAGATGCTGTAGCCGCATCCGCTATGCTCCAACTGACCTTTGCTACGTTCGATATATGCCTTAAAGCCCATAGAACGGAGCAGATCCCGTCCCTTGATGGCATAGGTTACCGAGCTTACCAAAATTCGTTCTTGATTCATAATTCTCACCTCGTATCACTACTAATGTATGATACAAGATGAATTTGGGGACAGGTTATTTTTTATACAACATACTAACAGCTTGGGCAGCGATTACCTAGCCTCGTCCTGTAAAGCCCATTTTTTCTTCGGTCGTGGCTTTTACGTTGACTTGTTCCGGAGCAATCTGACAGTCCAAAGCAATATTTTTAACCATTGTAGGAATATACGGTGCCATTTTTGGCTGTTGTGCAAGAATGGTGGCATCGATATTGCCAACCACATAGCCATTACTTTGAATCAACGCTACAACACAGCGAAGCAAGTTACGGCTGTCAGCATCTTTGTAGGCATCATCGGTATCAGGAAAGTGCTTACCGATATCGCCCAATGCGCATGCTCCTAACAGTGCGTCGCAAACAGCGTGTAACAATACATCGGCATCCGAATGTCCAAGCAATCCTTTATCATAAGGAAGATGTACTCCGCCAATAATCAAAGAGCGATTTTCAACCAAACGGTGAACGTCATATCCGTGTCCGATCCTAATCATTTTGTTCCTCCTGCCTTAGCAATACCTCTGCAAAGGCAACATCCTCTTGGGTGGTAATTTTAATATTTCGGTAGCTTCCTTCAGTGATTTTAACCGGAAATCCGGCCGATTCACACAACATACAATCATCGGTTACCGCTAAACTGTTAGCTTTGGCAATTGCTAATGCCTCAGAGTAAATTGCACGATCAAACACTTGGGGCGTTTGAATGGCATACAAGTCAGAGCGTGGAACAGTCTTAATAATTTTCTTCTCTTGATCCGCCTGCTTAATTGTGTCTTTTACGGGAACACCGGGAGCTGCAGCGCCATTGATATGTGCTTCTTCAATCACTTTATGGATCAATTCGGGCGTGATCAGCGGACGAGCCCCATCGTGGATTGCCACGTAAACCACATCGCTTGCCAAGGCTTGCAGACCATTTTCCACCGAATCTTGACGTTCCTTGCCACCGGCAACAATCGCGGTGAGTTTTGATATCCCATAGGTATCCGCCAAAACCTGAACCTCAGGAATATCCTTATCTCTGGCAACTACCACAATGTCACGAACGGCATCACATTGCTCAAACGCCAGCATCGTCCTAGCAAGCACAGGAATCCCAAAAACAGAGAGAAATTGCTTTTCGCCACCCATACGAGTTGCATTACCGGCAGCCACAAGAATGGCAGCACAAGGCAGCGTATCACCATCCACAACCGAATATTCCAATTGAAATTCTGTTGTTGTTTGCATATAATCACCTCATATCGTCAACAAGGAAATTTTTGAATCTTTAATCATAAAAATAATCTGCTGATATCCGTCGGTTCGATAAAACGTTATTTCATACCGTCTCAACAATGATGTTACCTCAGGAGATGGATGTCCGTAAGAATTGCGACCCACACAGATCACACCATAGTCGGGATCTATTGCTTGTAAAAACCGCTCAGAAGTAGCAGACTTACTGCCGTGGTGACCGATTTTTAGTATATCCGCTTTCAGGTCAGTGACTTGTTCCAATAGAACATCTTCGGTTAAATGACCGCTGTCACCCATCAGCAAGCAACGTGTATCGCCAATACTTGCCATAGTAACCAAACAATTTTCATTTTCTTCTTTTGTGTACAAGTTATGATAATAGAAATTCAAATCAATCGTATCATAACGAATTTGAGTGCCGCTGGCCGGATGAATTACCTGAACACCGTTGGATTCGGCAACCGATAAGATATCTTGATAGAATTGATAATCTTCCAATTCGTTTTCGCTGTACTTACGCATATACAAACGCGTGATACCTACTGTTTTTGCCAACACCTCAAAACCGCCTGCGTGGTCGCTGTGGGGATGACTGATTACTGCAAAATCTAACGGGTCATCTGTTAATTCACGCACTTTATCGCTCAACGAGTAGGAATAATCAGCAACACCAAAATCTACCATACCAATTACATTATTCGTATAAATAAGAGTTGAATCGCCGTTCCCTACATTACAAAAAGAAAAGCATCCATCAACATTCATACAGCGACTGCGATCCGCACCAAGGGATGCCAATAACGCCGTAGGCGTTATTACTCCGAATACTACGCAAACCGAAAGTACAGCGACAATAAACAAAAAGACAACAACGCTAACGCCATAAATGCGTTCTTTGTTTATTTTCGTTTGCTTTTCGGTTTCCATTGATGCGATTCTCTTCCCTTATATTTTTGCTTTCTTGCCGATTCAGCCATGGTATTTGTATTTACCGCGGCAGGAACCAAGCAATTCTTACCGTTACCGATTAAATCACGCCGTCCCATAGCAATCAACGCTTTACGTACAATATCGTGATTCTCAGGACGGAAATACTGAAGCATTGCTCGTTGTGCCGCCTTATCTTCAGCCGTTTTCGGAACATACACTTTTTCAAACGTATACGGATCCAGCTCTGTGTAGAACATGGCGGTAGAGATAGTGCCGGGAGTAGGATAAAAATCCTGTACCTGCTGAGGACGCAAATGATGCTCTTTTAAAAACATTGCCAATGCGAGTGCATCCTTCATCGTACTTCCGGGATGCGAAGACATCAGATAGGGAACCAGATACTGATTCTTGTTCAGCTTTCGATTTAATGTATTATATTTATTCAAAAACTTAAGATATGTTTCAATATGAGGCTTACCCATTCTGTCCAAAACCGTTGCCGAGCAATGCTCCGGAGCAACCTTTAATTGACCACTAATATGATGTTCCACTAATTCTCGGAAAAACGCATCGTTTTGGTCTTCCATCAAATAATCGAACCGAATTCCCGATCGAATAAAAACCTTCTTAATTTTGGGAATTGCTCTGATTTTGCGAAGCATAGCGAGATACTCGGTGTGATCGGCAATCAGATTCTTGCAGGGTACGGGAGCAAGGCATTTTTTCCCTTTACAAAGACCGTTTTTCAATTGTTTTTCACATGCAGGAAAACGAAAATTAGCGGTAGGACCGCCCACATCGTGAATATACCCCTTAAAATGCGGGTTATGGGTCAGCATTTCCGCTTCTTTTAAAACCGATTCCTCGCTGCGGCAGGTGATAAATCGACCTTGATGGAATGCCAGAGAACAAAAGTTGCAAGCACCGAAGCACCCACGGTTATGAGTAATGGAAAATTCCACCTCTTCAATGGCAGGTACGCCGCCAACCGCCTCATATGACGGATGATAATAGCGCTGATAAGGTAATGCGTACACACGATCCAGTTCCTGCGTTGTCAAGGGCGGCATAGGGGGATTTTGCACAAGAAAACGATTTCCGTGCTTTTGAATCAGTTTCTTGCCGCGAATATGATCCTGCTCATCCAATTCCACACGAGCCGCCTTGGCATACTGGCGCTTATCGTTACAAACTTCATCATAGGAGGGCAAAAAAGAGCCTTCCACGGGAGAATCGGACACGTAGCAAGTGCCTAAAACGTCGGTAATGGTTTGAATCGACTCACCGTTTGCTAAACGTCTGGCAATCTGTATTGTCTGATTCTCGCCCATACCATACGATAACAAATCAGCACCGCAATCCAGCAAAACAGAGCGACGAACAGCGTCTTGCCAATAATCGTAATGGGCAAAGCGGCGTAATGATGCCTCTAACCCGCCGACGATGATCGGAATATCCGGAAAAGCCTCACGCGCCTTGTTGGCATACACGATCAAGGCACGGTCAGGACGTAGTCCGGCTTTACCACCGGGTGAATAGGCGTCGTCACTCCGTTTTTTCTTCGCAGCGGTGTAATGGGCAACCATTGAGTCAATGTTGCCTGCGTTGATCATTATCCCAAGACGGGGGCGCCCAAATTGAGTGAAGTCATCCAGTGTCCTCCAATTGGGCTGACTTAAAACAGCAACACGATAACCTTCTGCCTCCAAAAGTCTACCGATGATTGCCGTGCCAAAGGAAGGGTGATCCACGTAAGCATCCCCTGTTATCAGCAAAAAATCAATTGTATCCCACCCTCTCGCTGCAACATCACGGGGCGAGATCGGCAAAAAAGCGGTTACGGAATCATTCACTTTGACTCATTCTCATTTCTTCATATTGTTGCTTGGTAATCAAAACCTTGCGAGGCTTAGCCCCCTCAAAGGGTCCTACGATACCCCGCTCTTCCAATTGGTCTACAATGCGAGCGGCACGGGCATAACCCAGTTTTAAGCGACGTTGCAACAGCGATGTAGAGGCAAGACCTGCCTCAACTACCACTTCAATGGCTTGGGGCAGCATTTCGTCACCCTCTCCGTCGCCGCATTCATCGTCAACAGCGGAGGATTTTTTATTCTTACTTTCCACAGCGTAGCGCTCGATCTCATCAGAAATTTCTTGATTATACTCATTTTGCTTATCACCGATGATATAATCAATTACATTTTTGATCTCAGCGGGAGAAACCCAGCACCCCTGCACGCGGGTAGGTTTAGACATCCCTACGGGGTAAAACAGCATATCCCCTTTGCCCAGTAGCTTTTCTGCCCCTTGAGAGTCCAGAATGGTACGGGAATCAATTTGATTGGATACTTTCAGCGAGATACGACTGGGTATATTGGCCTTAATAAGACCGGTAATAACGTCAACGGAGGGGCGTTGAGTCGCCAAAACCAAATGCATACCCGCAGCACGTGCCTTTTGCGCCAAGCGGCAAATAGAATCCTCCACTTCGGCAGGCGCCACCATCATCAGGTCAGCCAGCTCATCAGCAACGATGAGGATCTGCGGCATTTTTTCGTGTGTCTCGCTCCCTTCGGCGAACACGTTATAGGCGCTGAGATCACGCACCTTGCATTCGCTGAAGATCTTATACCGGCGTTCCATTTCGGCAACTGCCCATCCAAAGGCACCCGAAGCCTTTTTAGGATCGGTAACTACGGGAACGAGCAAATGCGGTAATCCGTTATAAGCGTCAAACTCCACCATTTTGGGGTCGATCAACAGCATTTTTACATCATCGGGAGATGCTTTGAACAAAATACTCATAATAAAACTGTTGGTACAAACTGATTTACCCGATCCGGTAGTACCCGCAATCAGTAAATGAGGCATTTCAGCCAGATTTGCCGTAATAATATTACCGGTAATATCCTTACCAACAGCAACGGTCAGTTTACTCTTTGCCTGATTAAATACAGGAGAATCTACAATTTCTCGCAGGCTTACCGTAGCGGCATTTTTATTGGGAACTTCAATTCCGACCGCCGCCTTATTTGGGATCGGCGCTTCGATTCGCACGCCGGTAGTGGCAAGATTCAAGGCGATATCATCTGCCAGATTTTTAATTTTTGCGATCTTAACCCCTGCGGCAGGTTGTAATTCATAGCGGGTTACACTGGGACCTTGGCTAATATTCAGTACTCGCGTTTCCACACCGAAACTACGCAAAGTATCCACCAGCAAAGCGGCATTGTTCTTTAATTCATCGGTAGCCGTTCCGCCTCTTGCGTTGGAGGATTGCTCCAACAAAGAAACCGGGGGGAAACGATATTCTTCCGGCTGGGCAACCTCAATTTGAAAACCGCTGGATTCTAACGGATCATTCTCTTCAATCCGAGACTCATCCGTTTCGGCCTCCGCTTCCTTAGAAACCGAATCAGCTATCGGCATTACTTCCGTTTGCGGTTCGGAGACGTCAGCCCCTACCGAACGGTTCAGCTCGTCCACCTCTTCAGGTGTGAGTAGCTCGGTCATCTCTTCTTCCCCATTGTACTTGGCAAGCAACCGGTCACGCTTGGTGTCCAGATCCGAAGTATCCTTTTCAACAGGAACAGAAGGTTCTTCGGGCATCCCGTCAATAGAGATATCCCATTCTTTTTCTTCCCGCTGCTTTTTGTGCTGTTCAATGGCTTCTTTGGTGGTATCGGCAACCTTTTGCACAGGCTTGGAGACCGAGCTTAAAAATTGACGTAAAGTGGTACCGGTTAACAGCAAAAGAAGAACGATCAGCACGACGCTCAGAATAATCACGGTACCCAATTTGCCAAACCAACTGGCAAAGGGATAGGCAAGAAGACTGCCGATAAAACCACAGCCCTTTATTCCGTCGGCGTAAGAATTCGCAATAAATTCGCCGTAGCCTGCAATGGAGTCATGATAGCCGAACACCTCAACCAAGGTGGCAACAAAAAGCAACCCCACACCGATGCCAATCAGCTGAAGCACTTTTCCTTTTAATTTATCAAACGCAATAACACCTAATATGTAACCAATAAAGATCAGCCAGGCATAAATCAAGAAACCACCTACGCCGAGCATAAAGGCGTGAATAGAATGCCATACGTTCACACCGGGGATTACCGCAAAAGCAAATAACAAGACGTTAACAAAGAATAAAACGATCGCTACAATTTGCGACGTTTCTAATCCTTTTTTAACCGTTTTTTTACTGCGTGCAGTAGTTCTTTTCTTTTTCGTTCCAGCCATTTTCACATCACCGTTCTAAATTTTATACACCGATCAAACCAAGAATTACAACAATAAGACCTAATGTTAAGCAATAATAACCAAATAGCTGATACCGATCTTTTCTCAATAGCCATTCGATCATTTTAATAGACAAAATACCAAACACCAAAGCCGAGATCATCCCCACTACAACGGGAAGCAGATCCACCGATAATGTTGAAGGATCTTCAATCACCGTTTTTGTCTCAGACAAAGCTGCGGCGGCGATTGCAGGAATACTAAGTATAAAAGAGAATCGAATCATATATTCCCGAGAAAGACCGCACAAAAGGCCCGTTGCCATGGTCGCCCCCGAACGGGAGATTCCTGCCATGGTAGCAACACATTGAGAGCCACCGATAATCAATGCATCTCTAATCGTCGCATCATTGCGATTTTTTTTGCGTTTTGCCGTAATGACAAAGGTGGTAATCAACAAGACACCGGTAACCATAAAGGCAATACCAAGGGGAACAAGATTTGGCAGTTCATTGAGCATTTCCATATAGTCCTTAAGACTATGCTCACCGAAAGGAATAACCATAATCCCCAGCACCAAGGTGGCACAAATAAGCATGACCATCATACGTCGGGTAGAATTCATTTCTTTGAAACGGAATTTGCCGGTAAACACGTCACCAATCGTTTTAAAGAACTCCACAATCAGATCCCATATCAATCGATGATACACGATCAAAACAGCGCCCAAAGTTCCCACGTGCAACATAATGGAAACAAATGAATTGCCATCACTTTCCATTTGAAAAAAATGTTGAAACAATTTTAAATGGCCGCTGCTTGAAATGGGCAAGAACTCAGAAAACCCTTGCACCATCCCTAAAACAAATAGTTTGATACTTTCAATCCATAACACTATGCATCCTTCTTTCCTTCAATCAGTGAATACAAACAATCTAAAGCATCGCGCAAGCCGCCTAGGCGATCAATCAATCCCTCGCGGACAGCGCTCTTACCATCCAAAACCGAACCAATGTCTGCAGCAAGCTCAGACGTGTTAAGCATAAGCGATAAAAACCGGTCTCTCGGCACGGCGGAGTTTCTTACAACAAAATCCGTGATCCTCTCCTGCATTCGCAAAAAATAATCCAATGTTTGGGGAACACCCAAAACCAAACCGTTCATACGAACAGGATGAATGGTCATAGAAGCAGACGGTACAATAAATGAGCGATCAGAACTAACCGCCAGTGGTACACCGATGGAATGACTGCCGCCAAGCACCAAGGACACCGTGGGCTTACTCATTCCGGCAATCATTTCAGCCAAAGCCAAGCCCGCTTCTACATCACCGCCAACCGTGTTTAGTAAAATCAGAAGTCCTTCAATGGATTCCGCTTCTTCCACCGCCACGATTTGCGGCATAACTGCTTCGTACTTGGTGGTTTTGTTTTGCTCGGGCAATACGTAGTGTCCTTCTACTTGCCCAATGATCGTCAGGCAATGAATGGCGTGCCTGCCACCCGACGGCGTAACCGGTTGGGTTGGTGTAGCATGAATTGACTCCTGCGCAGCCTCATTATTGGGAGTTTGAACGTCGGGAATCAAATCGGGTCTTTCTTGAAAATTCATAACAGATACCTCCAAATTTCAGATGTTCTGTTACGTATTATTTTCGAAAAAGGCTATACTTACTCACGATAAACACTATACTCAGTACAGTATACCATTCTTTTCATCGATTAACAACTACAATTTGTGTTTTTTTGGATTTTTTTGTATGCCTTTTTGTTCTTTGGGAATGAATAGTAAAAAACCATTGAAACGAGAGGCATATTATGGGGTTGAAAGAAAACACAAAGCGATTAAAACAAAATCTCAGATGGATACGAACGGTTTCAGAATCCACAACACTATCTTACAATCACAAAGTCGTTTTGCAGATGCTTAGAGAAAATCTTCAATTGTTGGAACGTGAAGGCATCTTTGCATTGAAAGTGCTAAGGAAAACTGCTCAACTACCCGTAGATGAACATGGCGAAACAATGGTGGATCTGTGTGAAACCGCCGTGATGCATATGGAACAAGATTTAATCCGTTCGCTCATCACTCAAATGAACGAACAAAATCGATGGTTTGCCACAGCGGAAATTTCATCGATCAGTGCTTTACTGAAAATGCATCTTATTAGTCTGGCATCTGTTGGAATTAAAAACGATAATGTTGACACGCTCTCAACCGCAATACGAGGAATACATCAAATTAAAGATTTAGATATTGAGGAATTATTTGCGCAATTTTCCTATACGGAAAAGGCATTTTCTTCAGACCCATCCGAAATCTATCCTAAAATGGATCAGCCCACCAAAGCTTATTATCGTATTTGCTGTGAAAAACTTGCAAAAAAGAAAGGAATTACTGAGCAGGAGCAAGCGGATCACACGCTCAAACAAGCAAGAACCGAGCATAAACATATCGGTTTTTATTTATTACCCGATTATTTAGGTTACCATAAGACCAAATTTCGCGGAATCATTATGTTGATAACGCGCTTTTTGCTTCCTTTTTCCCTGTCAATTTTACTTTCAATCATTTTTCATTCGTGGTTACTTTGGATTCCTTTCTTTTTTGTTTCACATCAAATCTTGCGACCATTTATAGAACGGATCAGCACAATGGGAACGCCTCCGTATTTTTTGCCGAGAATGGAGTTCAATCAGAAGGTCCCGGAGGAAGTGCGGACGCTGGTTACCGTATCGTGTTTAATGCCCGAACCGGATGATTTACCAAAAGTAACCGACCATTTAGAGGCGCTGTATTTAAGCAACCATAACGGAGCCATTGATTTTTCTTTGCTGATTGACTACCCTTCGGCCGAACAACCCGAAACCGAAGACGACCAAATAAAACTGCAGGCAACCGTTCGTGCCATCAATCAATTAAACAAGAAATACGAGAATCATTTTTATGCCTTCGTAAGAAAAAGAACCTATTGTAACACACAAAACGAATACTGTGGATGGGAACGAAAACGAGGGGCTTTGTTGCAGTTGGCTCACGGCATACGAAATAGTTGGGGGGATTTTTCCTGCGTTGTCGGCGATAAAGAAAAACTATCACGTGTAAAGTATTTATATGCATTGGATCAGGACACCCAGTTGACCTTTAATGCGGTCTATAACACCGTAACGGCTGCCGCTCATCCATGCAATCAACCTCAAATTGATCCGAATACCCATCGTGTAAAAAGCGGCTTTGGTATTTTGATGCCGCTTACATGTGAAGCAATAACCAATAATACAACAATCTTTTCAAAAATTTTTTGTGCGAAAGGAGGCGTGTCATCCTATAACGCCGCCTGCAGCAATCACTACCAGGATCTATTGGGAGAAACCGTGTTCTCCGGCAAAGGATTACTGCATATTGATGCCTTTTTAGCATGTTTATGGAATCGAATGGAAGAAGAACGCACCTTAAGCCACGACATTGTTGAAGGGGGCGTTTTGCGTTGCGGTCTTGTTTCAGACGTAGAATTAGCCGACAGCGATCCACGTCAACCTCTAAGCTGGAATCGGCGGCTTCACCGTTGGATTCGCGGCGATTTTCAAAATGCGGCTTGGCTGATACCAACCTTCGGTCGACACAAAAATCCATTAAGTATGTTTTGTCGTATGGCGATTTTGGATAATTTGATTCGTCATTTATATCCTGTCGCCCTATTTGGATTGTTGATAATTGCCTCAATGTGTCAATCGCTTTGCAACCTATGCGTGGCTGTATTTCTACTTGGCATTTTCAGTACAGGAGTCTACTCGTTTTTACAGATGCTTTTTCGCTATGGAACCGAGGGGCCACGTCTGCAAACCTTTTCTCGTAACATTCCGGCAGCACTGATCATCCTTATCCGAAACCTATATTCTATTTTTACGGTTGCCTCGGATTGTTTCTTAGTGTTAAACGCAGCTGTCAAGGGACTGTACAGACGGTTTATCAGCCATAAAAACTGCCTTGAGTGGATCCCGGCTTCCGACGTTGCACGTAAACAAAAACGGTCATTTTCGGCATATATACGCGCGAATGGATGGTCAGTATTGTTTGGTTTGATTTTTTTGCTGTTGGCGCCTTCCTCTCTTCGTATATTCGGAGCGTTCTTGCTTTTGTGTCCCGTAGTTCAATGGCTGGTAGCCAAACAAACGACCACGAAAGAGTCGCCATTACGTCCTGCGCAGCGTACGTATCTATTAGAAGAAGGGCGAAAACTTTGGCAATTTTATCAAGATCATTGCACGAAGGAAGAAAACTTTCTTCCTCCTGACAATATTCAGGAGCAACCGGTTTTTGCCGTTGCACATCGCACCTCGCCCACCAACATCGGACTGATGATGCTCTCCTGTGTATGTGCGCAAAAGCTTGGGTTTATCTCAGTTGAAGAAATGCTGAAACGCTTAGACAACACACTCTCAACCGTAGAAAAATTAGAGCGATATCAAGGACATTTGCTGAATTGGTATAACACACAGACCGCCGAGGCATTGACTCCAAGATATTGCTCTACGGTGGATTCGGGAAACTATGTTTGCTGTATTTATACAGTGCGGAACCACTTGAAAACCATTCCTAATAATGTTGCAAAGCAGTTGATAAACCGTATAACCCAAGAATTGGAACGAATCAATTTCTCTTGTTTATATAACCGTCATCGAAATTTGTTTCATATCGGCTACGACTTAGAAAGAAAAGCCTTATCCGCATCGTATTATGATATGCTGATGAGCGAAGCGCGGATGACCGACTATTATGCCGTTGCAAAGCGACAGGTGCCGCCTAAACATTGGCACTCTCTAAACCGTACCATGACAAGGCAAGACGGTTATGTCGGACCATTATCTTGGACAGGTACGGCGTTTGAATACTTGATGCCACCGTTGCTGCTGCCTCATAAGCCAAACACGCTATTCTATGAAGCCGTACACTTTTGCATTCACTGTCAAAAGCGTGCTGTAAAGCACGGACAGCCCTGGGGCTATTCAGAAAGCGGATTTTATGAGTTCGACGATGAGTGTAATTATCAATACAAGCCTCATGGTGTCACCGGCCTCGCTTTAAAGTGTTATGACACCAAGGAAAGAGTTGTTTCGCCCTATTCCACCTTTTTGGCAATGCCATTTGATTTGAAAGCTGCCATGAAAAACCTTCGCTTGTTAGAAAAAATGAAAATGCAGGGGCGGTACGGTTTTTATGAAGCCATGGATTTTACGGGTCACCGATGCCGTCATACCGAACATGAAATCGTGCAAAGCTATATGGCACATCACGTCGGAATGAGTCTTTGTGCGATTACCAACACATTGGAAGATTTTTATCTGCAAAACTTATTCATGCAACAAGAGATGGCAGGCGCTTCTTCCCTACTCAATGAAAGAATCCCTCACGGAGCGGATGTTTACGACCACTATGCCGAGAGGAAATCACCACAAAAGCCGACTCTACGACGGAATTATTCAGGCAAAGCTATCAGACCGAATGTGTATCATCCCGAATACGCATTATTTACCAACCATCAACAGGAATTGCAAATCAGCAGCCTTGGCTGTACTCGTCATATGTGGCGCGATCTGCAGTTGTATGGCACGTCAAACGATTTTTTAGAAAATGATGCAGGTATGATATTGATGGTAAAAACTCCGTCTGAAACAATCGCATTAACCGATACGCCACACTATATGGGCGGCGAAGCTGTCAGATGGTATGCCGACCAAACCTCCGCAAACTTTAGTGTGCATAATAAAGAGGTATCAGTAGAAACGAAGGTATCACTCTCAAAAAATTATTCAGCAGAGGTAAGAACCTTTCGCCTTCAAAACAGAACAAATAGAAACAAAGATTTTGAATTGATGATATATTTCGAGCCGCGTTTGCACGCAAAAGAACAAATCCGTTCTCATCCGGCTTTTTATAAATTGTTTATAGAAAGCCATTGGGATGAAATCAACAAAAGACTGGTGTATACCAAGAGGCCCAGAAACGGAGAGCAAAACGCTTGTCTGGTGGTTGGTTTTTCCGATTCCCAAATTGATTATAAGTTTTGTTGTTCTTCTCGCAATTCCATCGAATACGAAGGCAACCGTTTTAAATTTTTGCCCATACAGCAAAGCAGTTCCGCTTGTACGCCGGACCCATGCTGCTATTTGTCTATCCCTTTTCATCTTAATCCCAGACAAACCGTTGAACGAACTTTGGTGCTTGCAGTTGGAGAGACCAAAGAACAAGCGATCATTTCTTTTAATGGTAGCATACGGGACGAGAAGGCCTCTTCGTTATTTGATAAACGTACCGTAGAAAACAAATTGGCAGAAGTCATCATGCCTTACCTTGTCAACCATCATCAACAACAAAGGCAAGGCGTTCGGATACAAAACCCCCGTCGAAATCATCTGTGGTCGGTTGGAATCTCAGGGGATCTGCCGATTCTTGTGTGCGAAATAATAAATGAAGCTGCCTTAGAACGATGTAAAATTTATTTGGATGCCTGGGCACTGCTTTCGAATAACAAATTGAACAGCGATTTTGTTATTCTATATCATGAGCATGGTGATTATCACCGCCAAAAATATAACGAAATTCTGACCGCTATTCAAAACCTTGGATATACGTCAAAGCTTCATCGAGCGGGGGGTATCCACCTCATCAATACAGCCACAATACCATCAGAGGTCAAATTAAGCATACTGGCCTTTTCAACGTATATTATTCGGAGAAGTCTTCCTCAAAAAGCCGATCAATCTGTGAGTTTCGCCCCTATTCAGTTAAGGTGTGCAAACAGACAAAATCCAAACGAAAAGCCTACTTTGATTACAAACGGCGGATACTTTGCCGAAGGGAAATTTGTAATTACCCACCGACCATCTGTACCATGGAGCCATTTGCTTACCACCCCATCCTTTGGTACGCTTGTAACCGATCAAAGTCTCGGCTTTACCTTTGCTTATAACAGCCGAGAAAATCGTTTGACGCCATGGAGTAATGATCCGATAACACATCACGTTGGGGAACTGCTGATTGCCAAGGTAAACGGTTGTTATTATGACTTGATTCGCGGTGCAACAGCTGTTTTTTCTAAGAATGCAGCATCCTACTATGGAAGAATCGAAGATCAATATTACCACGTTACGGTAAGAGTAACTAATAATAAAAAAACAATTACACTGACACGAAACAATACGGATGCTTCATGGTTAGTAGCCTATTACGTTACTCCCGTGCTCGGTTTTGATCGTAAAGATGCTATGCACCTGAAAATTCACTCAAAAAATACGTTACTGACCGTGGAACAACCGTTTCAGACCGCTTTTAACGGTTTCATGTCCATGCATTGCAACCTCCCCTTCTTCACCGTGTGTAACATCATGGATTTTTGGCAAGGAAAGTGGCAGAACAGCAGCAATGACTCGTCTGATTGCTGTGCAGTGATTTCACAGGTATACGATCATGCCTCTTTCTCTCTATCGTACCATCCTGAAGAAGAAACTGTCACTCCCCTACTTCCCGACGTGACCCAAAGTGAAACAGCAATAGCTGTAAAAACCAATAACGTAGGGTTAAACGAAATGGTCAATACTTTTTTACCACATCAAACCGTTGCATCACGGCTGTATGGACGTACGGGATTCTATCAATGCTCAGGCGCATATGGATTTCGCGACCAATTGCAGGACGCATCAAATCTTGTGCTGTTATATCCGGAATTAACCAAACAACAAATCCTGCTGTGCTGTAGACGACAATTTAGTGAGGGAGATGTGCTTCATTGGTGGCATGAATTACCAAGCGGTCCTTCGGGCGTACGCACCCGATGCAGTGACGATATGTTGTGGTTACCACTATCCGTTGCTCGTTATGTTCAGGTTACAAACGACCAAGATTTGCTGGTATTGAAAACTCCTACACTACAAGCCGAACCATTAGCTGAAGGCTGCCAGGAACGCTATGACGCGTCGTTTGAAACAGGAGCAGAATTCAGCGTATATGAACATGGTAAATTGGCAATTGACCGTGTTCGGTTCAGCAAACGAGGATTGGCATTGATCGGCAGTTGCGATTGGAACGATGGTTTTTCTGCCGTTGGCACAAAAGGTCAAGGTGAGAGTGTATGGCTTACCCAGTTTTTCGCTTTAGTTTGTGATGAGTATGCTAAAATTGCCTCCTTACTTTGCGACCACGTCTATGAGAATCAATTAAGAGAGAAGTCTAAGAAATGCAAAAAAGCTGTGGAAGCTCACTGCTGGAACGAAACCCATTATACTCGCGCCTATTTTGACGACGGACGTGTAATCGGAAGCAATCAAAGTGTCGAGAACCAAATTGACGTTCTGCCCCAAGCCTTTGCTGTAATAGCAGGTCTCCCCAATCAAGAGCGCAATCGCTTGGCAATTGAAACCGCATATCGCCGTACTGTGGATCACGAGAACCGCCTAATTCGACTTTTTACCCCTCCTTTTGATCAAATCAATGCGGGCTATATCTCCGCCTACCCAAAAGGCATCCGAGAAAACGGTGGACAGTACACCCATGGCGTCATTTGGTTGATTCAAGCCCTACTGGCGCTGAGAGAACCCGAAAAAGCTTATACCCTGATTGAATATGTGAACCCTGCCACTCATACTCTATCCGCCTTAACATCGCAACAATATCAGGGCGAACCCTACGCTGTGGCAGGCGATGTATACACCCATGCGGATGCTATGGGAAGATGCGGTTGGACCCATTATACGGGTGCCGCCGGATGGCTCTATCGTATCATAATTGAAGATTTGTTCGGCATACATCGGGAAGGTAATACCATACGATTACAACCGTGTCTGCCCAAAGCTTTATATCATTCAACCGTAACGCTAACAACGGGTCAAGACAAATTAACCCTTTCTTTTTGCTTATCTAAGCCTTGTGAACAAGAATTTCGCATTACCATAAGGCGGGGACATCAAGAAATCACGGTAACAGACAACGGTCTTGTCCCCTGATTTTACTCTTGCAATGGAGCATCATATTTGGTATAATACTGACAATTGGAGGTGTAAGAATGACGAATAACACCAATCGTCAAACCTTGGGTGAACAAATGACGGGGCTTGCCGTACAAACCGACAAGTTTAAAACAACTCGCATTTCGTTATCCTTCGTTTTACCGTTGACGGTAACCGATGCTTCAACCGCATCGTTATTAGCTAAACTGCTGTCACGCTCTACTAAGCAGTATGCGTCTCCCACCTTGCTGCAAAGAAAGTTGCTTTCGCTGTACGGTGCGCGTCTTTCTTCCGGAATGATCAAATTAGCCGACCATCAGTTGTTGAATGTCAGCATTACGGTTGCAGACGATCAATATGCTTTAAACGGCGAGAAATTGATCCAAGAGGCAACCGCTTTGCTGTGCGAATCGGTTTTCCATCCTAACTTCAGTCAATCGACCGTTCCCACTCAGGATTTGGAAATCTGTCGTCGTTTGCTGATCGAATCTATTGAAAGCACGATTAACGATAAGAGAAAATATGCATTGTCACAAATGTATGGTTTCATGTGTCAAGATGAGCCATTCGGCATTGAAATAGGCGGTAATCTTTCTTCGGCAAAAGCTGTCAGCGGTGAACAAGTGGTAGCTTATTGGCAAGCCATGTTGTGCACCGCACCAATTGTCATTACCGTAGTGGGAGCTAATGATCCTGCCCCTATTTACGAGCAGATCATTACGGAATTTGACGGCATTAACCGCGCTCCCAAGGCTTGCCGTCAAGTATTTTCCTATGCCAAGCCAACCGAAGTTCGCACAAAAGTTGAAACCATGAAGTTAACGCAAGGCAAATTGGTAATGGGCTTCCGCTCACCAATTTCTTCGGTTGAGCAAGACAATATGGCGTTACGTATGATGTGCGATATTTACGGCGGCGCCCCCTATTCCAAGCTGTTCACCGTGGTTCGCGAAAAAATGAGTTTGTGCTATTACTGCGGTTCTCGCATACAGTCGCAAAAGGGATTTATCTGCGTCGACAGCGGCGTGGATGAGCAAAACATCGAAGCAGCAAAACGAGGTATTTTAGATCAGCTTGTTGCCATACAGCAGGGCGACTTTGACGATGCGGTAATCAGTGCCGCAAAAATGAGTATGATTGACGGTGTCATCAGCGTTACTGATTCACAAAGTTCCATTGAGGCGTGGTATCTTGCCCGTCTGTTTGACCGTACTATGCAATCCCCCGAAGAGTTTATTGAACAGGTCAATCGAATTCAAAAGAAACAAATTGTCGAAGCTGCCCGTGGTGTGGTTTTGGATACGGTATACGTATTAAAAGGTACGGAGGAAGCCCAATGAAGAAAGAATTAATTCAAAACGCGCCTCTCAATGAACAGTATTACGTTGCCACCCACCAAAGCGGACTAAAAATCTACGTTTACGAGAAACCTTCCTTTTCGGGTGCTTATGCCGTATTTGGTACCAAATACGGCTCGGTAGATAATAGTTTCCGCACAGATCCTGCCGCCGATTTCACCGTGGTACCCGAAGGAATTGCCCACTTCTTAGAACACAAGCTGTTTGAAAGTGAAGACGGGGATGCTTTTGCCCGCTACGCCAAAACAGGGGCGTCTGCCAATGCATACACTTCGTTTGATCGCACCTGTTATTTGTTCAGCTGTTCCGATCACTTTGAAGATTCCTTTGAAATCTTATTGGATTTTGTACAGCACCCCTATTTCACCCAGGCAACAGTAGAAAAAGAGCAAGGTATTATCGGGCAAGAGATCAGCATGTATGATGATTCTCCCGACTGGGTGGTATTGCTCAATGCATTGTCTTGTATGTACCATCACAATCCCGTTCGCATTAACATTGCCGGCACGGCACAGACCATCCGAAAAATTGATGCTGAGCTTTTATATCAAT
The DNA here is from genome assembly GCA_017439545.1 of Clostridia bacterium. Lineage (GTDB taxonomy): Bacteria > Bacillota > Clostridia > Oscillospirales > Acutalibacteraceae > UMGS1484. The sequence goes on along the minus strand of JAFSIW010000031.1, from coordinate 2,705 downwards.
GCTACCGCACCTTTTATAATTTAAAAAATATGTTTATCGTTGTATCGGGTAACGTACAGGTTGACCGTGTCTTGGCGCTTTGTGATCAATATTTACAAGATTCTCCTGCCGTATCTGTAGAGTCGATGCCTTATAACGAACCCTATGATGTAGTCAATCATTATCGGGAGCAAGCGATGCCGGTATCCATTCCGCAGTTCATTTACGCCTTAAAAATGGATACCGATGGATATCTCCCCTTGAGAACCCGCACCGAAATTGCTATGATTCTTGCCATTCTTGTGGGGCAACAGTCAGCGTTTTATAATCAATTGCTTAACGATGGTCTGATTAACAAATCCTTCGGCGGCAGTCTGTTTGACGGGCGTAACTTTGCCACGATTATGTTCAGCGGGGAATCCACCGACCCAAAGGGTGTGGCAGACAGAATCAAGGATATGATTGTCTACGCACAGACAAACGGTTTGGATCCTGAGGAGTTTGAACTGATTCGGCGTCAGTTTTACGGCCGCTATTTAATGGCATTCAATAGTGTTGAAAACATTGGTGACGCCTTAACCGATTGCGCATGCGACGGAAGTGGATTATTCGATGAAGCTGCGATTTTTCAATCAGTCACCGTGGAGGATCTAAACCACACGCTGAACGAGTGCTTTGATTTGAATCGGGATGTTCTCTCAGTTGTTAAACCCATCTGCTAAGCCATAGGAGGATGTTATATGTATACAGTTGAAATGTTTGGTCAAACCTTTGACCTGAATCCGGTTGCCTTTTCTCTTGGCGGGTTTGATGTCTATTGGTATGGAATTATTATTGCCGTAGGATTTCTTGCCGCGCTCATTTACGGCTTTCGACGCGCCGCTGAATATGAAATCAACACCGATAAAATGATTGATGTTATTTTGATCGGTACCGTCGGCGGCGTGGTCGGCGCCCGTTCCTACTATGTGCTGACCACCCTGAGTCACTACGAATCTTTTATGGACATGATCGACATTCGTGACGGCGGACTGGCTATTTATGGTGGCGTGATCGGTGCTTTGGTATGCGGCGGTCTGGTCTGTCTATGGCGCAAGATCAACTTTACAGATATGCTTGATCTTGCTGCCCCTGCCTTCTTAATCGGACAAGCCATCGGACGATGGGGTAACTTTATGAACCAAGAAGCCTTCGGCTCCAACACCACTCTGCCTTGGGGAATGTTCAGCAATGGCACCTACGACCACTTAACATACGTGCAGGAAACCCTAGCGCAACAAGGTGTGACCGTTGATCCGAGCCTGCCCGTTCATCCTTGCTTTTTATATGAATCCCTCTGGTGTATCACCGGTTTTATTGTGATTTATTTCCTAAGCAAGAATCGAAAATTCAAAGGAGAAACCGCCCTGCAATACATAGTGTGGTACGGACTCGGTCGTTTCTTTATTGAAGCGGTACGTACCGACAGCCTGATGGTCGGACCTTTAAAAATCTCTCAGGTTTTGGCCGCCACCTGTGTTGTAGTCGGTTTGATCTTGATCCTTGTTTTCAGAATCAAGGCCAAAAAGAAGAAGGAAACAACACTTGAAACATCAACCATCGTCAGCGAATAACAATAAGGAGTTATATTATGTCACAAACAAAAATCATTGACGGGAAAGCCGTTTCTGCTCAGATTAAACAACAAGTTGCTGTTCAAGTTTCCGCATTAAATGAAAAAGGCATTCAATCTTGTCTCGCGGTTATTCTGGTAGGCGACGACCCCGCCTCTCGTGTTTACGTAAACAACAAAAAGAAGGCTTGTGAGGTCTGCGGTATTCGCTCGTTAGAATATACGTTATCCGCGCAAACCACCCAAGATGAATTGTTAGCGCTCATTGCAAAGCTCAATCAAGATCCCGATGTTAACGGAATTTTGGTGCAACTGCCTTTGCCGCGGCACATCAGCGAGGACGCCGTGATTTCTGCCATTGATCCTGCCAAGGATGTGGATGCCTTTCATCCGATCAACGTGGGGAAAATTATGCAAGGTACTTGCACTCTCCTTCCCTGCACCCCTGCCGGCATTATGGAACTGATCGCCTCTACCGAGATTCCTGTAGCAGGCAAGGATTGTGTTGTTATCGGGCGAAGCAACATTGTGGGCAAGCCTATGGCCATGCTGTTGTTACATAAAAACGGAACAGTTACCATTTGCCACTCCAAAACCAAAGACCTGAAGCAAAAATGCAAGGCCGCCGATATTTTGGTAGCGGCTGTTGGCATCCCTAAGTTCGTCACAGCTGATATGGTCAAGGAAGGTGCCGTCGTCATTGACGTGGGCATCAATCGATTGGAGGATGGTTCCCTTTGTGGCGATGTTGATTTCGATGGCGTTGCTCCTATTGCCGGTGCGATCACGCCTGTCCCCGGCGGTGTTGGTCCTATGACCATTGCTATGCTGATGCAAAACACGCTGACAGCCACAAAAGACCAGAATAAAGTTTCGTAATTTTAAAAATATTCTTGACAACCTTTCGCAAATGTGGTAATATTACTGCGTTGCGAAAATGCGGGTGTAGTTCAATGGTAGAACACCAGCCTTCCAAGCTGGATACGTGGGTTCGATTCCCATCACCCGCTCCAGAAAAACGACAATTTTCGATATAAACTTGTCGTTTTTCAATGAAGCGTTCCCTTTGGGAACATGATGCCGCTACGTTAATGATGTCACTTCGTTAATGATG
>JAFSIW010000030.1 GCA_017439545.1 Clostridia bacterium | reverse complement strand
TTATTTGATGGCACGAGCTTATGATTTGTGCGGAGATAATAAAAAATCAGAAAGTTATCTGCAAAATCTACCCTACGTTTTTGGCTTTAGAGATTATTGGGAAGCTGAAATTGCTTTTGCTGACGGTAAGAATGATATTGCTCTTGAGAAAGTCAAAAAGAGTTTTGCTCAAATGGCTCGATTTACTTCTCGTTGCATAAGACTTGCTGGTAGAATTGTTAGAGCAGAAGGCAACCCTGATGCTGATAAAATTAGTCTTGAATTGGATGAGTATATGTTGAGACTCATAAATGCATTTTTATCCGGTGGAGACTATTTACCACACCGACAAATCTTTCAAAAAACAAGTCTTTTGCCTGGGTTAGTTTCTCAAAATATCAAATTGGGTAATTTTGATAAAGCCAAAGAACATATGCAGGAGCTATTGAAAACACGAGACGAGTTTTTCGCATGTGTTGATAATCCCAGTGATAAGCATTGTCTAATGTTTATTGAGGGTGACCTTGATGCATCTTGGAATACTACTAAAGAAAAAATAAACGAACGTGTATCAAGTGCAGAAAAAACATTAAAACAAATTTAATTTCTATTTACGGGGGTTCGAACACATAGGTTAAAAATCTAAAGGGCTTCGAATTTGTGCAACCCTTTCAAGAAAGAAGTATCACCGTCAGGTGATGCTTCTTTTTTTACGTGTCGGTGGGATTCGAACACTGAGAGGGGGAGCATCTCAACCTGTTGTTCTTTTTTGACAAATGATCGGAAGTGTTTATCAATATATCAAATATATCATCACTCCCGCTCTATCAACAAACGCCGCACAGCAATCTGTGCGGCGTTATTTATAATTTATATTGTTTTTGCTACCTGCAAGGTCAATTCGATCATCTCGTTAAACGACGTTTGCCGTTCATGGGCAGACAGAGATTCACCGGTAAACAAATGATCCGACACGGTGCAAACCGAAAGGGCGCGTTTTCCCGATCGAGCGGCATTGATATACAGCGCAGCTGTTTCCATTTCTACTGCCAGCACACCCATCCTTTTCCATAGGGCGGCGTTTCGCTCGGTTGGGGGCAAATGCTCCTGTTCCTCGTAAAAACGGTCACTTGTTACAATGCCGCCCACGTGATAGGGCATCTTATTCAACTGCGCTAAGGCAGCGGCTTTTTGCAACAAGCCAAAATCCGCAACGGGGGCAAAGCTTCCCTTCAGGTCGTAACGGTCAGCATAGGCTGAATCGGTGGAAGCAGCCTGAGCCAACACCAGATCCCGTACCTTTACTTGGTCTTGCAAGCCGCCGCAAGAACCTATGCGAATAATGGTTTCCACCCCGAAAGCGTGGTACAGTTCATAACTGTAAATCGCCATAGAGGGCATTCCCATTCCGCTGGCCATCACCGAGACCGGTACCCCCTCATAGATTCCCGTATAGCCCTGCACACCGCGCACGTTATTGACAAGACGGGCGTTTTCTAAAAACTCTTTGGCTATGTATTGAGAACGCAGGGGATCGCCGGGCATCAGCACCACGGGGGCGAAGTCCGACGGGGACGCTTGAATATGCGGGGTTGGATAATCTAACATTGGTTATGCTCCTTTCTTCTTTTTGCCCAAAAACAAAGTAAAGGGTGGCTCCAGCCACTTGATCGACAAGAGCATGGTAAGACCGACAGCTGACAACAGGTAAACCGCCTGCCAGCCTTGGGGTAAAACAGTTTGCAAGGCAGACAAATACCCAATACCGATCAGCAACCGCAACAGCGGACGGTGCAACACGTAAACCTGCAGGGTGCGGGTACCCCAATCAGTAAAAAAAGTGTTTATCGCAGGAACGAGAGACAAAAAGCAAAGGGTCAGAATCAAAGCCAGACCGTACCATCCAAGGCGGAATAAACCGCCGTATTCGGTGGGGATCTGAATTGCCCCATACCAGTTGCGGGCAGTAAACAAGGGACGCAAAGCGTACAGTCTGTCGCAATACAGATAAACCAACACCATGCTGCCCAAAACCATAACAGCCGAGAACAACCGAACGTACCACTTTTGTAAAGTTTTATACAGCGTTTGCCCATTCCAATAAAAGCCCATCAAAAAGAAAGGATACAAAGTCAAAATGCGAGAAAGATAAAATTCATCGCCGATATACTCACTATATCCCGCAAGGCAACCAATCAGTATACTCAAAGGAATCATTACGGCAGCAGGCAATTTATGCAGCAGACTTGTTACCAGCAAAAAGACGGGCAATACCGCCATAAACCAAGAGTAATGGTCCTGCCCCCACAAGCACAGATCCACCGACTGCCCCAAAGCCAAGCGAACCAAGGCGTCCATTCCATTGCACATCAAATAAAACACAAGATAGGCTCCTATGCGGCGCAGAGGAAATTTACTGCGCAAGGTGCTACCGCTTAATAGTCCCGACAGCAACATAAAGGCAGGAATATGAAAACTGTAGATCCATAAAAATGCACAACGAAACTCTGTTACGTCGGTATCGCAATAATCCAAAAAGTGTCCCAAAACCACCATCAAAATCAGCAGGAATTTGGCGTTATCCCACTTGGCGATTCGTTGTTTCATACAGCACCTCTATACCAGTTGAAATTCGTGTTTACCGCCCTGCACCTCAAAGTGATAGCAACCATCTTCATAACGAGCGGCAACAGGCTTGCCATTGCTGAATACGCTTCCGCCCTCTCTGCCGGGTAGTGAGATCAGTGCCGTAGTCAGCATAGGTATCTGAACACTCAGAGTCGCTTGCTGTTCGGGTGTAGTCAGGTCAAAGAACACCGTAACAGGACCCTTCACCGTAGGAGTGGTAAGCGCACCGTAGCGCAACCCACCGGGTTGCAAGCGAATGGCAAACCGATCAAAACCGGGGGTGACGGGACGAATACCAAACAAGCCACGTATAATAGCCGCGCCCGCGGCAGAGCCCCAAGGATGGGACCAGGTCATATTAGGCTTGTTGGCGGTGTTCCACGCCTCGGTGGTAATGGTAGCGTCGGATTGATCCAACATATACGCCCAGGTGCGAGCACCGTCAGAAACATCATCACTCATAAGCAGAGAATTGGCATACTCCCCCGCTCCCGCCTGATACAGACCTTCTAACAGGAAGTGAGCGCCGTATACGCTCATACGAATGTTGCCCTGCTCTTTCAGGTAGTCCGCCATTGCCAGTTGCATTGCCCGATCCTCATACACCCCTGCATACAGTGCAAAGGCGGTGGCGTGCTGGGCGGCGTGAGTCAAGGGATTGCCGTCGGTATCCAGACCGTCCACAAAGCATCCCCGCTCAGCATCATATAGTTTTTGAATCATGGCACGTTTCAGCGCATCAGCCCTTTGCTGATAATAGGCGGCGTCCTCTTCTTTGCCGATAATGCGGGCAAGGTAGGCAAGATCTTCTAACGCGCGATAGTGCACGCTGTTGAGTACCGTGTTATAGATGGCCTTGTTATACTCATAGCCATCCCGCTCGGTCATGGGCCAATCCACCAACACCGCATCCATCACGTTACCCGCCATGGTAATATTACGGATCAGTCCCACCGATTCATCCAGATGGGTCAAATACAGCTTATTCTTCAACAGATCATACCGTTTTTGAATCAAGCCCATATCCCCTGTGTATTCATAATCCGCCCGCGCCATCAAAATGCAGAACAACACGTATTCCGCAGGCCAAGTACGGTGGGTCAGCAGATAATCCACGCTAAAGCGGGACAAAGCGTCACAATCCTGCACGACAGCGGCGGTTAGCATATTGATCAACACGTCTCCCTCATAGGCGCAACGCTCGCGGGACTGGGAATCGACGTAAAGATTCTGGTTGGTGGCCTGAATGGTATATTTGCACAAATCATAAATGGTATTGAGCAACTCGCTGGAGCAGGACAGATAAGATGCTTTTTCGTCAAAATCCGTTCGGTAAGCGCATCCGTATACGGTGGGAGCATCCTCCTCGCTCAACCCTTCAATCTCAACATAACGAAAGGTTTTCAGTCCCGTAGCGGTCAGTTGTTGCTCCCCTGCGGCAAAACGCCAATGCTCCTCATACACGTTGCCGGTACGCATAGCATAACGCAAGCGACCGTCTTCCTTCAATTCCTCGCCGCAACGTACAACAATGTCTTTCGCCGTGTCGCAGGAAGCGTCTATCGACAGGTCACCAATGATCTCTTGTCCCAGATCCACAAACAGCGTGCCGTCTTCCAGCCATTCATAACGCGTCGCCTCTTGCACGAATCGCTTTACAGGTGGCGCAGGATAGGTCTGCAGCAACATCGTTTGCCCCAATTTTTCTTTTTCTGTCGCCGCAGAAAAACTATGGCAATCGGCACCCGTGTCCCAACCAAAGGGATAGGCTTCTCCGTTCAGATTTTGACCGTGTGCCGTAAAATAGTTGGTGCCGATAGAGCCATCGGGACGGTATACAGCAGTAGCATCCATAGCTTCAAATTCCGAATCGGTCTCCCAGACGGTGGTTTTGGTGCCAACCGCATCAAAAACAACCAATCGGGCGGCAAACTGATGAGATTCTCTTGTATAACAGCTTGCGCCAAAGCAGTTTTGCCCTGCTTTCAGGCAATCGGTAACCTCTGCCACCTCATAATACAGCACGGTACGATCGTTCTCTTTCCCACACCGAGCAGGACCTAAACACACATGCTCCCCATTGCAGTATGCGTGATACACAAACTGTCGCGAAGGCTCAGGTGACAGAGCGGTTACGTACAAAAGCGCCTTGGCAGGTTTTTCACGCAGAGTAAATTTTCGCCGCAGCAGACAAAAATCGCTGTCGGAATCACACCAAACCGACGTGGGATCCCACCCATCGGCAAGAGAAAATGCCAAGGGATTCGACCATTGACTGAGGGTGTCTCCCACCTTGCATTGCACACCAAGATAGTACAATTGACCCTCTTCAAGGCTGGCAAAGCGATGGGATAAATCGATGCCGTTACTGCAAGTAGCGTCAAACCAACCGGTATCGGCCGCATATTCGGCTTTGTGAAAGGCATCAAGACTGCAAGCTACTGCGACCCTCATCGACTGCAAAGGCTCCTCTTGACCGCCGGAAAGCGCAAACGACAGGGACATCTCCTTTTTGCTCACGCCAAAGGGAGTAGTCAACAAATTCAATTTTAGAAAACATGGTTTTATCATTCTATATTCCCCTAAAAAAGGCAGCCGAAAACGACTGCCTTCCCATTATTCCTGATCGATCTCTTCTACTTCGGATTCTTCGGATTCATCCTTTTTAGACAGCTTGGGAAGCAGGATCAACGCGGCTACCGCAAGCACGCACACCACGCCCGCAATAATCAGAATTTTAACCAGCGAGTCAGAATTGTCTCCCGTTGCAGGATTCAACAGCTGACCTGCCGCCAACATCATATCGAACATAATCATCGTCCTTTCTGATAAACACAAGGAAAACTCTTGCTTTTTAATGGATACGTTTATATAATATGAGTATACACGAATCCACCATGAATTGCAAGAGGAGAATGGGATTTCTATGAAAATCACGGGAATCATTGCGGAATACAATCCGTTTCATAACGGCCATGCCTATCAGATCCGTGCCGCCGGAGAAAACGGCGCTACCCATATTGTTTGCGCCATGTCCGGCAACTTTACCCAACGGGGCGATGTTGCCATTATGGACAAAATAGCCCGCACCCGCTGTGCTCTGGCAAACGGTGCGGATCTGGTGCTGGAGTTGCCGGTGGCATACGCCCTTGGCAATGCAGGCATTTTTGCCAAGGGAGGGATAGAAACCTTGCTTGCTACAGGCTGTTTGGATGCCTTGCATTTTGGCAGCGAATGCGGTGATACTGAGCCGTTGCGGCGTACCGCCGCCGCCATAGAGCATTTGGAAGCCGTTGGCGCAGTAGACAAAAAGCAAGGCGCGCAAATGCGTCGACAAGCCCTGCTTGATAACGGATACGCTGCCGAAGCGGCGCTGATGGATACGCCCAACAACCTACTTGCTGTTGAATATATGCTGGCATTACGCTCTGCCTATTCTCACGTATTGCCCGAAACGGTTAAACGGGCGGGCTCGCAACACGACAGCCGCCTTGTTGCCGATGAATTTTGTTCCGCTTCTCAACTGCGGCGGATCATACAAGCCGACCCTGCCGTGGCAGAGGGCTACGCACCAAAAGAAACCTTGGACATTCTTGCCGATTGCAAGCTGAACGGACGCGCTCCCGTTACCCTCTCCGCTTTGGATCGGGCGATTCTTTCACGATTACGAATGGTTGAGCCCGCTTATCTTGCCCGCATTGCCGGAGTATCGGAGGGACTGGAAAACCGCCTGTACGAAGCCATTCGGCAGGGGCGCTCCTTTGACGAAATCTGTAATGCCGTTAAAACCAAACGGTATCCCCTCTCTCGTATTCGCCGCATTTTACTTTGCGCCGCTATCGGCATTACCGCCAAAGACCAAGAGGGGTCTCCCGCTTATATACGGGTATTGGGACAAAATCAGCGTGGTAACGAGATTTTGCGAGTGATGCGGCAAACGGCAAAACTACCGGTAATTTTACGAACTTCGGATATGGCTACGGTATCGGAGCGAGGCAAACGGTTATTCCGATTGGAAAATCTTGCCACTGACCTGTATACTATGGCGTATGAGCCGATGGGCACGTGCGGCATGGAATATACCGCCAATTTGTATCGCTTTACCAAGGGAGACGGCTATGAACAATAAAACAAAAGCTCGTCTGATTTACGGTGGATGCGCTCTTCTTTTGCTGATAACCGAGGTGCTCATTGCCTTGTTCATCCACGACGATTGGATCCGCCCCTACGGCGGTGACCTGCTGGTTACGGTTTTACTATGTTGTCTGGTGCGAGTTGTATTACCAAACAAACCAAAATTGCTTCCCCTTTACGTATTGGGATTCGCTTTGTTGGTGGAGTTGATTCAGCTTGTCGATCCCGTTGCTTTATTGGGTCTTAACCACATAACTCCGCTTCGTATACTGGTCGGCAATACCTTCTCGGTGGCAGACGTGATCTGCTACGCGTTTGGTTGCTTGCTGTTTTGGGGATTTGAACGATTGGCTTACCGCAAAAAATAATATCAGACAAAAAAGAGTTTTCGGCAATGTGCCGAAAACTCTTTTTTTATTCATTCATCCACGCTACCCTGACCCGCTCGTGCGATTATCACCTCTGTTATACATTCGAACCGACTGTTTTTCAGGGCAGTAGACAGATCGCCCGCCCGCCTTACAAAGTCGTGATGCTGTTTGCGCAGGGTGCGCCCCAAGTCAAACACATCGCATTGCTGTGTAACCGCCACCTGCTGTAAGGTGGATCGCGTCAGATTACTGACCGTTTCCTCCATTTTGGTCTTTAGGTCCTCCAGATCAGTCAGTACCACGCCATGGGCTGAATTGGTCTCCATAATATCGCAAGTCAAGGTCAGACTCACCGTGAAAACAGGAACATCCTTATCAACATAAACCTTTATTTTTCTCTTACTGTCGCGGATTTGCAGGGCATACAAATGATTATCATATGGCAGTACAAACGCCCGATCATCGTAATATTCATGCATCCAATTATAGACCCATTTCTCCTGTTCTGTCATCTGATACTGCGGAGTATCCTGATGAAAACACAACACTCCGTCAAAATAGGGATATCCTTTTCCTTCTTTTTTCTCTACGGCCAGCATCGGCAGTGAAACCTCGCCCCAATCGTTGACCAACATGGCGCTGACCGTCATCAGTTCACCGCTGATGGGTCCCACGTCGCTTTTACCGTAATGCAAGGCATTGGACAGCACACGGGCGGGAATATTGTTTCCCTCCCCCTCCACCGTCAGCAGATCCGCCGCCCGCCCGCGGGTTGCCGCCAGCGCCACGTTTGAGCCCATCTCGCTGCTTCGCACAAAGTATTCCACGTTATTCCACAAGCCTTTTTGTAAAGCGTCCAACGAAAACACCACAACCTTGGTATCGGAGTAATAGGAATATTTTCCCGTGTTTTCGTCCACCAATCGTAATGCCTGATATAAAGTTTCACCAACGGCTGAAAAGGTCTGATATCCTTTTTTTGAAACTCCTTCGGTGGAGGGTGCATACACCTGCAAGGTCACTTCAAACCGATTTTCAGCGTAGTCTACCCCGATTCCCTCAATAATCAATTTCTCTTTTAAGGGGGCGGTATCCGAACAGCCTGTAAGACCAAACAGCAAGGATAAACTAACCAACCATAGAATCCATCGTCGCATTCTGCTTCCTCCTTTTGATGGCGCCTGCCACCGTTAGAATCAGTGGTAATACAATCAAAAATATGGCGTTGATCCAAAGACTGCCTACCACCGAAAAATTCAGTTGGGCTTTTTTTACGTTATCTGAGCTCATAGCTGCCGCGATTGCTGACAAGCTCCCTAACAGAACAAACCACATCCACCGATGGGGCAATGAAACAACTTTGGATAGACAACGGTAACTAAAATACAAATACAAGGCGCACTTGGCAAACACCCCAACGATCCAAACCGACGCCTCTAAGGCAGACAGATTGGTCAGTTCCCCGATTTTAGCGATTCCCGCCACCGAATAGAAGGGAAAGAGTTGTAACGTAGCATAGGGGCCCAATACCGCCATTACGGTAAACAGCACCAAAAACAGCATAAGCGGCGCGGTAACACAATAGCCCAGATACGCCTTTTTCACACTGCCGCGTATGTGAGGTGCCAACATATAGAGCATGCTAAGTTCCAGCGAATTGGCAATGAGCAGTAAGACCGATGAGCCCACCTCTCGGATGCCGCCGGCCAAGGGATTATATATATTCAGCATATCCATACGGGGAATCAGCGCCAGCACGATGGCGGCAATAGCGGCAATCCCAATAACCGCCAACACTGCGCCCGTTCGGGCAATGGCCTGTACCCCTTTGGCGGCACCAAAAGACACTGCTGCCATAATCAACAAAGGAAAAAACCACTCCCCTTTTTCGGTTTGTGTGGTGGAGGTTACAAAAAAGGAGAAACGAGCCACCGGCGTAAAGGTTAACAGCAAAAACAACAATCCGTATAACAGGGAGACCGCCTTGCCAACCCCCGTTCCTAAAGTGAAGGCGAAATCGCATAGATCACCTCCGGGAGAATGATGCAAAAAGACAAAAGCGGGAACGCCCATAATCAGCAAGATCAAGGGCATAAACAGAGCGGCAAACCAATCCGCATTGCTAATAGTATGTCCGCCTGAGTTGATGCTGTAGGTAAGAGTCAGCACCACTCGCGAAAGAAAGATCATTAAAAAGAACTGTCCGGCACCAATTCTTTGATTGGACGTCACCTTGTTTCCTCCTCTGCTCCGTGGAGTTCTTGCACTTTTGCAATACGGCGGGACAGGGTCTTCCATCCCAACCGAGCCACCGTATCCCGCATAGATCGCAGATCGAAGGGGGAAATGGGCGCGGATATCGGCACACCAAAGGCGTTAAGGGAGGTGATCTCGGTCAGGACCACCGCAAACAACAGCACTACGCCAAACAGCCCTGAAAGGCCTCCAACGATAATAAATAAAAACCGCAGGATCGCAGTGGGATAATACAACGACGGGATCACATAGGATGCCAACGCTGTGACCGCCACTACAATGATCATAGGCGCTCCGATCAGACCTGCCGTAACCGCCGCCTCACCAATGACCAACGCTCCCACAATACTAACGGCGTGACCCACTGATTTAGGCAAGCGTAATCCCGCTTCTCGCATAATCTCGTAAATAGTATGGATGATCAACGCCTCCCAAAGCAACGAAAAAGGCGTGGCAACCTCGGCGTCAACCACCTTAAAAAAGATAGCTGACGGAAACACCTCGGGGTTGTGCTCCCCCACTGCCACATAGAAGCCCGGCAGCAGCATTGCTAAGAAAAAAGATAGATACTTCAGCAATCGGATAAAGGTGGCATAGTATGGATTCATGGTGTAATCATCCATGCTTTGAAAATGTTCCGAAAACAGAAACGGTGTGATCAGGCAAAAGGGCGAGCCATCTACCAGAATTGCCACCCGTCCTTCACTGATTTTGGCACAAACCGTATCCGGTCGTTCACTCACACCCACCGACGGAAACAAAGAGCGGGAATCCGCCTCTAAAAAAGGTTGTAGATAGCCCGACTCCAGCACCGTATCTATTTTCACCGAACGAAGTTGCTGTTTGATTTTAGCAACGGTACCCTCTGATGCCCGTCCCTGCAAATAGCAAACAGCCACCTGTGTCTGACTGCTTCTCCCCACCTGCATGGTTTCTATCACAAAATCCTTGGTCTTCATCCGTCGGCGCAACAGCGGTGTATTAAGCTTCAGCACATCTACAAAGGCTTCATGAGACGCTCGCTCCATCACCTCATTTTCGGGTGGTTGTACCCCACGGGCGGGGAACCCCTGAAAACCCAAAGCAAGTCCCAAAGGAACGCCATCCATTAACAACACAGCAAAACCGGATGCCATCATTTCATACAACTGCTCTAAGGTAGATATGCGCTTTTGCTCGGAGGCGGTTGAAATTTCTTCCTCAATTTGTATAAAGCAGTTCATCGGCGGGCCGGAAAGCGGTTGCCGTACCAATCGCTTTAAGAGCATGTCATTCAATATTTGTTTGTTCACCATATTTTCTAACGTGATGCAAGCAAACCGATGCTCGCCTGACGACAACATCCGTACGTTCAAGTCGCCGGACGAGGCATACGCACTACGCACCTGCATCACATTTTGTATAAGCAATGATGATAATTTGGTCTGTTCCACACACTCTCTCCTTTTTGGTGGTAAAAAACACCATCGTTAATTTCTCCGCTTTGCCACATACTACTCAAGGAGAGTGATAACGATGGTCATTACCTTGATTCGCGCTGTAATTTTATACGGCGTTGTTATTTTAGCGCTCAGACTGATGGGCAAACGGCAGATCGGCGAACTGCAACCGGAAGAACTGGTGATTACCATTTTAATTTCAGAATGTGCCGCCGCACCCATACAAGATCTGAATCGTCCTGTTATCAACGGTATTATTGCCATTTTTACCTTGGTTATTCTGGAGATCCTCTTCTCTTTTTTGTCATTAAAACTACCTGTGCTACGAAACATGTTCGACGGCAAACCTGCCATTGTAATTCGAGACGGCGTGATTCAGCAAAAAACCATGGCGAAACTGCGACTGACGGTGGAAGATCTGCTAAGCAGCTTGCGGCAAAAAGGGTATTTTAAATTGGAAGACATCTCATATTGCATTGTAGAGACCGACGGCAAGCTAAGCGTATTACCCACCCCGCAAACCGCTACCGCAACCGCACAAATGGTTTGCAAGGTTGAGCCGGACAACGGTCTGCCCTGTGTAGTCATCGGCGACGGAACATTGCATCACGCCGCTCTTGCACTATGCCATATGACCGAAAAGCAAATCAATACGATCCTAAAAAAAGAGAAAACAGCCTTGCAGGACGTTTTTGTTATGACCGCTGACAAAAGCGGCAATTATACCCTGATCAAAAAGGAGACGATACGATGAAAGGGCTTTGGATCGCCGCCGTTTTGGCTTGTGTGGTTACCATATGCTGCATATTGGGCATTATTTACGTAAATCACGCTACCGATGTAATGGAAGAACAACTGCTTATATGCATACACCATGCCGAGGAGGGCAAAATGGACAAAGCAAAAGCCACCCTTGCCTCCACCAAAGGACAGTGGGAGCAAGAGCGGCTGATATTGATGATGTATACCGATCAATCGGTTTTGGATGAGATCGACGACCATTTGGCCCATATGGCAGCGCTGGCCGACCATCATCCCGATGAGTTTGTTCCCACCGCCACCCTATGTCTGGGCAAGCTGAAAGAACTAAAACAACGGGAGAACCTGTCGGTCTATTCCTGGTTTTGAGTAGCAGTCTCACCCTTCAAAAAGTCGTAATATCCATCGTTTTGCAAGGCAAGGGCACCGCTGTCGCCTTCGTTCAGCGTGTCAAAGACTTCTTTGGGAACAGACAAAGTACGCCGGTTGCCGTCATCGGTTTTAAAGCAGACCGAAAAAACCTGCGTTCTGCGAGGCATACGGGGACTGCCCGAAACGTCATCGGCAATCATTTTTTCGACTACCGTTGCGCCCGTTACAACCAAGGTGGGCTCTTCAAGCGGCTGAGCCAATTCGGCTTTTTGTTGCTGCCGTTTGATTTTTCTACGCCAGAGTATCCAAACAAATAAGCCGATAAAATACAGCAAAAAGACAATGAGAAGCACATAGGAGATCCAATCCATACCGTTTCCTCGCTTTTAATTTATTTCCATTCCGCCTTCGGCACGCACTTGCAAGGCAATGCAAGTGTCAGCACCGAACACAGATTCCATGGCATATTTATAACCGGCGAATTCCTCGGTGGGAATCAAACCCAACATGGTTCCGCCAAAACCACCGCCGTGAACACGGTAGGTACCGTCAGGGCAGACTTGTCGGCTGAGATACAACGCCATCCCTACCCCGTCAAAAGCGGTATCCTCAGGGTTGCTGACATTTTGCAACAACGTTTGAGAAGCGATTCCCGAGGCAGTAAGAATGGGCAATACATCCTCCACTCTACCCTCTTGCAAGGCGGCAAGCACCAGACGGGAGCGGTCACACTCATCAAAATAATTGAGCGCGCGCAAAACAGCGCGATCGCCGACTGCTTCGCGCAGGGCAGGCAGGTTGTCCATCACCTGTTCTTTCACAATTTGGGACAACAGGTTTTTGCCGAAAAAAGCGGCTACTGCTTTCATTTCTGCAGGAATGGCGGCATAATGATGGGTCAGATCGGCGTGACTGCCGCCGGTTTTGACAACGCACAGCACCCGATTGACCTTTTCGAGGGGCATTGCCACCGTTTGGGTCTTGGGATGATCGGGATCGGCAAAGTCCATATAAGTTACATTGCCAAGGCAGGATGCCAATTGATCCATCAGCCCGCATGGCTTGCCAAAGCAATTATTTTCTGCCCATTGCCCCGCCAACGCTTTATGTACCGGGTCCATTGAATTGTTGTTATGTAAACCATCAAATACCGTAGCAACAAAGTTTTCAAAGGCGGCAGAGGACGAAAGTCCCGACCCAAAGGGAACAGCCGAGCGGGTAACACAATCAAAGCCACCCACAGCGTACCCTTTTTCTTGTAAAGCCTTTGCCACGCCCCAAATGAGAGCATCAGACGTGCCTTTTGGGGGACATTCGCCCTTCAAATCAACTATACCAGGCTCTGCACCAAAGGAAAACAGACGAACAATGGCGTCCTCCCGCGGGGCGGCGGCGCCGATAATGTCCAAATTGACTGCCAAGGCAACCACTTGGCCTCCTTGGTGGTCGGTATGATTGCCGCACAGTTCCACCCGACCGGGGGCAGAAAAGTAGCGGAGATGTGTTGTTTCTCCGAAAGCGGCAGCAAAATCCGCTTGCAGTTGTGCTATACGAGTGTTTTGATCCATTACTTTTTACATCCTTTGGCGCCGAAAGAGCCGCCTTCCAAAATGTTGGTGTCATAGGTGAACATCAACTGTTCTTTTTCCCGTTGACGCTTGCGGCCGCAGGCGATCACTTCTTCTAACAGATCGGAATATTTAACCCCTGCCGCCTCCCACAGATAAAAAGCAAGGGAGCCGGGGATGGTGTTGATTTCGTTTACATACACTTTATTGTTATCGTCGGTGTCCATCAAATAGTCAATGCGCACCACACCGTTACAACCCAAAGCCTTAAACACACGGCAAGAAAGTTCGCAGATTTCATCCCGTTTTTCGTCTTCAATAGGAGCGGGAATCAGACGGTCTAAACTTGCCATACCGCTGCTTTTGGATTTGCCGCCGCCCCGTTGATATTTGTCGCTGTAAGATAAAATTTCATCGCTCATTACAGGCTCTTCACACACCGAGGCTTTGCAGTTGTTAGCATCCCCCACCACCGAGCAGTTGATCTCACGAAGTCCTGTGACGGCTTTTTCCACCAACAGCTTGGGAGCAAAGGAAGCGGCGAGGTTGATTTTTTCGATTAAAGCAGAACGATTGTCGGCTTTGGCAATCCCCACGCTGCTGCCAAGATTGGCAGGTTTCACAATCACAGGATAGCCCAAGGCTTCGATTTTTTCTAAAATCGCATCCGACGATACCGCGAACTCACGAGCATAAAAAGCAACACCATCCACCACCGGCAGACCGTTTTGTTGCATAACCTGTTTAAACAGAACTTTGTCCATACCAACAGCGGAGGACACCACGTCACAACCGGCATAAGGCAGACCAAGCACTTCAAAATAACCTTGCAACGAGCCATCCTCACAGTTGGTGCCGTGGACGATGGGAAAGGCGAAATCAATAACAATTTCCAACGGCTTACGGAAGCGTTTGGGACGAAGTTCCACCAATTTGACCTGTCCCCCATCTTTTACCAAGGTAACTTGGGTGCTCTGCTCCAGCAAAGCAGGGATGTCTTTATAATTCTTAATATCCTTAACCCCTTCACCGGTGAAAAAGCGACCGTCTTTGGTAATGTAGATTCCGTGGATGGTATAATCTTCACCCTTCATATTGGTAATGGCTTGCAAAGCGGAAATCACCGACACCTCGTGTTCCACCGAGGCACCGCCGAAAAATACCCCTAAATTCCATTTCATAACACAAGCACTCCTTAATACAAATAGTTATCGGGCAGGTCATTTTCCAACAAAACGACACAATTTTCATCCAAAGTAGGAGTTATCAGCGCCATAGCATCCTTAAAAGACGGGACAACGTGCAGATTCTCCTGCGCAAATGCGGTAGAGCGAACCCCGTCGGCAATGGGCTTACTGCGATTCATCCCCACTAACACGATTTGGTCGCAAATCTGACCCGCTCGTACACCCAGATGATAATTGCACTCATATTCCTTATCCCCCAATTCCACCAAACCGGGGGTGACAATGATCTTCTTTTTGCCCGCAAACCGACCAAGCACGTTGACCGCTTCCAAACATCCTTCGGGATTGGCATTGTAAGCATCGTCAATCAAGGTTGCGCCTGCGGTAAAGGATTTGACCTCTAACCGATGCTCGGTGGGCTTTAAGGTGGACACCGCATACTGAATATCGGGAATCTCCACACCAAAATCACGGGCAACCGCAACGGCCACCGTGATGTTTAACACATTATGACTACCCAGCAATCGGGTGGTCAAGGGGATACTCTCTCCCTTATAATGGACCGTAAAGGTGGAGCCGCCCTCATGACAGACAAAGTCGGTAGCATAGGCGGAAAAGGACGGGTCGGTACCATAGCACACTGCGCTCTCCCGTTTGTTTTGGGCAATCAGTTGACTGTCGCAGTTGAGATACAGCGAACCTCCTGTCTGCTCCACACAATCAGCCAGTTCAAACTTGGTTTTTACCACGTTTTCAATGGAATGGAAGGTATCCAAATGTTGAGGACCCACCGAAGTGATCACCCCGTAGGTAGGATGTACCAAATCACAGATCTCTTTGATATCCCCTACCTTTTTGGCGCCCATCTCTACCACAAAGATCTCGGTGCCCGCTTTCATTTTTTCCCGCACCGTACGCACTACCCCCATGGGGGTGTTAAAACTTTCGGGAGTAACAGTCACGGTATATTTTTCAGAAAGCAAACGGGTAATAATAAACTTGGTGGTGGTTTTGCCGTAACTGCCTGTCACGCCAATAATTTTCATATTGGGAGATTGTTTCAAAATGCGTTTGGCATCGTTCACATAATGCTGTGAAACCATTTTCTCCGTGGGCATATTCACAAACAGTACCAACAACGCAAGCACAGGAGTAAAGGCATAGAAAAATAACGCCACACTCACCCAAACCAAGCGCAGATGGGGCAACACAAACCACAGAGCGCAATCCGCCCCCAGCAAAAGAATGGCGGTAGCAAACTGCCGCTTTACACGGGCGGTCAGCACCAGAGGCTTGATGGCCTTTTTCTGTTCCTTGCGATTTTTGGCAATGCGAAGCAGGGTAAACAGCAACGCGAACACCAAAAACAGCACCAAAAGCGCCGATTGTTGCCAAAAAGAAAGGGCGGACAGAATCAATGCCGCCAGCAAACAAGCGACAAACCGACCTTTTTTTACGGTTTTGCCAAAGGCTACGTACCGCTCGGGTTTATAAGAATTTTGTTGTAGCATATGAAAACAGCGTACAAGACCGGCCACTGTTCCCACGCCAATCAAAAGCATTGCCGCAAAACTCAAATAGATCATACTATCATCCTATATTCAAAAAACTGTCTACAATCGCCGCCACGTGACCTGCTTTTTCTACAAATGCCCAGTGACCTGCCTCGGGAATGATGCACAATCCTGCATCGGGAATCTCCCGTTCCATAATTTTAGCATCGGCTACGGGGGTGGCGGTGTCATTCTCACCGTAAATCAGCAAGGTAGAGGCGGTAATATTCTTCAAAATGGGAGTCAAATCCTCATTGACCACCCGCACCAAGGTCTGCCGCAACACGGGAGGAGCCGAGTTATAGTCTGCCGAGCCGAAATAAGCACGAACTTGGTTTAAAGTCGGCTCGCAGGCCTTTGCCCAAGGCTTGCGGGTCAGCGCCCATTTGGCGATTTTAAAGCAACGGGTACGAAAACGGGTTTTAAAAGAGGGCTTGCGCCGCACGCCTGCGGCATCCACCAACAGAATCTTAGCGGGATTCACCCGACCGGTTCCGCACAGTTTGATGATCACCCGTCCCCCAAAGGAGTGCCCCAGCATAATAGGGTCTTTCAGCCCGATGGCTTGCATAAAGGCGAGGGTTAAAGCGGCATAGTCTTCCACGTCCCACGGTTTGGGAGGCAAATCACTTTGACCAAAACCGGGGAAATCCAAGGCAGTTACTTTATACCCCTTGGCAATGCGGCCGCCAAGATACGTAAATGCGTCCAACGACGAGCCCCAGCCGTGGAGCAGCAGAACGTCTTCCCCCTGCCCGTACTGTTCATAATGTAATTGTAATCCGTTAACGGTAATGTTCATTCTTATCCTCTATTCAACCGAATGATTGCCAAGCTGACCAAGGCTTGCAGCCTTTAAGTAGGCATTGATAAAGCCGTCCAGATCGCCGTCCATCACCGCATTAATGTTTCCCATTTCGTAACCCGTACGATGGTCCTTGGCCATGGTGTAAGGCATAAACACGTAAGAGCGGATCTGACTGCCCCAACCGATCTCTTTTTGTACACCTTTGATGTCTTCGATCTTTTCCAAATGTTCCCGTTCCTTGATCTCTACCAATTTGGATTTCAGCATTTTCAATGCCATTTCACGGTTTTGGTGCTGGCTTCGTTCATTTTGACAAGCCACGATAATGCCGGTGGGAATATGGGTAATACGGATGGCGGATTCGGTCTTATTCACGTGCTGACCGCCTGCACCGCTACTGCGGTAGGTATCCACCTTCATATCTTCGTCCCGAATTTCCACTTCGGTATCATCGGAAATTTCGGGCATCACTTCCAAAGAAGCGAAGGAAGTATGACGACGGCCGCTGCTGTCAAAGGGAGAGACCCGCACCAAGCGGTGCACCCCTGCCTCAGATTTCAGATATCCGTAAGCATTGACCCCTTCTACCAGCATCACAGCACTTTTCAGTCCCGCTTCTTCTCCGTCCAGATAATCCAACGTTTTGGTTTTGAAGCCGTGGGCATCCGCCCAGTGACCATACATACGGAACAGCATTTGCGCCCAATCCTGCGCTTCGGTGCCGCCCGCTCCCGCATGGAATGTGAGAATGGCGTTGTTATTGTCGTATTCTCCCGAAAGCAAGGTGGTCAGACGCATATCCGCCATGGTTTTCAGCACAGCGTCCACCCCTTCTACTACTTCACCCAGCAGGGATTCATCTTCCTCTTCGTTGGCTATTTCGATCAACGTCAATGTATCGTCATAATCGGCACACAGTTTTTCGTAAGCCGCCACTTTATTTTTCAGTTGGCTGATTTTTTGCAGTACTTTTTGACCTGCCGCCATATCGGTCCAGAAGTTTTCGTCGGCGGTTTGTTCTTCTAAGGTTGCGATCTCTTGCTTGGCGGCTTCAATGCCCAAGGCTTCGCCCAGATCCACCAATTCATCCTTTGCGCCGGTCAGGCGCAACCGTTGTTCATCAAATTGTAACATACGTGTAATCCATCCTTTTTATACAAGGATAATATGGTATTATCCGATATTAAACATAAATTCAATAGATTAT
Source organism: Clostridia bacterium (assembly GCA_017439545.1). Taxonomy (GTDB): domain Bacteria; phylum Bacillota; class Clostridia; order Oscillospirales; family Acutalibacteraceae; genus UMGS1484. The sequence continues at coordinate 15,978 of JAFSIW010000030.1, read as the reverse complement.
ACACTATTTTTCCCGATTTGTAAAGTTTTTACCGTGATTTCTAAAGGGTTTTTCGCTAAATATTTTATTAGAAGCAATTTTTTCGGATTTTTTTCATTTTAGTTATTGATTTGTTCACATTTGTAGATTATCATATAGGACGAATGATGAAATTTTGAGGTGATTCCTATTTCTTACGTAGATGAAGCACGAAGCTGTGTTACCTGTGGTGAACCGTTCTCGGCTGAAGATGACGTGGTTTTTTGTCCCGATTGCGGCGCCCCGCATCACCGCGCCTGTTGGCAGGCTGAGGGTCATTGCCATCATGCCGATTCCCACGGTACAGAGGATGAGTGGACACCTGCTGCTCAAACCGAAGAGGTCCCCGAGGAGGCGGCAGAACAGCCCACGCCCTCTGCGCCCCACACCATTATTTATATGAACGGGATCGCAATGGTAAAATGTCCCGCATGCGGCAAGATCACACGGGTGTATCCCACCAAAACCACCTGTAACCACTGTCAGCATCCCATTGAGGGAATCCCCCAATTATCCACCGTTCCCCTGTCCTTCGGTGAGACTGCTCTTGATGTAAGCGAACCTATCGACGGGATCGATGCTAAAAAATTCGCCAAAATGGTTTTGCATAAAGCCACATACTATTTGCCACGTTTTCGCAATCTAAAGGCACAGGGCAAGGGCATTGTCAGTTGGAATTGGGCGGCATTCTTTTTGGCACCCTATTGGCTGGCGTTTCGCAAGTGCTATGTGTGGGCAGCGTCCGCCGCATTCTTTGATCTGCTTTCGGTAGTTTTTATGGTGCCGTTGTATCAACAGGTCGCTCCCTTTTTGGAACAGGGATATGAAGCCTATGTGCAAGCAATGCCCCAACCGATTTCTGAGATTTCTATCGTAGCGCTGCTTGCCGCTCAGGTCGCTATGCTGTTGTTGGTGGCACGGGCGATTATTTTCGGCTTATTTGGGAACTATATTTATAAAAAAGAGTGTATGCGCCGCATTGAACGATTGGATGCGCTCCCCCCCGATGAAGCCAATGCTCTGGCTATTCGATTGGGCGGCGTAAACTTCTTTATGCCATTGGTGTTGTATTATCTGATCAACATTGCCAAAAACCTGATTTTAAGTTTTTTAACGTGAGATTCCTTGTATCAACCAAGCAATCGGCGGTGCAACACCGCCGATTTTTTGTGTGAGAATCCAATAATCAAAATTTTTTAAAAAAAATGAAAAAAAAGATTGACAAAACCGACTTCATCATATATAATCATCCTTGTCGCTAAGAAAAAGCGTCAAAAATATGGCGCTATAGCTCAGTTGGCTAGAGCATTCGGTTCATACCCGAAGTGTCGTTGGTTCAAATCCGACTAGCGCTACCATACGGCCCGTTGGTCAAGCGGTTAAGACACCGCCCTTTCACGGCGGTAACACGAGTTCGATTCTCGTACGGGTCACCAAAAATCCTTTGAACGAAAGTTCAAAGGATTTTTCTTTTAGTTGTAACTCATTTCAATTTCTACACCTTGCTCGGTATAAAACCGTAAGGGTCTTCGTGTTGCCTTGTCTACCTCCACCGAATAGGAACCGCTTGCAATCTGCCCCTGATAGACCGCCGTTGTTTTGCTTGTGTGATCCGGATGCTCAGCGTAGGCAACCTGATCCAGCGCCGCTGAAAGCATGGCAAAAAAGGACGTTTCAGGTAAAGAATCGGGGACATCATAGGTAATGTCGCCCAACGCGAGAGTGGTTTTTCCGTTTTGGCAAGAAAAAGCAAGTCCTTGCCATGCTTCGGGCTCCTTTACGGTCATTTTGTAGCAACCGATGAGACTCGCTTCCCACCGCCCCTGCAAGGTCATATCATCCAATTTCACCGTAACGTCGCACGCAAAAGGATAGGCTATTCCCACGCCCCTTGACGTTGATTGACAACCAACAAAAAGCAGTAGCACACAACACAATGCTACTGCTTTTTTTATTTTGCTCATATTCTCACCTGCTATGCTTCAAATTGAAGAAACAGACGAGGCAATTGCCCAATCAAATCCGTAGGCAACATACTGCGACAAGACAGTTCCTTTGCGGTCATATCAGCCGCTGTGCCGTGCAACCAAACGGCGACACAGGCAGCCTCAAAAGGAGAGATTCCTTGGGCACAAAAAGAGGTAATCATACCGGCCAACAGATCCCCGCTCCCCCCTTTGGACAATCCGCTGTTGCCGGTGGTATTCACAGCCACACGACCGTCGGGCGAGGCAATCACCGTGCCCGCTCCCTTTAGCACCACCACACAACCGTGTTCAGCGGCAAAGCGTGTAGCTACCGCTACCCGACTCTTTTGTACCGTGGCAATATCGGTATGAAGCAGACGTGCCATTTCTCCGGGATGGGGCGTGATAATCCACGGGGCTTTCCGTTTCTTCCCTTCATCTATATGCGAAACCAAGGCATTTATACCATCCGCATCCAGCACAAGACATCCCGAAAAGGAATTCACCAGTTCATAAACAAGGTCACGGGTAAGGGGCGTATCGCCAAGTCCGCACCCCGCAAGCAAAGCCGAGCCGTCATCGCATTGGCGCAATATTTCAGCGGGAGAGGCACCTTCCTCGTATAAACGATAGACCGCTTCCGGTGCGGCGCACGCTACTATGGGATAAATGGCTCGCGGTACCACAGGATAACACAATCCTACACCACAACGCAAGCAGCCTTGTACCGCAAGGGTTGCCGCTCCTGCCATTCCAAGACTACCCACAAGCAGAGAAGCCTTGCCAAACGTTCCCTTGTGGGTGTCACCTTTCGGTCGGGTAAGCAGAGAAGCCACAAAATCACGGTCAATAACGAAGGCCTGGTGTTCGTTTTGGTGAGGCAATCCAATGTCTAACACCACGGTGTTTCCGCAATACTCAGCGGCGGGATACTGCACCTGTCCATATTTATAACTATGGAAGGACAGGGTATGCTGACACAATGGCGTACCGGCTGCAACCACGCCATGATCCGCTGACACACCCGAGGGTATGTCCAACGCAATCACCGGCAAGGATCGCTCTTTGCACCGAGAAAACACTTCGATTGCCGCCGGCGGCAACTGCCCGTGAAAACCGATGCCAAACAGTGCATCCACAACAAAATCACAGGGTTCTAAAGCTGACAGCGCCGCTTTTGAATCAAGAGTGTAATCCACTTGAAAAAGCGAAAGGTCGGATAATCGATTTGCCATGCGGCTTGCCGCTTCGGTTTTGGGAGCGCCCTGCAGCCAGATCACACATACCGAATAGCCTGCCAGACACAGCCGACGGGCTACCACGGCACCGTCGCCACCGTTGTTGCCGTTACCGCAGAGGATCACGGCATGATGACCAAAGGACCGAGATAGGATCCAATCGGTCGCACACTTCCCTGCGTTTTCCATCATTTGTTCATAGGATAGCCCGTTATCATAGGCCTGCTTTTCTGCCTGACGCATTTGCGCAACGGTTAACAATTCCATAATATCCTCCTAAAAAAACTGCCACAGACCATTGGACTGCGGCGTTTTTCTTATCCGAACCGACGGGGCTGCATATGGCGGGGCAATGCGGCAATCACCGTGTCCAGCACCTTTTGACCGGGTTGAAAAATCACCCGCACCCGACCTTTTACAGGATGGCGGAACACTGCCACGTAGATCTCCTCCTCCCCTTGGGAGTCGGCTACGGCGGTCACGGTCAGGTCATAACTGTTTTGTTCGGTCATAGCTTTTTCGTCGTTATACACCTCAAAGCGGTCAAATGTTGCGATTTCAGCCGAGATCATCCGTTTGCGATCACTGCGGTTGATGATCTTATCCACGTCCAGCACGCCGTTGGTGACCGAATACTCATATTCCAGATTAAAGCGGGAACTGAGTTTAAACACACCGAACACCACGCCTGCTGCCAAAAGCAAAGCGGGCATAAAAAAGCGACCGCCCATTAACACCAATCCTAAGAAAACCAGACCCATACATAAAAACCAACCTGCCACCCAGATCAGAAGCACGGTACATTTTTCAAAGGTGGTTTTTTTCTTTTTAACAATTTGTTCGCAAAAAATATCCATAGTACTCTCCCATTGCTTGATATTGATTTGATTATACAACATTTTTTTAAAAAATGCAATTCCCCGTTGCACATTTTTATGCAACGATCGCCTTTTTTGTACCTATTATTGGTTTGCCCACCATTTAAAGGAGGAATTGGATTGAAACAGATCAACGTAACCATGGATGCCAACGGTCATATTACCCACGGCGTCAACGGCGGTGTGATGGGAGATCATCATGCCGCAACACTCTGCCTTGCTTTGAGCGAGCCGCCGGAGGGTGCGGGCTACTACCGCCTATACTTTGCTAATGCCGATAAAACTCTTGTTTCAGAGCAACTTTATCCTACTGACGGGATAATCCGCTACAGTCTGCCCGATCGGGTGACCCGTTTGGGGACGTCGGTATTATGTCAACTATGTGCCTACACCGAACAGGCGGGAGAATTCACCTTAGTATTCAAATCCGACCCCTTCCCGCTGGGGTTGGCCACCTCTCTGCCCGACACAAGTCAAGGAGCAGACTCGCCCTTGACCAATCAAATGGAAGAATACCTGAATCGGGTACAGGACATTGCCGAGCACTTTGATCTGACGGTAGGCAAGGTGGAAACCTTGCCCTACGATCAGGCTGCTACCGCCACGGTAAGCCAAAATACCGATATGAAGTTTACGCTGGATTTGGGGATCCCATGCGGAGAAAAAGGTGACGGCGATTTTACGGAAGGCAACGGAATCTCTATTACCAACGGTGCCGTATCGGTGAAGATGCATCAGAGGATCTATCAGGCATCAGAAAACTCTTACTCTTATTTGCATCTACCCATCAGCGAGGATCTTCCCGATCTCGTGGGGATGGTATTTCTGGTCAATCCCCGGTATACGAATACGTGGCATCAAACGTATATTTGCACCAACGCGGGAATTTATCATACACTGTATCGATATGACGGTGCTTCTTTATCCGACCAAATGCCGAATAATGCCATTGTTCCCAACCGTCCGATGCTGATTTATGTAAACCAAAGTGGACAGCCGGTATATCTCAACCCCAACTATTCTCATCAGTCTGTCCCGGCGGTGCTTACGGTTACTCCCGACTATTCCAACACAGGGATGCCTCAGTTAACCTTCCCTGAGGTCAGCGATACCTTTTTTTCCGGCGGACGCTCGGTTATTGCCACGGCAACGGATGATGTGGTCTTTGATGGCAGTTATTGGTACGGACCGATGTGTTCGGGTGTCACCGTCTATTACAACGGTAAGTGGACCAACACCTCACACCTTAACGGAAAGGTCATACCTGCGGGACAGCCCCTTTTGATGTATCTGGACTACGATCCGTCCAACTACTCCTATTCCGTGGTCAAGCTGTTAAATCCGCCGGTATAGAATAGGTACGAACTCTTAACTGAATATGAATCGGAGGAATACGGATATGAATTTACAACAAACCTATATCACCAAAAACGATTGTTATCAGGCAGGGCGTACCATTACCCCCAAGGGCATTATGGTGCATTCTACCGCAACTCCCGGGGTGATGGCACCAAGTTGGTACAGCCGCTGGAATCGGGCAGATCTGGCGGTGGCGGTGCACGCTTTTGTAGACGACACCGTGGTTTGTCAGCATTTGCCTTGGAACCACAGAGCGTGGCATTGTGCTGACAGCGGTAACAATACCCACATCGCCTTTGAGATGTGCGAGCCTACTGATTGGAAAACCAATCAAACCTACTTTACCGCTTGCTATCAAAATGCGGTGGAACTAACCGCCTATTTGTGCCGCTTGTACTCCCTGAACGAGAACCACGTGATCAGCCACAAGGAGGGCTACCAAAAAGGCATTGCCAGTAATCACGGAGATCCCGAGCATTGGTGGACCCATTTCGGCTACACCATGGATATGTTCAGAGCTGACGTGAAACGCAAGCTTGCTGACAAACCGATTACGGTGACTCCTGTTATCCTGCCCCAAACGGTGCAGCAAGGCGACAGCGGTGATGCCGTCACTTCCCTGCAAAAACGACTGAATCATATGCAGATCGCCTTGGCGCTTGCCTTTAACCCTCTGACGGTGGACGGCATCTTCGGAGCCAAGACCCGTGAAGCGGTACGAGCTTTTCAAACAGCGCGCAAGCTGTCGGTAGACGGCATTGCCGGGCCGAAAACCTGGGCGGCACTGGGATATAATTACGGCGACGTGAACGCCGACGGCAAGGTAAACGCCGCAGATGCTCTTAACGTATTACAAGCGGTGGTAGGCAAAAGAACCTTTGATGCTTCCCAGCAGCAAACTGCCGATATGGATGCAGACGGCAAGGTAGGTGCACAAGACGCCAATCTGATTTTGCGAAGGACGGTGAACAAGCAATGAATGTTACTTTGGCAAAATTTTCTCTGGCCGCTCTGCTTGCGCTGCCCGCCGCTTTATTGGGTTGGTCAGGTTGGCTGATTTGTCTGGTCATTGTATGCGCAGGTGTGGATTGGATCACCGGCACGGTTGCCGCTTTTCGCTGTGGGGCGTGGTGTTCCCGCCTTGCCAGGGAAGGAATTTTCGGCAAGATCGGTATGTTTTTAGCAGTAGGCGCATCAGCCATTTTTGATTTGCTGGTGCACTTGATTACGGCCAATTTGCCCATGCTTACCCTACCCTTTGAATACAAAACCTTATTGCTCCCATTGGTATGCATCTGGTATATTTGTACCGAGCTTGGCTCGATTATTGAAAACGCGGGGGCGTTGGGTGCGCCCATCCCCGCTTTTTTGCAAAAGGCCATCGCCTTGCTGAAAAACCAAACCGAGGAATAAACAAAAAAGGGTACTGTCGTTCAGTGAGCGACAGTACCCTTTTTTTGCTTTTTGAAATATGCGATGAGGCACAAAACCACGACCGTGCCCAATATGGGAAAAACCGAACAGACCAGCATTCCCGTTTTCAGTCCCGCCTGTTGGGCAGATACCGACAGAATCTGTCCCATACGGTCGGCGGCAGGTCCTGCTGCCACCCAGTCAGTGACCGCGCCAAGCAATTGGGGCGCAACCGATGCCCCAAGGTCACCGCCCGCCGCCATTAAAGCAAAGGCAGTCACCCCTGCACCGGGGATGTTTTCTTCCATCATAATCAAGGTGCCGGGCCAGAGCATAGAGGTAAACAAGCCGGTCAGCACGCAAGCGGTAATCGCTACCACCGTGTTGTTGGTAAAGGCCACCGTGAGATAACAAACCGAAGCGCCGATCATACCAATCAGCAAAATAGGAATGATCTTTTTGCCGTATTTGGCGTAGGTGATACGGGCAAGTCCTAACAAGATGGCGAACAGAGCCATTCCCAACAAATCGCTCCATGATTTGTCAATGTTCAGCACTTTTTCTACGTAGCCCGAGATCCAGTTGGACATCGCATTCTCGGCGCAACTGCCGAAAAAGATGCATCCTACGCACAGCGCAAGTCCCAGCGCACGCTTACCCGTTCTTGTTTTGGCTTGCTGTGGGGCGTGATCGGTTGCCATATCGGGCATGGGGGAACAGAAGAACATCACCGACGCCAAAATGGGCCAAACCGCTAAAAACAAGGTCAGATACATCCAATACTCTTGCCCGAACAATCGCAAAAAGGCGGTGCTGACCACCACCACGGTGAACACGCCAAAGGCATACAGGGAGTGGAGCAGACTCATATCCCGACCGGGGGTATCTGAGGGGATGGCGGCAATGATAGGGCTGAGCAACACTTCAGAAAGTCCCGCCGAAACCGAAAACAACACCGTTCCCGTAAAAAGCCCCACATAGGCGTTTTGCGGTGAAAGCATCGGGACGATCGCATAAACGGACAAGCCCATGGTGGTGATGAGCGGCATAACACGCACCACTTTTTTTACGTTAAAATGCTTGGCAAACAGGGTAAAGATCAAATCGATGGCCAACTGGGTACAAAAATTGGTCAGTACCAAAGTACCCAGCAAGGTATAAGAAATACCGTACAGTTCCCGAAAGGTCATAAACAGCACAGGCGGCAAACTGAAAATGGTGGACATGGTAAAATAGGCGGTATAACAGGCCCGTTTGGTCCATTTATAAGGATGCATCATCGTCCTCTCCTTCCCAATCAATGGGATGCAATACATATCGTCCCGTTACGGGATCTTGGTTTACATAATCTACGTACACCCCTTGCGTTTCGCCATACAGCAAGGCACTCCCTCTGGCAACGCCTGCCAAGGGCTTGGTAGCGGAATTTTTACGCAAAAACTTGCGGAATGTGGACAAACGAGGATCTTCTCTTTGCAAAAAGGGCGGTAGCTGTCCCCCTTTCACGGTAGAAAGCCAATCGCACACCATCACGTCCCGCAGGGTGACGGCATCGGCGCCTTGCGTAAGAGCAAATTCATAAAACCAATGGGCAACACGGCTCAAGGGTGCCCCTTGTTTCTCGTTCGCCCATTCACCGAAGGCCAAAAACAAGTTGAAGGGCGTTTGGCCGCTTACCGACAGCACGTAAGGCAGACTGCCGAAAAAATGGCCGCTGTTATATAGCTTATCCACCGCCCATTCTGCTTGATGCAAGCGGGCAAGGTCATGCTCCGACAATGCAGGGGTTTCGGTTACCTCATAAGGCGGCATGGAATGATAACTACAAGGATAGCGGTGGGGATCTTCCCGCATGGGCGAGCCGTGGATCAGCTTTAAAAATCCCAATTGCAGCATATTGGCGCCAAGGGCATATGCCTGATTGACGCTTTGTCCAAAGGTATCAAAATCCTCCAACGGCAAGCCTGCAATCAAGTCAATATGAACGTGCACGTTGCCTTTTTCAAGCAATCGTCTTACCCGATGACACAATTTTTGAAGATCGGTCTTGCGACGAATATAGGCAAGCGTTGGCTCGTGAAAGCTTTGAATGCCTACTTCAAACTGCATAGAGCCCGCCGGTGCGGTTTGTATGATGTCAATGGACTCATCGTCCAACAAATCCCCTGCGATCTCAAAGTGAAAGCACACGCCCTCGGGGATGTTTGTGCCGTAGTTTTCAATAATAAACCGCCACAAATCTTTGGCTCGCTCCCGATGGGCATTGAAGGTACGATCCACCAATTTTACGGTTTTGGTACCGCTTTTTGCTAACAACAGCATTTCACGCTTGGCCCGTTCCACCGAAAAGAACTTTAACTTACCGCATCGGGCAGACAAGCAATAAGCGCAGGCATAGGGGCATCCACGGGAGGTTTCAAGATAGGTGATGCGCCCGTTTAAAGCCGCAAAATACGCATCGCAATAAGGCGAGGGCGGTTCTTCCTCCAACGGTGCTTCAGGCACAGAAAAAACGTTTCCGTCCTGCCGACCGCTCACTCCTGCTACCATTGGGCTTTCGCCTGAAAGCAAAGCATTACACAAGTGAGCAAAGGAGCGTTCCCCTTCCCCTGTCAGCACGTAATCCACCAAAGGATGTTCGGTCAGCACTTCGTAGGCGCAATACCCCACCTCCGGTCCGCCTAATACAACGACCGTTTGGGGCAAGGCGGTTTTGATCAGAGGCAGGAGTTGATGCACCCGCTGAATATTCCAGATATAACAGCAAAAGCCGATGCATTTCGGTGCCAAACGAATGATCCGTTCTGCCACGGCGGCAAGGTCTTCGTTGACCGTACCTTCCACCACCGACACCTGCAATCGGCTGTTGCCATATTGTTTTACACCCGCCAGCAAGCACCAAGGTGCCAGAGACGAGTGGATATATTGAGAATTAAGGGAGCAAAGAACCACCTTCATTGGTTACACATCCAGATTCTTTTGATATTTGCGTGGGGTGGTACCGTAGCGGCGTTTAAACATTTGGATAAAATGAGAATAACTGTTAAAACCCGATTCAAAACAAGCATCGGTCACCGAACTGCCCGCCGACAAAAGCCGCACCGCGTGGGCGAATTTCATATTCAGAATATAATCGTACACCGACGTGCCCACCTGCTTTTTAAAGGTACGGGCAAGGTAAGAGTCGCTGACGTTGAGTTTTTTGGATATTTCGTCCACCCGTTGCAGTTGACAGTAATGTTTGTCAATGATTTCCAGCGCCATATCCACCACAGGAACACGGGTACCGATGTAGTTATGCCCTTTGGTATTGGCAAAGCCGACGCTGAGCAGTTGCATAATCTTAATAAAATCCACCAAAAACGCGGCTTGCTGTGCTGTATCGCCTTCTTCATATTGCACAGCACGTTCCAGCAGGAATTTCAATTGTCCGAACTCTTTGGGAAGCAGTCGAATGGCATTTTTTTCATAGGCCTCCCGCTGAGAAAACATACACAATATAGAGTGGTCGGCATCTTGCCACAGATTGGCAAACAGATCGTAATGGAACAGCAGAATATACCGATCATATTGTTGCGTGCTGGTCACAAAGGTGCGGTGGTGTTCCTCCGGCTTATAGGTCAGCACCGTTCCCCCTTGAATGGAGTAAGAAGCGTCTCCTACATACGAGACCGCCTCTCCCTCAATGCAAATGTAGATTTCGTGCTCACAAACCGTCCGCCCACCAAACAACATATCTCTGCCAAAGGTATCTTCTTTAATATGGGTCAAGGAAATGGGATAGATCACCTTGTCCTCCGTGATTTTGGTGAGCCGCATTGACGATTCTGTATGCTCGTGCATTCCATAGACCTCCTGACACAGCAACGCATTTTGATTCCGCAATACTACGATGCTTTCAATGTACCATTATTGCTTCGGGATGTCAATATTTTTTACAGATTATTTTCTATATTTCAAGAAAAACCAGTGCAATTCAGTTCAGTAATCTTACTAAACGTCCAATCCTTTTTGATATTTATGAGGAGTAATGCCATACTTTCTTTTAAACAGCTGAATAAAGTAAGAATAATTGTTAAAGCCTGCATCAAAGCACACCTCGGTGACACTTTTGCCGTCCGCCAGCAATTTGACCGCATGGGCCAACTTCATATTCTGGATATACTCGTATACTGACGTACCCACCTGCTTTTTAAACATTCTTGCCAAATAAGAATTGCTGATATGCAGTTGCTTTGACAAGGCTTCCACGCTTTGCAATTCAACAAACTGCTTTTCAATCAGCTCCAACGCCATACTCACAATGGGTGAATAGTTCCCCACTCCGTGTTTGCTCACAGCAGTGGCGTAGTTTTCAGACAAAATGGCCAACGCCTTCAGGCAGGCAGAAAGAAACAGTCCCCTTGCTTCGGGCGCATCACTTTGGGAATAATCGGCGGCCTTTTCTAAGGTATTCAGCAGGCGTCCGGTTTGATGAGGTGCCAGTTGCAACACGTTATTTTCATATTGACTGCGATGAGAAAACATAGCAAGCAGACTTTCCTCTGCTCCCTCAAACAAATCCCGTACATAGTCATAATCAAACCACAGAATGTACCGTTCATAAGCTTCCAATCCGGTAACAAACTGCTTATGTGCTTCATCCGGTCTGAAAGTCACCACCGTGCCCCGACGGGGATAATAGGTCTGATTATCCATGCACAGGGTGGTAGTCCCCTCTACGTGCACGTTGATCTCATAAAAACGGAACGGCTCATTAATCTCCCAACAGCGACCGTAACACAGTTCCCGCACGTGATTGAGGGAAAGGGGGGAGTATTCCCCGTCATCTTTTTGGCTCTTGATCAGCATGACCTTTTCAAATTGATGATCCATTTGTGGCACCTTCTTCACGATTGCAATGATTTTGATCCGAAAACCATGGTCTTATTCCCCTGTATTATACAAACATCACGTCATAAAGTCAATGTTTTTGTAATGAATTCTTGTTTTTCCCGCAATATCGAGTGGATTTTGCTATATTTTTCTTAGAATCCCTCTTTCTATCGGAAGCGATGAGATAATTTGTTCATAATTACTATATTAACCGTCTTGAAAAATCACAGAAGCAATGTTTTTTTGCAAAGAATAATGTTATGATATAGATAACCCAAACTGTACGATTGGGTGTAACAATTTTTAGGAGGAATTATTGATGAAAAAATTGCTTTGCCTTATTTTGGCACTTGCTATGATCACCTCTTTTGCCACGATGTTTACCGTTGCGGCTGAAGAAGGGGCCGAAGAACCCAAGTTTGTGGTTGACGCTCAGTTAGACGAATTTTATCGTGACGACGCATGGGCGGTTGCTAACAACTGCTACTTCTACTTTAACAGCATTGACGACACCACCCTGCCCGTTATCTCCCGCGACTTTAATATTGGCATGGGTGAATTGGATCTGCCTGAATTTTTTGAAAAAGTTAAGGTTAAGATCTATGCCGCTTATGACGACCAATATGCTTATTTCTACGTAGACGTAGATGACCCCAATATCATCGACCACATAATGAATGATGACGGTACCAGAAATGAATACCATCAACAAATGGAAAACATCGACTTTTACATCGATACCGACGTTATGTCCTGCTCCGGTCACTTCAACACCAACGAACCCAGCGACGTGGATGCCGATACCCACTTCCGTTTGATAGCTCACAACTTGGCCGTTACCGACACCCAAGGTCACAATAACAAATACATCTTTGCCGATCAACCCTTGAAGGATCCCGAAGGCAACAAGAGCGCTGACAACTATTTCAAATGCAGTGACAACATGGTTGCCAGACATAAAACCGATGCCAGCGGCAAGCTGACCGGCTACGTTTGCGAAACCCGTGTTCCTCTGGCTCACAACTATGAAGGTTATGAACACTACACCTCTTTCTATTACAACATTGCCGTAACCAACTCTAAGACCGAGATGGACGAGCTGCCCTGCGCCATCGCCACCGGTTACCGTTGGTGGCTCGCTTATGACACCGGCAAAACCGTTGTATATGATCCCGCAGCTGTCAATCCCTTCTTCTACCCTGCCGACGAAAACCAAACGGCAGCCGACGTTGTAACTGCTTTGATCAATCAACTGACCGATCCCGACGAAATTGAAGAATGGGAAGCATACGACGTACAAGAAAAGATTGACGCCTATGAAGCTTTGACCGATGAACAAAAGCCTTTGGTTGATCCTGCCGCTTATGAAAAGCTGGTTGCCTGCGCCGCCGCCGTTGGTATCGGCTGGCCCGACCCCATTGGTCCTACTGTGGAAGTATACGGTGACGTAACCGGTGACAAAAAGGCTGATTCCGCCGACGCTTTGGAAGTTCTGAAAAATGTTGTAGGTAAAGTGAAGTTTACCGACGAACAACTGCTTGCTGCTGACGTAAACGGCGACAAAAAAGCCGATGCTGCCGATGCTTTGATGATCCTGCAAAAGGTTGTTATCAAAATCGATAAATTCCCTGTTGAAGCTTAATCGAATTACCTCTTTATAGCGAAAAGCCGTCGATGCAAATCGGCGGTTTTTTGTTGCATTTTACCTTGTTTTCTTGTATGATAAGAGTATAATAGTCAGGAGGAATACCATGAATTCTTTTCAATACTACACCCCTACCAAGGTGGTGTTCGGCAGTGACACTCATCATCAGGTAGGCAAACTGGTCAAAGAACAAAACTGTCGCAAGGTGCTGTTGCACTTCGGCGGCGGCAGTGCCCGTCGTTCGGGACTGCTGGATGCCATAGAAGCCTCGCTGAAAGCAGAAGGCATTGAATACGTTACCTTGGGCGGCGTAGTGCCCAATCCCCGCTTATCCCTTGTATATGAAGGCATTGAACTATGCAAGCAAGAGCAGGTGGACTTTATATTAGCAGTTGGTGGCGGTAGTGTCATCGACTCAGCCAAAGCCATCGGCTACGGGGTGGCAAACGACGGGGACGTATGGGATCTTTACGACCGCAAACGGCATGCATCTGATTGTCTGCCCATCGGCGTAGTGCTGACCATTGCGGCGGCAGGCAGCGAAATGAGCGATTCCTCGGTCATCACCAAAGATGAAGGGGGCATTAAACGGGGTTACAGCAGTAATCTGTGCCGTCCCCGTTTTGCAATCATGAATCCAGACCTGACCCTCACCCTCCCCGATTACCAAACCGCCTGCGGGTGCACCGATATTTTGATGCACACCATGGAGCGATACTTTACCAACGGCGGTCACATGGAACTGACCGATTCCCTTGCCGAGGGACTAATGCGCACAGTGATGAAATATGCCCGTATTTTAAAGGAGGATCCCCAAAACAAGCAGGCCCGTTACGAGATCATGTGGGCAGGCAGTCTGTCGCACAACGGTTTGACGGGATGCGGCAATGCCGGCAACGATTTTGCCACCCACGGCTTGGAGCATGAGCTGAGCGGAATGTTTGACGTGGCGCACGGCGCAGGTTTGGCGGCGGTTTGGGGCAGTTGGGCTCGGTATGTATGTGACAACTGCTTGGATCGGTTTTATCGTTATGCCGTAAAGGTAATGGACGTTCCCGAAGGAGATGCCAAAACGGTCGCCTTGCAAGGAATAGAAAAGACCGAAGAATTCTTCCGCTCCATTGGAATGCCTACCTCCATTCGAGAGCTTGGCGTTGATCCCAGTCCCCAACAGGTAAATGAATTAGCTGAAAAATTTGCCATCGCCTGCGGCGGCAAAAAAGGATCGGCCAAGGTTTTACAAAAGAACGATATGCTGACTATTTATCAAGCGGCACGGTAGAAACAATCAAGGAAACAAATAAGCCCTGTAATGCTTTTGCATCGCAGGGCTTGGTTTATGTCCATTCTTCCATGTCTAAAAAATGGGTGTTATAGAATTCAGATTTCTTTTGCAATTCCACGTCCAACGTCTGGTAGCCATATTGCTCGGTGAGGGTTTTTTCATCCGAAAACAGATTGGTCCCCAACGCCAGTCGTTCCCCTTCAATGGCCACGCCCATGGCTGCCAAGGTGGTGGGATACATATCCAGCGTAGAAAAGCCGCGCATTTTTTCTTGCTTTGGCGCTATCGCCGCATTGATGATACAATTGTAAACCGTGCGCGTATAGCTTTCGCTGACGTCATCCAAAAAAGCCGAGTCCATCGAAAGATGGTCGCCGCTGATAACAATGGTGGTATTCTCATAAAAGGGTTGCTGTTGGATCCATTTTACAAAAGCAAACACCTGCGATGATGAACAAGAAAGCACGTTGGCATATTGCTTATCATAAGTATCGGGACACAATCGGCAGGCGTAGCCGTCGGGAAAATGAGTGTCCGCCGTCAACATAGTCAGGTTGAAGGGTTGCCCCTTTGCCGCCATACGGGTCAATTCCTCTTTTGCATAAGCAAACAGTTTTTCATCTTCAAAGCCCCACCACTCGCTGTAATCTTTGGGAAGCCGCCCTTGCTCTTTCAGGCTGACGGTATCCACAATGTCATAGGCACCGTGTAGGGTAAAATAGGGAGCTCTTCCGTGGAATTTAGCGTCTGATCCCACCAACAACGTTTGCTGATAGCCTTGCTGTTGCAAGATCTCGCCAATGGAAACAACGCCCGGCAAAAAGACCTCGTCAGAGCCGTACACGTCCTGCGCCGCAAGGGACACCTTCACCGGCATTCCGCAGGTTTGCGCCACCATTGCCGAGGCGGTCCAAGTTGTACCGTTATAGGAGTAAGCGCCGCCCAATCCTTGTGTATGAGAAAAGTTGATGTTACTGTCTGCCAATTGCCACAATTCAGGGATAAAATTATGCGTGATCAGTCCACCCGCCGAGGGATCGGCAAAGGTGTTTTCCATAGACTCCAAAAAGATATAAATGAGATTGCGTTTTTGCTCGGGGAAGGTGATTTTGGTCTTCCCGGGATCAACGTAATGCTCTTCAATAAAGTCCGACGGTGTGGAAACGGTATCTACATAAGAAACCACGTTAAGTTGCGACACAAAAATGGCACAGCAGGTTACCAGCACAACCAACGACAATCCCAAAGACCGCTTGCTGAAAAAACGGCTCATTTTTGTGGTGCAATAAGAAAGGTAGCG
>JAFSIW010000029.1 GCA_017439545.1 Clostridia bacterium | reverse complement strand
CGAGCCAGAGGGGGTTCAAGACCTTGGCGGTATAGGCCGCCACCTTGGCGCCCACGGTGGAGCGCTGGTCCAATTGCAGCTCGCCTCGTCCATAGAGACAATTTTACCTTTTGCAGCGGACAGCAGAAATGGGACGACGCAGTTTCTCTTATCCGGCGAAGCCTCCAAATCGCATTTCGCAGCGGTATTTCCAAAGAAAATTCCAACGGGTTCCAATTCCAAATGCAGCATTTGGGCTAACTTTTTATCCATAATTGCTCACCCTTTCGAAGCTGAATTTATCGTTTAATTAACTGTATCACATTCGTGTGCTGCTTTCAATACGCAGTGACAAACGCTTACGAGTTTTAGAAGGCAATAGCAAAACGTCACCCGTTATACGACGAAACCCTCCCGTGTCAGTGCTATCAACGTACAAGCGAAGGAGGGTTTTATTTCGTCAATTCGTAACTCATATCCAACAGAAACATCAGCGAGTCATCCGATGTCGTTCCGTCAAGAGCCACGGAGAGCCAATGGGCCTTGTTCATGTGCCATGCGGGAAAGATACCCGGCTCTCCCCGGAAAGAGCCGATCAGAATCGGGTCACACTTGAGATTGACCACGCTGATCTCACCGTCTCCCGACAGCCCCAGATTCTTTTTGGGGATGTCCATGATAACGGCAAACCATTTTCGGTTGCCCAAATGCCGGAACACCCGAAAGCTGGGGTACTTGGCAAAAAGCTGCTCACCGGTGGCGCTGAAGGTTTCGTTAATGTAGTTTTCGAGCTCAGTTCTATTCATAGGCTTACATCCTTTTCTTTGGCGCAGGAAGTTCCTCATACATCGCATCAAAAAGCTTGGTCAAAAATTCTTTGCTGTCAACATTATCAACCAACAACATTTCTTTTGCGCCCTCATACGGCAATTCATATGACGCGGTCGGCATGAATGAAACGGCAGATTTAACAGGTTTCACAAGCAATCTATCATCATAAATGCCGCCGACAATTTTGCCACGGTAGTAGATGATGTATTCGCCCATCATTGCCCGGTAGGTTATTTCTTCTAATCCGGACAACTGCTCCAACACGAAATCCAAATAAACTTTACTTGAAGACATGTTGCACCTCGTAGAATTCAAGTTATCATTCAGTTTACTATATCACATAACCGTAATACTTATCGATTCCGCCAAAACCGGCAATCAACTTCCCTTCACGAGTCTTTTTAATAAAACTTGCAAGGCGTTTTTTGAACTCATCGGGGCGTTTTCGTGCCGCATCTATATAGGCGATGCGAATGCGCTTATATGGCTCGGATAATTTTTCGTAGTTTTCCCACGCAACCGCATCTGTTTTTATTGCATCAAGTATATCGCTTGGGAAAACATACGGCGCACGAATGATGGGTAATACATCATCTCTAACTTTTGGGTGTATTAACCCCTGCTCGTCAAGCCAAATCAGTCGTTCTATATTCGGTCGTGAATATGGACTGCCTTTCTTTCTCGGTGTAAAACGCTGCGCGCGATGCGTAGGGTCTATGTGCTTAATGGTGCTGTCTATCCAACCGAAGCAAAGTGCTTCTTCTACCGCATCATTATAGGAAAGTGCTTTATCGCCTGATTCCTTCATTG
>JAFSIW010000028.1 GCA_017439545.1 Clostridia bacterium | reverse complement strand
CTGCAAATTCACACTTCATCCTCCGAAAAACTCGGCGGCAGAAATTTCTTCGAACCTACAAATAAAATTTTTTTGTGTTTCAGGAAGTCGCAAACCGCAGGCATACTCGCGTATGTCAAGGTTTAAGACGATGTGAAACCGAAAAAATTCATTGGTAGGCGTTGGCAGGTTCGAGCCCTGCCAACTTAAGAGAAGCCCCCAAGCAAAAGGGCAGGGGACGAGCCATCTCATTATAGCAATGTTGTAAAGAAATGTCAACCGTTTGCGGCAAAAAGAGGAGAGGTGGTGTTTTCCCCTTGCTTTTTGGAACAGAGGATGATATAATAAACAAAATCTGTCAATTAAGGATCTGACCCGATGAAATATATACCATCCATTATTGCCCTGTGTCTTTGCCTTGCGCTTGGGCTGTGCCTTGGCGGCTGTACCCAAAACGAGGTGACCGGCACTTCGGTGCCTTCTGCCCCCGCCTCCTCCCAGACCGCCGAAAAAGACGTGACCTTAGATATCTCTTACGCCCGCTATTGGACCTGGAACGATCTGTATGATTATCTGGAAAGCCCGCTCCAAAGCGGTCAGCTTTCGTTTGATGCTTCGGCGGGAGAACGGCTGGTGCTGTATCTCACCGACGGTGTCACCCCCGTGACCGACTGGGATACCCCTTTGAAAGACGGTATGCTGGCGGTTTTATATGAGGCGGACGATTCCATTATCCGCCGTTTTGCCATCCGCATTACCGATGCGCCCGTACTCAGCCAACCTGAGTCCTCGGTCACCGAGGTGCCTTCGGTGGTGTCGGTGCCCGATCCGGATGAATCCGAGCCGTCGTCTGCGGCGACCGAGCCCGAGCCTGCCGAAAAAACCGTGATCACGGTGCGAGGCAAGTCCAACAAGGCCCTGAAAAAAGCGGTGGACGCCTTTAACAAGCAAAGTCAGACCGTATCGGTGGTACTCACCGACGGAGAACTGACCATTACCGCCGACGGACTGAAAAGCGAACAAAACACTTCGGTATGTCCCGACGTGGTAATGATGGATCACAGCCAATACAAAACCGCCGCCGCCAAGGGGTTACTTACCCCCTTTAACGCCGCCGATCAAGCCCCCTTCGGGCTGACCGAGCAACAAAACTGTTACGGAATCTTGTTGGGGCATCAGGTGTGGTGCACCGCCGCCAATAAGGATCTGTTGTATCATTGCAAGGTCTCCCTGCCCTCTACCTTTGGCGAAATGGTCACCGCTGCTGAACAGATCCACTCGGTATTGCCCGAGGTTTTGCCCATCGGTCTTGCCACCAAGGGCGAAGACGCCGCCCATATAGGCAGACAGTTCTCTGATCTGCTCACCGCCCAAGGCGGTCGGTTGCTGACCGCCCAAGGCGATGCCGCCGCCTTTTATTCCAATGCGGGGATGCAGGTGATGGATCTGTACCAAAAGCTGTATCAAGACGGTCTGATCGCCATGGACAACGCAGCAGAGGATTTTGTGAAGGGCAACACCGCTTTTGGGGTGGTAAGCAGCGTCGACTACGAGCAGGTGTTCGGCAAGCAGGCTCGCCATAATTATGTGCCCATCTCGTTGCTGTTGCCGGGAGAACATGATACCGCAGGGTTGCGGCAATCCTATTATTATTGTGTTCCCAAGGGGGAAAACAAAGAAAAAACTGCCGCCGCGTATGAGTTTTTGACCTCTTTGCTTACGGATGCGGACACGCTGACTGCCTTGTGCAAGACAGCAGGTGTGGTGCCTGCCCATCCCGCCGTGCGGCAAGATAAATATTACCGCACCGAAGCGTGGCAGATTCTGATTGCCGCCGCCGATGAGGGGTACGATCCTCCCGAACTGGATTGTATGGACACCATTTACGGTTACGTGGCCGAAGCCGTGCTGGCAACCCTGAACGGACAGGACGGAGAAGCCGCTCTGTCTCGTGCCAAAGACTTGACCGAAAGCCGTTTGGCACGGCAATAATCAATAACCACCGACCTTCATCCTACGGGATGAGGGTCGTTTTTTTGTAATGCGAAAACCCCGCCATAGTGGCGGGGTTCCATAAAGGCTTTGCCGATGAGCAGAAAGCAAATAAAAATTCAGCGTAGAATGCTCTTGTGTCAAAGGCTCCCTTGTGTAAAGGGAGCTGTCAGCGAAGCTGACTGAGGGATTG
>JAFSIW010000027.1 GCA_017439545.1 Clostridia bacterium | reverse complement strand
CGAAGAAATTTCTGCCGCCGAGTTTTTCGGAGGATGAAGTGTGAATTTGCAGGAAGGCTGGCGCCTTTCAAAAATGAACACAAAATCCTACGGATAAAGGCGGCGAGCGAAATCGTGACAGGTTCGAGTCCTGTCAACTTATGGTGGGGTATTATGCGAATTTTGGGAATCGACCCCGGCTACGCCATTGTGGGATGGGGGCTGGTGGAATATCAGACCAATCATTTTCAAACGGTGGGCTACGGCGCCATCACCACAAACGCAGGGGTGGAATTTACCCGTCGGTTAGAAGAAATTTACGACGATATGACCACCTTGCTTGAAACTTATAAGCCGGATGCGCTTTCGATTGAAAAACTGTTTTTTAACACCAACACCACCACCGCCATTATGGTGGCGGAATCCCGTGGGTGCATTTTGCTTGCCGCCCGCAAGGCAGGCGTTCCCGTATATGAATACACCCCCTTGCAGGTCAAGCAATCGGTAACGGGCTACGGTCGTGCCGAAAAAAAGCAGATTCAGGAAATGACCAAGGTTCTGCTTCATTTAGACCACGTGCCCAAGCCGGACGACACCGCTGACGCTTTGGCGCTGGCCATCTGCCACGGGCACAGCGCAAACTCCTTATTACAACAAGTATAGGATGGATGGTATGTTTTATTCGTTACAAGGTGAATTAGCCCTTTCCCGTCCCGGTATGGCGGTCATCGTTTGCGGGGGCGTGGGGTATAAATGCTATATTTCCGACACCACTCTGGGGGCGTTGCCCAAGATGGGACAAAACGCCTTTTTGTACACCTATCTGGCGGTGCGGGAGGATGCTATGGATCTGTACGGCTTTGCCGACGAGCAGGAGTTGGAATTTTTCAAACTGCTCATTTCGGTGTCGGGCATCGGCCCTAAAGCGGGGCTTGCCATTTTGTCGGAGCTGGCTCCCGACCGATTG
This sequence comes from Clostridia bacterium, assembly GCA_017439545.1. Classification (GTDB taxonomy): domain Bacteria; phylum Bacillota; class Clostridia; order Oscillospirales; family Acutalibacteraceae; genus UMGS1484. The sequence continues at coordinate 14,503 of JAFSIW010000027.1, read as the reverse complement.
GCGGTAGCCATTGCCGCAGGGGATGCCAAAGCCATTGCCCGTGCCAAAGGGGTAGGGGGTAAGACTGCCCAACGGGTGATCATTGAACTACAAGGCAAGCTGGGCGTGCTGGGCGAAACGGTTGCCACCGAGCAGGTTGCTGCCGTGGGCGCAGCCAATGCCTCGGGCAACGCCGCCGATGCGGTGGAAGCCTTGACCGCCTTCGGATATTCCAAGTCGGAAGCATCCTTGGCGGTGGGTCGGTTGGACGGTACGCTGCCCACCGAAACCCTGATCAAAGAAGCCTTGAAGGCGTTATCCAGATTATAAGGAGGAATGATCCGTGTTCACCAATGAATCGGATTTTGAAAATCGCATTGTGGCGCCGGAGTTCACCCCGTCGGATCACGACATTGAAACCTCCTTGCGCCCCAAATGCTTAGAAGAATACATCGGGCAGGAAAAAGCCAAAGAAAACCTGTCCATTTATATTGAAGCCGCCAAGACCCGCGGGGAATCGCTGGATCACGTGTTGCTTCACGGCCCTCCGGGGTTGGGCAAGACTACCCTTTCTAATATTATTGCCGCCGAAATGGGGGTCAATATCCGCATCACCTCCGGTCCTGCCATTGAAAAGCAGGGGGATTTAGCCGCTCTGCTCACCAATCTGAACGAAGGGGACGTGCTGTTTATTGACGAGATCCACCGTCTTTCCCGCAACGTGGAGGAGATCCTCTACCCTGCTATGGAGGACTTTTCGGTGGATATTATCATCGGTAAAGGACCGTCCGCCCGCTCCATTCGGTTGGATCTGCCTCATTTTACCCTGATTGGCGCTACCACCCGTTCGGGGCAGTTGACCGCTCCTTTGCGGGACCGTTTCGGTGTCATTCTTCGGTTGGAGTTGTACACCCCCGAAGAGTTGGCGGCCATCGTTACCCGCTCGGCGGGCATTTTAGGCATTGAAATCGATGAAGAAGGGGCGTTGGAGATCGCCTCCCGCTCCCGCGGCACCCCCCGTATTGCCAACCGTTTGCTCAAACGGGTACGAGACGTGGCGCAGGTAATGTACGAAGGCAAGATCAATCTGACCGTAGCGCAGGACGCTCTTTCCCGCTTTGAAATTGACGAGCTGGGTCTGGACGATTTTGACCGTCGACTGATGCACACCATGATCCGCCACTACGGCGGCGGCCCTGTGGGACTGGAAACCTTGGCGGCATCATTGGGCGAAGAAGCGGTCACCATTGAAGACGTGTGCGAACCCTATTTAATGCAGTTGGGATTTTTAGCCCGCACCCCCAAAGGGCGGGTGCTGACTCCCACCGCCTATGAACATCTGGGGCTGACACCCCCGCAAAAAGCCAACCCCCAACAACAGTTGGATCTATAAAAAGGAGAGAATATTATGGCTCGATTATTCGGAACTGACGGTGCTCGCGGCATCGCCAACGCTGACCTGAATTGCGAACTTGCTATGAACATCGGTCGTGCCGCCGCTTTGGTGCTGGCAGGCGCGAATCCTTCTCACAAGCCCCGAATTCTGATCGGGTACGATACCCGTATTTCTTCTAAAATGTTAGAGGCCGCTCTGTCGGCAGGCATCTGCTCGGTAGGGGCGGACGTGATTCAAGTGGGTGTTGTGCCTACCCCTGCGGTGGCTTACCTTGTAAAAGCCTATAACGTGGATGCCGGGGTTATGATCTCCGCATCCCACAATCCCTGCGAATACAACGGCATTAAGCTGTTTTCCGGCACCGGCTATAAGCTGTCGGACGAGTTGGAAAACCAGATCGAAGCCATCGTGCGCAAAGGGGTAGGGGGCGAGAGCCTGCCTACCGGCGGCGGCATCGGTCACATCACCGCAAAAGAGGATGCCATTGACGATTACGTGAACCATGTGATCGCCTCCGTGCCCGACAATATGCGGTTTGACAGTATGAAGGTGGCGTTAGACTGCGCCAACGGCTCCTCCAGCGTGACCGCCGAAAAGATCTTTACCGCTTTGGGCGCTACGGTGCACGTAATGCACGACGCTCCCGACGGGGTGAACATCAACCGTGAGTGCGGCTCTACCTATATGGATTCTCTCATTGCATACGTAAAAGAAAACGAGATGGATCTGGGGCTTGCCTTCGACGGGGACGCCGACCGCTGTCTGGCGGTGGATGCCGAAGGGACCTTGGTAGACGGTGACCAACTCATTGCCATTAACGCGCTGGATATGAAAGAACGGGGCGTGCTGGCAAAGGATACCGCCGTGGTTACGGTGATGACCAATATGGGATTTTGGAAGTTTGCCCAACAAAACGGCATTACCGTGCGCAAGACCGCCGTGGGCGACCGCTACGTGCTGGAGGATATGATCGACGGCGGTTATCTGATTGGCGGTGAACAATCGGGGCATATTATTTTTAAAGACTTCGCTACCACCGGTGACGGACAATTGACCGGTGTGCAACTGCTGGCGGTCATGCGCCGCAAGGGCAAGACTCTGAAACGACTTGCCGAAGTGATGAAAATTTATCCCCAAACCCTGAAAAACATTATGGTCACCCCCCAAGCCAAGGATGCTTTTGCCGACGATCCCGTGGTGCAAGAGAAAATTAAAGAGGTAGAACGCCGCTTGGGCGACACCGGTCGGGTGCTGGTACGTCTTTCGGGTACCGAGCCGAAGATTCGGGTCATGTTAGAGGGCGAAGATCAAACCATCATCGACACCTACGCCGACGAAATTCTGGAAACCATAAAGGAACGGTTGTTATAATGCGATTTTCTTCTGATTGGAAAGACTACGAACTGCTGGACACGTCAAACGGCGAGCGGTTGGAGCGGTGGGGAGATATCATCCTCATTCGTCCCGACCCGCAGGTCATCTGGCAATCGAGCAAACGGGATCCCCGTTGGAAAACCGCCCACGCCCGCTATCACCGCTCCAAAACGGGAGGCGGCCATTGGGAATATTATAAGCCCATCCCCGAAGTGTGGAAGATCGCCTACGGCGACCTGCAATTTCAGTTAAAGCCCATGGGCTTTAAGCACACGGGGTTGTTCCCCGAGCAGGCGGTTAACTGGGATTGGTGTCAAAGCTATATCCAAAACGCCCATCGCCCTATGAAGGTACTCAATATGTTCGCCTACACCGGCGGGGCTACCCTTGCCTGCGCCAAGGCAGGGGCCGCCGTTACCCACGTGGATGCTTCTAAAGGGATGGTTGCCTGGGGCAAAGAAAACGCGGCGGTGTCAGGTCTTGCCGACAAGCCCATCCGCTGGCTGGTGGACGATTGCGTGAAATTCGTCAAACGGGAGATCCGTCGGGGCAACAAGTACGACGGCATCATTTTAGACCCGCCCTCTTACGGCAGAGGCCCCGGCGGCGAGGTGTGGCAGTTGGAAGAAAAGCTCTACGACCTGCTGACCGATTGCAAAGAGATTTTGGATCCCACCCACGGCTTTTTGGTCATCAATTCTTACACCACGGGGCTTTCGGCTTCGGTGATGGGGTATCTGTTGGGTGAGATCTTAGTGCCCGACTTCGGGGGCAGCGTGCAAAGCGACGAGATCGGCTTGCCGGTGACCGCCACGGGACTGACCCTGCCTTGCGGCGCAACCTCTATTTGGCATAAAGGATGAAATCAATGATTCATATTGAGGATATATACTTCTCTTATTCGGTGGAGGAAGACAGCGAGCCCATTCCTTTGTTTGAGGGGCTGTCTTTGACCATTGAGCAAGGGAGCTTTACCACCATATTGGGACACAACGGGTCGGGCAAATCCACCCTGTCCCGTATGCTCAACGGCATGCTGCTGCCCGAACAAGGGCGGGTGCTGGTGCAAGGAATGGACACCGCCGACGAGCAAAATCAACTGAACATTCGCAAAACCGTGGGATTGGTGTTTCAAAATCCCGATAACCAGATCGTTTCTTCTATTGTAGAAGAAGACGTGGCTTTTGGTCCCGAAAATTTGGGACTGGCGCCCGATAAGATCCGTCGGCGGGTAGACCAAGCCCTTGCGGCGGTGGACATGACCGAATACGCCACCCACTCCACCGCACGGCTGTCGGGGGGGCAAAAACAGCGCATCGCCATTGCGGGGATGCTGGCTATGCATCCTAAGTGTCTGGTGCTGGACGAGCCTACCGCTATGTTAGACCCCAAGGGGCGGCGGGAGGTGTTGGATACCGTCCGTCGGCTGAACAAAGAGCAAGGGATGACCGTGGTGCTCATCACCCATTATATGGAAGAAGCCGCCACCGCCGACCGCTGTATTGTAATGGAGCAAGGCAAGATCCTGCTGGACGGTACGCCCCATCAGGTGTTTTCTCACCGTAAGGAGCTGGAGCAAACGGGACTGACCATGCCTGCGGCCTGTCAGCTTGCCTTTTTGCTGGAAGATCGGGGCATCACCCTGCCCGCCCTGCCCCTTACCGAGCAGGAATGTATTACCGCTTTAGAAAACCTACTCCCCTAATTGAACTTGTCAACCTAAAGGATTGTTACTATGCCCATTTTATCTGCCCAACACTTAAACTTTATATACGGCAAGGGAACCCCTTACGAAAAGCACGCGGTCCACGATATTTCTTTTTCGGTGGAGCCGGGCGAGATCGTAGGGATCATCGGCCATACCGGTTCGGGCAAATCTACCCTGATGCAACTGCTCAACGGACTGTTAAAGCCTATGAACGGCACCGTAACGGTGGACGGTCAGGACATCTGGCAGAATCCCAAAACCATCCGCAAGTATCGCTTTCAGGTGGGCTTGGTGTTTCAATATCCCGAATACCAATTGTTTGACGAAACGGTAGAAAAGGATATTGCCTTCGGTCCTAAAAACATGGGGCTGACAGAAGAGGAAATCGGTGAGCGGGTGCTCCGCGCCGCCGAGCTTGTGGATCTGCCGCCTCACCTGTTGCCCAAATCCCCCTTTGATCTGTCGGGCGGCGAAAAGCGCCGCGCCGCCATTGCAGGGGTGATCGCCATGGAGCCGAAGGTGCTGATTTTAGACGAGCCCACCGCAGGGCTTGACCCCAAAGGTCGGCAGACCATTTTAGAAATGATCAAAGCTTATAACCAAAAAACCGGCGCCGCCGTGTTGTTTGTTTCTCATAATATGGAAGACGTAGCCGCCCTTGCCCACCGGGTGCTGGTACTGAGCGGCGGCAAAGAGGTGCTGTTTGACACCCCCGACAAGGTGTTTGCTCAAAGCGAGACCTTGCAAAATCTGTCGCTGGATGTGCCTGTCGCCACTCGCATTATGCTGGGGCTCAAGCAAAAGGGCTTTGCGGTCAAAGACGGTATTTATACCTTAGAAGCCGCCGCCGACGAGATCGCACGGCTGAAGAAAGAAGGTGGCGCAAATGCTTAACGACATCACCTTCGGTCAATACTATCCCGCCAACAGCCTGATGCACCGACTGGACCCCCGTGTGAAGATCTTGCTCACCGTGGGTCTGATCGTGCTGTGCTTTGTGGCGCGCATCGCCCCCTCTCTGCTGTTGGTGGCACTGCTCACGGGCATTCTGCTGTTGTGCACCCGTGTGCCTGTTAAAATGTATCTCAAAACCTTAAAACCCATCATTCCCGTGATCCTTATCACCTCCGTCATCAACGCCGTCTACGTTTCATCGGGCACACCCCTGTTTCAGGTGTGGCGGATCACCGTTACCACCGGCGGCGTGCTCACGGCGGTATATATGTCGGTGCGCATCTGCCTGCTGATCATGAGCAGTTCTATGCTCACCTACACCACCACCCCCACCGACCTGACCGACGCCATTGAACGGTTGCTGACTCCTTTAAAATGGATTCGGCTGGACGTACATTCCCTGGCCATGATGATGACCATCGCTTTGCGGTTTATTCCCACTCTGATCGAAGAAACCGAGAAAATCATGTCCGCCCAAAAGGCGCGGGGCGCCGACGTGGAAAGCGGCGGGCTGCTCAGCCGTATTCGGGCGCTCATCCCCATTTTGATTCCGTTGCTCATCTCCTCCTTCCGACGGGCGTCGGAGCTGGCGGACGCTATGGAGTGCCGTTGCTACCACGGGGGAGACGACCGCACCCGTATGAAGCAGTTGCATCTGCGGTTTTGGGATGTTGCCCTGCTGATTCTGGCGGCGGTGTGCTTGGGAGCGATCATACTGAGTAACCACTATTTGTCGGGTGTGCTGTACTCCCTGCTGTTTGGCGGTGTGCTATGAGATATTTGCTCACCCTGAAATACATCGGCACTCACTATCACGGGTGGCAGGTGCAGGACAACGCTCTTGCCGTTCAGCCTGTGATTCAGGATGCTTTATGTGAAATGTTCCCCCATCGACCGGGGGTGACGGGGTGCAGCCGCACCGACAGCGGCGTGCACGCCAATATGTATTGCTGTCATTTTGACAGCCACCTTGAGCGGGATCCCTTTGGGGTGATCTGCTCGGTCAATCGGAATCTGCCCGACGATATTGCGGTGACCGATTGCAAAATCGTGGACGACGACTTTCACGCCCGTTACAGCGTGAAGTCCAAGGAATATATTTATCGCATTTACAACGGGGTGCATCGGGATCCCTTTGCCCATACCCTTTCTTATCATTATCGGTTTCCGTTAAATGTGGAAGCCATGCATGCCGCCGCACAGCATTACATCGGGCGGTATGATTTCTCCTCGTTTTGCGCCCAAAACGCCAAAGAGGGAGATAAGACCCGCACGGTCTATGCCGCTTCGGTCACACGACACGGGGACTTTGTGGAGTTTCGGGTGTCGGCAGACGGTTTCCTTTATAATATGGTGCGCATTATGGTGGGTACCCTACTTCGGGTCAGCCAAGGCAAGTTTGCCGTAGAGGATATTCCCGCAATCATTGCCGCCTGCGACCGTGACAAGGCAGGTCCTACCGCCCCGCCCGAAGGACTGTATTTGAATCAAGTATTTTACGAATAGGTTGATTGACAATGGCCAAGGAAAACAATCGAAGACCTGATCCCCGCCGCGCCGCAATGGATCGTACCCGTGTTCGGGTGATCGCGGCAGGACGGGACGAACAAAAACAGAAAAAACAACAGGACCGTCTGGCACGCCAAGAGCAAAAAATGGCGGAAAAACTGGAGCGTCAAACACGCGCGCCTGCACCCGCCCCAGCCAAACGATCCGCCCACAACGACAAGAAGCCCATCGCCAAAAAAGAAAAGACGGGACGTCCCGCTTTTTCGGCCAAAGACACGGTAGACAAGGTTAAGGGCGGCTTTCAGGTGATCGTAGGCGGTCGCCGCAAAAAGCTCACCCGTATTGTGGCTGTGGCGGCGGCGGTGCTGGCGGTGGTGATCGCCGTCAATGCTATGGTTCCTATCAGTATGGGGGAATATCTGCAAAACGTGCTGGCAGGCATCGGCACGGGCGGCGGGTTTCCCGTGGCGGTGTCCTCCTCCGATGCAAACCGCATTCTTTCGGTGGGCAGTGATGTTGCCCTGCTGGAGGATTCCTCCTTTAAGCTGTATAAATCCAACGGCAAGCTGTTGTGTGACCGCCAGCACGGCTACGCCAATCCTGCTATGACCGCCTGCTCTGCCCGTGTGCTGGTGTACGATCGGGGCAGTAAGGGGTTGCGGCTGGAAAACCGTGCCAAGACTCTGTTCTCGCTGGAAGCAAAAGGGGCGATCACCACCGCTTGTATGGCCCATAACGGCTACTTTGGGTTGGTTACCCGCGGCAGTGATTCGGTGTCGGACGTAACGGTGTATAATCCCAAAGGCAAAGAAAAATTCGTATGGCATTCCCGCTCCCGACAGGTCACCGCCGCCGCCTTATCGGACAATGGCAAATATCTGGCGGTTGCCACCCTCCACGTGGAAAACGGACAATCGGTAGCCGGAATCACCCTGTTTAACACCCGCAAAGGGGTGGTGCTGGCAGAAGAAACCGCATCGGGCAGTATCCCCGTCTCGCTGGACGTAAAGGGCTCCCGCGCGGTGGCGCTGTTTGACGATATGGCCATGTCCCTGACCAAATCGGGCACACGCACCGACTTTTCTTACGACGGTGGTACGCTCACCTGCTTTGACAATCGCAACGACTCCTTCGCCGTACTGGTGCTGGCTATGTATCAAGACACCCGCAACAGCCGTGTGGTCACCCTCAACAAAAAGGCAGAGGTGATCGGGCAATCCGACCTTCCCTATGAGGCCTACGCCGTTTCGGCAAAAGGGGGATCGGTGGCACTGTTGTCGGAGCAATCGGTTCTGTTTTGCAACAAAAAAGGCGCGCTGAAAAAACAAACGGCGCTGAAAAGCGATGCCATTACGCTACTGTGCAAGGGCAATCGTGCCATTGTGCTGGGCGCAGAGCAGATGGAAGAAATTCACAAATAAAGTGGGGGAAGCATATGAGCTGGATCATTGATATTTTGCTGGTAGTACTTATTGCCACCGCAGGATATATCGGATACAAAAAGGGCATTGTAACAATGCTGATGAGTGTTTTGACCGTCACGCTGTCGGTGGCGCTTTCTTATATATTGTCTGCCCCCCTTGCCCGCCTTTCCTACGGCTGGTTTTTTGAAAAAAGCCTGTCCGCCACGGTGGACGCCGCCTTGGAAAGTCAGACCGTAGCCACCGCCAATGCCGCCGTGCAATCCCTGCTGGGGCCAAAAAGTATGCTGGGCGGTCTGGCAGGGCTGTTGGGGTTTGATTCTGCCACCGTTGCCGCTACGGCGGTGGGAGATTCGGTGGCCGAAATTGCGCTGGCGGTTAAAACTCAGTTGATTATGCCTGCTATGATTTTATTGCTGCAGATCTTGATTTTTATTCTGCTGTTCGCACTATTCTGGCTTTTGTTGGGACTGGCCGCGGCCGCCATCTGCCGACTTGCCAAACGTTCCGACGTAAAAGGCGCCAACGCCGTATTCGGTGCGCTGGTCGGGGTAATCATCGGGAGTGCGCTGTCGGTAGGCGTTTGCTTACTGCTCAATCTTTGGATGAACATCAACCCCGACGGATTGCTGGGCATCTCCTGTGCCACCCGTGAACAGACCGTAGTGTACCGATTGATCCATGAGCATCTTTTGACGCTATAACATATTTCTTAACGGAAGAAGGCTTTTGTTTTGAAAAACATATTTACCATCCCCAATATGCTGTCCACCTTTCGGCTGTGTCTGATTCCCTTTATCACCACTACATACACCCAAGGGGCGTTCACCGTAGCGACCCTGCTGTTGGTGGTGTCGGGACTGACCGATATGCTGGACGGAATGATCGCCCGTCGCTTCGGGCAGATCTCGGAATTCGGCAAGTTCATCGATCCTTTGGCCGACAAACTGACCATGGCATCGGTGGTGTTTGCCCTGCTGCTGCACCATCCCCCGCTGTGGGTGACCTTGTCGGTGCTGGTGGCAAAGGAATTGCTCACCCTTGTGGGTGCATACGTATTATATAAAAAGGGCACCCGCCCTTCCGAATCCAAGCTGTTCGGCAAACTGTCCACCTTTTTCCTGTACGTGATCTTGTTCCTGATTATGGTGGCAGACATTTTAGAAGAACGGCTGGATGTGATTCTGCTGTACGATTGGGTAATCTGGGGAATGGTTGCCATCAGTTGTCTGCTTATGATTTTGGCCTTCTGCCAATATCTGCCCATCTTCATCGGCATTATTAAAGGTACCTACAACGTAGAGACCGAACAATTTGAAGGAGATTCCAAACACAATGACACCTAAACTTTGTTCACGCTGTAAACAACGTCCCGCGGTGATCTTCATCACCCGCATTGAGGGAGAGACCTCTACCCCCGAAGGTCTGTGCCTGAAATGCGCCAGGGAATTGAATATTAAGCCGGTCACCGACCTGCTGGATAAAATGAATTTTTCGGACGAAGACATTGAAGCCGCTTCGGAAGAAATGGCCCAAATGATGGAACTGATGGGCGGCGAGATGGGGGACGGCGACGAAGAGGGGGACGGCTTTATGCCCGGCGGCGCCGCCACCATGAATTTTATGAAAGAAATGATGGGCAATCAAGCCGACGAGTCCGAGGGGTCTGCCGACACCCAAAAATCCGACAAAAAGGGCAAGGCGGATAAGAAATCCAAAAAGCGGAAATACTTGGGGCTGTACTGCACCGACCTGACCGCTCGTGCCAAAAACGGCGAGCTGGACCGTATCATCGGGCGGGATCGGGAGCTGTATCGGGTGATTCAGATCCTCTGCCGCCGCTCCAAAAACAATCCCTGCCTCATTGGTGAGCCCGGCGTGGGGAAAACCGCCATTGCCGAGGGTCTCGCATTGAAAATCGCCGCAGGCGACGTGCCCGCCAAGCTGATGGACAAAGAGATCCATTTGCTGGATATGACCGCTCTTGTGGCAGGCACCCAATTCCGCGGGCAGTTTGAAAGCCGCATTAAAGGGCTGATCGACGAGGTGAAAGCCCAAGGCAATATCATTTTATTTATTGACGAGGTACACTCGTTGGTGGGCACAGGCGACAGCGAAGGCTCTATGAACGCCGCCAACATTTTAAAGCCCGCCCTCTCCCGTGGGGAGGTGCAGGTGATCGGCGCCACCACCTTTAATGAATATCGCAAGCATATTGAAAAAGACAGTGCGCTGGAACGGCGGTTCCAGCCGGTCAAGGTAGAAGAGCCGTCGATGGAAGACACCATTGCGGTGCTGGACGGCATTCGGGAATATTACGAGACCTTCCATGGGGTGCAGGTGTCCAAACCCATCATCACCTCGGCGGTGCAACTGTCGGAACGGTATATTAACGATCGGTTTTTGCCCGACAAGGCCATTGACCTGTTAGACGAAGCCTGCGCCTGCGCCGCCTTGCGCAACAAGGCCGCCGATCAATTGTTTGTGCTTAACAAAGAGATCGCCGCGTTGCAGGAACGGCTGGAAGAATTGGAACAACCCCCTGCGGAAAACGAACAACCCGACTACGAGGCCATTGCCAACACTAAATTCACCCTGAGCCAAAAAGAAGAAATGGCTGCTCAGTTGCAACCCCAAGCGGTAGCGGGCAGAGTAACTGCCGACGATCTGGCTCACGTGATCGAGCTGTGGACGGGCATTCCCGCCACCAAGATCAAAGAAAGCGATCTCAATCGTTTGGCAAACTTAGAAAGCCGCCTGAAAGAAAAGATCATCGGGCAAGACGAAGCCATTTCGCTGGTGTCTTTGGCGGTGCGCCGCTCCCGTGTGCAGATCAGCCCTCGCAGACGGCCTGCCTCCTTCATTTTTGCCGGTCCCACCGGGGTGGGTAAAACCGAGCTGGTAAAGGTGCTGGCAGGGGAGCTGTTTAACTCTCCCGAAACCTTGATTCGGTTAGATATGTCGGAGTTTATGGAAAAACATTCGGTGTCCCGCATTATCGGCTCGCCTCCCGGCTACGTGGGGTACGACGAAGCAGGTCAGCTTACCGAAAAGGTACGTCGCAAGCCCTATAGCGTGCTGTTGTTTGACGAGATCGAAAAAGCCCATCCCGACGTGATGAATATTCTGTTGCAGATTTTAGACGACGGGCACATTACCGACGCCCAAGGTCGCAACGTGAATTTTGAAAACACGGTGATCGTGATGACCACCAACGCAGGCAGTACCGGCGGTAGCGCGCTGGGCTTCGGCAAAGACCAATCTGCCCTGAGCAGCGAAAAAACCTTAAAAGCCCTGCGGGAATTTTTACGTCCCGAATTTCTGGGTCGGGTGGACGAAGTGGTGTGCTTCGCCCCTCTCACCCAAGAGGATTTTGCCCGCATTGCCGTGCTGATGCTCACCGAATTAAAGGAGTCTTTGGCTGAAAAGGCTACTCCTTTACTTGGGATGAGGCTTTGCCTTCTCATTTGGCACAGCAGGCATTCGGCGGCAGCCGTGGCGCCCGTGATCTGCGCAACGTGGTGCGCCGTCAGGCAGAAGACAAGATCGCCACCGCGCTTATTGACCACGCCGACACCGAAATCAGCGGCTTTATTCTGCATCAGGATCAATTAGAAATTGTAAAATAAATGTATTGGGGATAGTATGATGGCAAACGCTTTTGAAACCTATGAATCCAACGTCCGTTCTTATTGCCGCAGTTTTCCTACGGTGTTTACTGCCGCCAAAGGGGCAACCCTCACCGATAATACGGGCAAAACCTACATCGACTTTTTCAGCGGTGCGGGCGGTGTGAATTACGGACACAATCATCCGTACATCAAACAAAAGGTGATAGAATATTTGCAGGGCGACGGCATCATCCATGCATTGGATATGTATACCCCTGCCAAAGAAGCCTTTATTGCTTATTTTGAAGAGAATATCCTGCAACCTAAGGGATTGGACTATAAGATCCAGTTCACCGGTCCTACCGGCACCAACGCGGTAGAAGCCGCCTTGAAGCTGGCCCGCAAGGTAACGGGGCGCACCAACGTATTTGCGTTGATGGGCGCTTTCCACGGTATGACCATGGGCGCGCTGTCGCTGACCACCGACGCTTCCTCCCGCGGGGGCGCAGGGCTTCCTTTGACGGGAGTAACCCATATTCCCGCCCCCTATATGCTGCCCGAAATGGACACGGTAGCCTATATGGAGACCCTGATCACCGACGATCACTCGGGGGTAGAAAAGCCTGCCGCCGTGATCTTGGAAGCGGTGCAAGCCGACGGCGGAATCTATCCTATGCCCATCGACTATCTGCAAAAGCTCCGCGCCATGTGTGACCGTCACGGAGTACTGTTGATCATCGACGATATTCAGGCAGGCTGCGGTCGCAGCGGCAACTTCTTCGCCTTTGAACGGGCGGGCATCGTACCCGATATGGTCACCCTGTCCAAGTCCATCGGCGGAATGGGGATGCCCATGGCATTACTGCTGATGAAGCCTCAACTGGATATCTGGTCGCCCGGGGAACATACCGGCACTTTCCGTGGCAACCAGCTTTCTCTGGTAGCCGCCAAAGCAGGTCTGGAAGTGTATTTTAACGAACAGGTCGCCGATCAGGTTGCTCAAAAAGAAGCCATTGTGGCAGACTTTATGAAGCAAGAGATCGAGACCATTCATCCCGCCATCCGCACCCGCGGCGTAGGTCTTTTGTGGGGCGTGGATCTGTCCGCTCTGGGTGGCGACGCTTTGTCCAAAGCAGTCATGACCGCCTGCTTTGAAAAGGGTCTGATTCTGGAACGGGTGGGTCGCGATAACGCCGTGATGAAGCTGATGCCCACTTTGACCATTGATAAACAACAACTGATAGAGGGCCTGACCATCCTGCGGGATGTGATTCGGTCCATCGTAAAGGAGTAATGGTATGAAACGCTTGCTTTGCCTTTTGCTGGCGGTATGCGCCGCCCTTTCTCTCACTGCCTGCAACGGCGGTGTAACCCCCTCCGATGTGTCCTCTACCCCTTCTATGAATACGGTGGATACCTCCTTTGATTTTGACGATCGTATTACCGAGGACAAAGATCTGACCGCCAAGGGATATCCCCCTCTGCCGCTGGATCAGCAGATTCTGTGGCAGGACGCTCAGGAAATGGCCGCCGCCTTTGCCCTGTGCAAATTCAACACCGCAGGAGTGACCCGTGAGATCGGGGGAATGACCTACGACGTGATCGTGGACGATCGCTTCGGCTCTTATGAAGAGATGAAGACCTATCTGCAAACCCTGTTTACCGACTCGTATATTTACAGTGAACTGCTCACCGCCGACAGCCCCGTCAAACCCAGTTCCGATAAGCTGGCTTGCGTCATTCAGGCAAGCGGTGCTTCTGACATAACCTATGCGGGACACGTGTTCACCGTGGATAGCCGCACCGCCGATCGGATTCAGATGACGGCTAAGGTGTACTACGCCGACGACGCTTACAACGGCGAGCCTTTTTACAAGACCCCCAAAAAGCCCTCAGATTACACCACCAAGGATCTGGCCTTTGAGATGATCCGTACCGAGGACGGCTGGCGGTTCTCTAAATGCCCCTATATTCAGGAATAATGAAAACCGAAGTCTCCGCAAAAGAGACTTCGGTTTTTTGTATGAGAGGGGCTGTGTCCCCTCCCGTTTTGGTTGTCCTACCCTCTTTTTCGTAGGGGCGGGCGTCCCCCACCGCCCGTGGGTTGGACACAAAACCAAGCTGTCATTGCGAGGCGAAGCCGTCGCAATCCGTAATACCCGTAAAAGAAAAATACGGATTCTTCACTCCGTTCAGAATGACACCTGAGTTGTAAAATAAAGTTGTCATTGCGAGCCCCGTAGGGGCGTGGCAATCCGTAGAATACGGATTCTTCGCTTGCGCTCAGAATGACAGATTTATTGCGAAATACACGTTGTCATTGCAATTTGTTTTCGCGGGATGTCGTGGGCGCCATCCCCTACAAATGCTAACGTAGGTGAATGCCCAATACGTCACATAAACGTAAAACACAGACAACCCCACGTCTACGATATATCGCATACACGAAACCTAAGGCTTTTCCGTAGGGGCGGGCGTCCCCGACCGCCCGTGGGTTGGGAGGCAACACAGCCTAAGCCTCCCTCCGTGAGGGAGGTGGCAAAAATCTTTG
>JAFSIW010000026.1 GCA_017439545.1 Clostridia bacterium | reverse complement strand
CTCCCGCTCCCGCAGGAACTTAATGGGATCGCGCACGTCGGGGTCGCGGATCAAACGCAGCAGATTATCATAGGTGGTGCGCGCCTTTTGCTCAGCGCCCATATCCTCAAAGAGATCGGTGATGGGATCGCCCTTGGATTGGAAGGTGGTTGCGCTCCAGGGCTCTCCGCTGGCGGCCTGCGGCCAGATTCCTGCCGTATGATCCACATAATAATCGGCAAAGCCCTGATTTTGGATCTCATCGGCAGAAAGTCCCTTCAAAAGCTGCCGCACGATGGTGGAAACGATCTCCATGTGGGCGAGTTCTTCCGTGCCCACATCGGTGAGCAGGGCGCCAACCTCGGGATAGGGCATTGCATACCGCTGGGAAAGATAGCGCTGGGAGGCACCCAGCTCCCCATCGGGGCCGCCGAACTGGCTCATGATCACCTTTGCCAAGCGGGCATCGGGCTTTTTAATATCAACCGGATATTGCAGGCGTTTTTGATAACTCCACATATCTTACATACCTCCTTCCCAGGGCCAAGGCTCTTTGGCCCAGCTCCAGCTTCCGCTGCGTCCGCCGTGGTCGGGACGGATCGGCCCGAATTTTTCCTCATACCGCTCCACCGCCCGATTATACAGGGTAGACATCTGATTATAATATTCCAATGCCTCGCGGCAATCGGGATGGGTATCCAAAAAGAGGCGGGCCTCATCGGCGGCAAAGCCGGTGGTATAGACCTCCTCCATCATTTTTCTGCGTTCGGTCATCGCTCGGCACCTCCTTTAAAGGGCAGGTCCAATTCCTTAAAGATGGTGCCGCGGGGGAATCCTTCCGACGGCTCATACAGCTCCCGCCAGACCTGCACGGGAACGTATCCCATCGCAAGCCGTTGCTCCGACGGGGCTCTATGATGATGGGCTTCTGCCTGCATCGGCGGTTCCGCCCGATAGCGGAGCGGCGGCGCAAGCATATCCCGCAAGTTGAAATCATCCATATGCTCATTCTCCTTTCATCCCTATATTACGGTTTTAATCGAAAAAGGTGCAAAAAATCATGTTTACATTCCCGATTCCATGTGTTATAATAGATGGAGATCAAAATAAGGAGGCATAACCGTGGCAGCAAAAAAAGAAAAATTGCCCTTCCCGATGTATAAGGGGTTCCCCTTGGTTCGGTGCAAGAACGATATTTATTTCGGCGATCCCAAAGATCCTTACGTTATTTTCATCACCATTTTAGCAACAGACGGCAGCGAGGAGGAGATCCCCACCCGTGTTACCGTTGAGCTGTTGGCAACCGATGAAAGTATCCCCATCTGGGAGCGCTCCCAGAAAAAGAGTGAGAAGAACAGTTTGTACGACGCGCTGGATATCGGCTTGATCTGGCTTCAGCGTGCGCTTTCCAAGAAGGGTTGAGCATGGACATTATCAAGAGTTTTTACAATTTGATGGTCGCCAAGGGCTACGGCCCGCTGTTGATCATTCTGCTTTGTTTGATTGCGTTGATCTTTATTCTGCGGATCGTTTGTTGGGTATTCGGTGTTCTTTCCCTGCCCTACATCTGCAAAAAAAGAGAGGTTGAAGCCGGCCTGAATCCCTATCTGCCCTGCGGGCAGCTTCGCAGCACCCTGATGCTCACCGGCAAGGATCATGCGCTCCGTCGGAGCGGGCATTATATCTGGTGGTTTTTCACCTGCTTCTGCATCGCGATCACCGCCATCATTTGGTATTATAACGCCCTGCGCCTGCAACACAGCGATATCACCAAAACCGTCCTTTCTGCCGCGATCATCCTCGCAGCTTTGGCGATGCTGGTGCTCTATTTCCTGCTTCGCCGCGCGGAGGCTATGGCACTGCGGCGGTTGCTTAAAAACAAGAACGAGCGCACCGTTGCTTTGATCGGCATGATCTTCTTCGTTCCCCTGCAACGATATTTCATCTATAAGCATCGCCGAGCGATCGCAAACAAAGACTAATTAAAAAATGCAGCCTATTGCGAGACTTCTCTAAAGGAAGTCTCGCAGTTTTATTCGCCAAAGGCGAGTGATATTGCTTCGCAGTTATATGATGCTTTCGCATCGTGATATTGTCCTACGGACAGTTTTTAGGGCGAATAAAATATCACTACGACCAGAAGGAGTAATATCACTTTCACAAAGTGAAAATATCACTCTTTGCACAGCAAAGAATATCACTTATTTTTCTTGTTTGTTGTTAAAAGGGTTTGGGTATAATTTATTGCCTTGCGCATACATATGTATCAACCGAAAAAGGAGGGAGTCGCATTGGGAACGTTACCTTATTTTTCCAAACGGATGAAGCTGTTTTTGCTCACCGCCGCGATACTGATGCTGCTGCTGATCGTGGTGGACGTGACCGGCTTCGGACGGGAATATCTCACCGTTTCGGTGACCCTTTCGGAGGATTCCGACACCGCGCGGGCAGATTTTTTGGCCGACTACGGCTGGGAGGTGTCTGCTATCCCCGTCGAGGTGACCGACGTGGTTATTCCCTCGCAGTTCAACAAGGTATATGAGCAGTATAACGACCTGCAGCGCAGTCAGGGCTTTGACCTGAATGAGGTACGGGGCAAAACGGTCAAGCGGTATACCTACGCCATTCTCAATTATCCCGAACAGGTGGAAGGTGTGCGGGCCAATCTGCTGGTATATAAGGACAAGGTCGTGGGAGGCGACGTGTGCACCGTAGCGCTGGACGGCTTTATGCACGGCTTTGACCGAGAAGATCACGGGATCACTCATCAAACCTTTTTAGGGATGGTGAGCGGATGAAACGATGGATAGGCTATCTGCTTTGTCTGACGGTGGTTTGGTTGGGTTGTCCGTTGGCGACGGCACAGCAAGAACTCTCGGTGTCGGCGGCATCAGCGGTGGTCATTGACGGATTGAGCGGCAGCGTATTATACGAAAAAAACGCCGATGAAAAACGGTCTATGGCATCTACCACCAAAATTATGACCACCCTTGTTGCCTTAGAGCAAGGGGATCTCACCCGCACCATCACCACTACCAAAGAAATGGTCACGGTAGAAGGCTCGGGAATGGGCTTGTTGGCAGGGGATCAGATTACGCTGGAGGGGCTGTGTTACGGAATGATGCTTTCTTCCGGCAACGACGCCGCCAATACGGTGGCGATTTCTCTTTGCGGGTCTCTGTCTGCCTTTGGGGATAAAATGAATCAAACGGCGATGCGGCTGGGAATGAACAACACCCATTTCGTCACCCCCTCCGGACTGGATGCGGAGCATCATTATTCCACCGCTTATGATATGGCGATACTTACCCGTTACGCTTTGCAAAATCCCGCTTTTTGTAAAATGGCGTCGGCTTCGTCGGCGGTAGTGTATTACGGCAATCCGCCCTACCGTCGTACGCTGACCAATCATAATCGTCTGCTAAAGGAATACGAGGGCTGTATCGGGGTAAAAACGGGCTTTACCAAAAAGTCGGGACGGTGTCTGGTCAGCGCCGCCACCCGTAACGGGGCTACGGTCATTTGTGTCACCCTTGCCGCCCCTGACGATTGGAACGACCATAAGCGTTTGCTGGATTACGGCTTTTCCCGTTTGGAGCAGGTCACTTTTTCTCCCGAAGAGCGCTCCGTTCCCTTGGTAGGAGGAGAGTGCGACAGTCTGACGGTGACCCACGGTGCTTTGACGGTTTGGTTGCCCAAGGAGCAGTCGAATCAACGACGCGCCCTTTGGCAAGTGTATCCCTTTTTGTACGCGCCCGTCAAGAAGGGAGCGCAGGTGGGAACCTTTGCAGTGCTGTTGGACGGACAGCCGATCGCCTCTACGCCTCTGCTGGCCGATGGGCAGGCGACGGTGTATGTTCCGCCCCTCACCTTTTGGCAACGATGGCAAAAAAACCTGTGGCGTCTGCTGAAAATTTAAAAAATCTATTTACAAATCCTCTTTTTTTCGGTACAATATTCGGTGAAACAAAAAAGAGGGTTTGTTATGTTTAAGATTGTAAAAAAAGAATCGTTGAATCCTACGGTGACCCGTATGTGGATCGAAGCGCCTCGTGTTGCCAAAAAAGCACAAGCGGGGCAGTTTATTATCTTGCGGGTGGACGAGCAAGGGGAACGGATGCCCCTTACGGTGGCCGACTGTGATCCTACGGCGGGCACGGTCAGCGTGATCTTTCAGATCGTGGGAGCTACCACCCAAAAACTCAATGCCTTAAACGAGGGCGACTGCCTGCAGGATTTTGTAGGTCCGCTTGGTCGCGCCACCGAAACCGAGGGACTGAAAAAGGTTGCCGTGGTGGGTGGCGGCGTAGGCTGCGCCATTGCTTATCCCGTGGCGAAAAAGCTCTACGGGCAAGGCTGTGAGGTGCACGCCATCGTTGGCTTCCGCAATCGGGATCTGGTGATCTTAGAAGAGGCGTTTCGGGCGGTGTCCCATCGTTATGAGCTGATGAGCGACGACGGCTCGGCAGGGAAAAAGGGGCTGGTGACCGATGCGCTGAAAGCCTTGATCGAGTCGGGCGAGCAATACGACGAGGTGATTGCCATCGGCCCTCTGATTATGATGAAATTTGTGTCGGCGCTCACCAAAGAGTACGGCATCAAAACCATTGTAAGCATGAATCCCGTTATGATCGACGGCACGGGAATGTGCGGCGGTTGCCGCCTGAGTGTGGGGGGCGAAGTAAAATTCGCCTGCGTGGACGGTCCGGAGTTTGACGGGCATCTGGTAGATTTTGACGAGGCGATGGAACGGGCGGCTATGTATAGGGATACCGAACGCCACGCCTATGAAGACACCTGTAATTTGTTAAAAAAGGGGGACGAAGCACATGGCTAATATGTCACCCAAAAAGGCGGTTATGCCCCATCAGCCTGCCGAGGTACGCAACAAAAATTTTGACGAGGTTGCCTTGGGCTACACGGCGCAAATCGCCAAAGAAGAAGCCGAACGGTGTCTGGATTGCCGTCATAAGCCTTGCGTGGATGGCTGTCCCGTGCGCATCGACATTCCCCGCTTTATTAAGCAGATCCGCGAGGGGGACGAAGAACGTGCCTATCGGATCTTATCCCTTTCCACCTCTCTGCCTGCGGTGTGCGGACGGGTCTGTCCCCAAGAAAGCCAATGTGAACAACGGTGTGTGCGGGGGCTGAAAGGAGAGCCTGTTGCCATTGGGCGGTTGGAGCGGTACGTAGCCGACCGTCACAACGAGAAAGCCAAGGTATGGCCCGATCCCATTGCGTCCAACGGTCACAAGGTTGCTATTATCGGTTCGGGGCCGTCAGGCCTTTCCTGCGCAGGGGATCTGGCACGGATGGGATATGAGGTAACGATTTTTGAAGCCTTGCACACCCCAGGCGGTGTGTTGGTCTACGGGATTCCCGAATTCCGTCTGCCCAAAGCCATTGTGGAAAAGGAGATCAAGGGGCTGACTGCTTTGGGGGTCAAGATTGAAACCAACTCGGTGGTGGGCAAGCTGATCTCGGTGGATGAATTGTTTGAAGAAGGATTTGAGGCGGTGTATATTGCCACCGGTGCGGGACTGCCTCGGTTTATGAATATCCCCGGCGAAAACCTAAAAGGGGTCTACTCTGCCAATGAGTTTCTTACCCGCATCAATTTGATGAAAGCCTATCTGCCTGACAGTGACACCCCTCTGCGCCCTGCCAAGCACGTGGCAGTGGTGGGGGGTGGCAACGTAGCAATGGACGCCGCTCGCTGTGCGAAACGATTAGGAGCGGAGGTCACCGTGGTTTACCGTCGGGGATTGGAAGAAATGCCTGCCCGTAAGGAAGAGATCGACCACGCCATGGAAGAGGGGATTGTGTTTAAGACTCTGTGCAATCCCACCGAGATCTTGGGGGACGAGCATAAAAACGTAATGGGAATGACCTGCGTGGAAATGGAGCTGGGTCAGCCGGATGAGTCGGGACGTCGCCGTCCCGTGGTAAAGGAAGGCTCAGAGTTTACGTTAGAGGTGGACGCGGTCATTATGTCCATCGGCACGTCACCCAATCCCTTGATTCGCACCACCACCCCGGGGCTGGATACCGACCGCAGAGGATGCATTATCACCGACCGGCGGGGACAGACCTCTCGGGAAGGGGTGTTTGCCGGTGGCGACGCGGTGAGCGGCGCGGCTACCGTGATTCTTGCTATGGGCGCAGGGAAAACTGCGGCCGCGGCGATTCACGAGTATATTCAGTCCAAGTAGTCGACCCGCGATATTAGCGCATAAACGGATGGGATGATTTGGTTTGTTTTGTGCTTGTATTTTGTTTTGTGGATTGATAAGGCTGGTGCAACAAACCAACTGTGATAGCAAAAAGGCGACCCGTCGAGGGTCGTCTTTTTGCATCCTTGCCCTTTTTTCGCCCTCTCGACGTACCGACGTACGCCTTCGGGTCGAAGAAGAGGGCATTCTGCACCAATCTCACGGGTCTTGGGTGGTGGCAATATTAGCGCATAAACAGATAAGAACATATACGTTGGCTATGCACTTGATATTATCGATGCGTATGAATCAAGCAACCAAGTCAACCGAATTATAGTAAGCAAAAAGGCAACCCGTCGAGGGTTGCCTTTTTACATCTTTGCCCTTTTTTCGGAGTTCGACGTACAAGTGTACGCCTATCACACCGAAGAAAAGGGCATTCTGCACCAATCTCACGGGTCTTGGGAATTGTGGTATTCTCACCATTTGTTCGTAGGGAACGACCTGCGTGTCGTTCCGTTGGGAATATTGTGATTTGCCACCCACCTATTTGTAGGGGAGGGGCTCTGTCCCCTCCCGTTTCATTTGTCTTTTTTCTCTCCCCCGCCAATGCAAACAAAAACAGCACGCTGTTTCAAACAACGTGCTGTTTATTTTTTTGTTTCTTACGCCATTGCTTTAAAAGCGGATACCATGGCGGCGGGGTCGCTTGCACCAAACAGGGCAGAGCCTGCTACCAGCACGTCGGCGCCTGCCTCCACTACCAGCTTGCCGGTTTCAAGGTTGATGCCGCCGTCTACCTCGATGAGCATTTTGTCAAGCCCTCTGCGGTTACATTCTTCTCGCAAAATCCGCACCTTATCAATGGCTACGGGCATAAAGCTCTGACCGCCAAAGCCGGGCTCTACCGACATCACCAAAATCATGCCGATTTGGTCAAGATAAGGGAACACTGCTTCGGCAGGTGTGCCGGGTTTAACGGAAACGGCAGGGATCACGCCGTAATCGGCGATCATCTTCAGCGTGCCTTCCATATCCGACTCGGCTTCCACGTGAATGGTGATGTAGTCTGCGCCGTTTTCGGCGAATTGCTTAATATAGCGATGCGGTTCTTCGATCATCAAATGCACGTCGATGGGCATATCGGTGTATTTGTTCAGGTCTTTCAGCACGGGAATCCCAAAGGAAATATTGGGAACAAACATACCGTCCATCACGTCAAAATGGAGAAGATCGGCGCCGGCATCGCCCATCGCCTGACAGCTTTCACCCAAGCGGGCAAAGTCGGCGGATAAAATAGAAGGGGCTACTAAAATCATACAAACATCCTCCTTGGGATACGAAATTTCTGCCATTCATTGTAGCACTTTGTTTTTAAAATGTCAATACGTGGAAATTTTACGCCGCCCCCATAGTTTTGGTTGCATTTTGGCCGCGGGATTGGTATACTGAACCAAAGACATGTGTTGGAGTGGTATCTATGAAAAAACAACTCATCTGGGCCGACCAAAAACAAATGGTATGGATTCCCGCAGGGGAATGCGCCATCGGCAGCGATTACGGTTGCAGCGATGAGCAACCCGTTCACCCCTTTCAGACCAAAGGGTTTTATATGGACGCTACCCCCGTAACCAACAAAGAATTCCGTGCTTTTTGTGATGCCACCGGCAGAGGTTATCCTGCCCAGCCGCCTTGGCCGCAAATGCCCGATTATTTTTTAAGGTATCCCGATCATCCCGTGGTCAACGTGCCCCACGGTGTGTGCAAGGCCTATGCCGCTTGGGCGGGCAAACGTCTGCCCACCGAAGAAGAGTGGGAATACGCCGCTCGCGGCGGCAAGCAGACCACCTATCCTTGGGGAGAAGAACATCCTTATGAGGGTGGCGTTGCCCGCGCTAACTTTGCCGACCGAAATTCCTATCAGCCTTGGCGGGACGGGCTTTGTGATGATGTCTACGGTTACACCGCTCCTGTGGGCAGTTTTGCCCCTAATCCTTACGGATTATATGATATGGCAGGCAACGTGTATCAATACGTGGAAGATTGGTATTTTACCTATTCCGACACGGTAAAAAGCACCGAACGGTTTAACGACGGTTGGGGCGGCAACCGTGTGTGTCGCGGGGGCAGTTTTCATTCCCCTGCCGCCGATTTGCGGGTAGCACGCCGTCACCACATTATGGGAGGCGGCCCCAACGAAGCGGTGGGCTTCCGTTGCGTGTCCGACAGCGGCGAGATTCCCGCATCGGCTTGCGCGGTCAAACCGCCCGAAGAACGATCTGCTCCCAAGCCTGACCGCTTTTATGAGGTAACACCCCATCCCGTGCAGGCAGGCGAAGGCACCCAGCTTTGCGCAGGGGGCGGACCACCCCTTTCCGAGACCGTTTTGGCCAAATTAAAGCATTTGGGCTTTACCTCGGTAGAAGAATACGTCACTTGGCGCTCTTGTGAAAATGGTGGCAAAGGCAAGTGGGATTTTTCAAAGTGGGATGAAGAAGTGCGAAAATTAAAGCAGGCAGGGCTGAAATGGTTACCCTTTATGATTTTAGGACCGGGGTATTCCTTGCCCGATTGGTTTTTGTATTCCCCTGAGCATCGAGGCTTGTGCTGTGCCGAGCATGGCATTGAATCGCAGGTGCAATCCATTTGGGATCCCAAGGTGAAGCACTACGTGGATCGCTTTTTTAAGGCCTTCGCCGCCCATTTTACCGACACCGATATTTTTGAAGGCTTGCTGTTCGGTATTTCGGGGGACTTCGGTGAAGCCATTTACAGCGTGTGGCACGGCAACTGGCCCACCCACACCTGCGGCACCTATCACGCCCACGCAGGCTATTGGTGCGCCGATCCCTTTGCCAAGGCGGATTTCAAGAAGAAAATGGAACGCAAATACAAAACCGTTGACCGTTTGAATGCCGCTTGGCAGACCGATTTTACCTCTTTTGCCACGCTGACCTTTCCCAAAATGCAGGTGGATATGGACCGTTCCAACATCGACCGCTATACCGACGAGGGGATTTTGCTGGTAGAAAAACCTGCTGACCGTGTGCGGATTCTGGATTTTGTGGACTGGTACAGAGGTTGCATGACCGATTACGTGACCTTTTGGATGCAAACCGCCAAAAAATATTTCCCGAACACCCGACTGCTCCTTTGCACAGGGGGCGAAGCCCAACCTTGCCACGGCTCGGAGTTTGCCGCTCAAAGCAAGGCTTGCGCCAAGGTGGGGGGCGGAGTGCGCATCACCAACGAGGACTCCCAATTTGAAAAGAATTTTTGCATCACCAACTGGGTGGGCTCGGCTTGCGCCTATTACGGGGCAGAGTTTTCTTTTGAGCCTGCCGGCGGGGTGACTGAGCGGGGTGTGGTGTGCCGCATTTACAATGCCTCTGCCATTGGTGCCGACGGGTTGCATTATTATATTGGCAACGTGATTGACGGCGGCGGTCGGCAGCAAAACTTTGCCCGTGATATTCACCACTTTACCCGTCTGCCCGTGAAACGGGAGTTGGCGCTGTTTTATCCCGACACCGCCATTATGTTCCGCCCCGAAGCCAGAGGGGAAATGATTGCTTCTTTCTCGGCTATGCGGGATTTTGAAGATTATGCCTTCGTAGACGACCTGACCATACAAGACGGGATCTTGTCCACCGTAAAAGCCGTGGTGCTCACCGTGGGCGGTCATTACCGCACCGCCACCTTGAAAAAGTTGATGAACTTTGTGAAAAACGGCGGTCTGTTGGTGGGGGCAGGCGTGCAAGACCTGTGGGGGATTGAAGACGGAATCAATTACCGTGACCTGCTGTTTGCCTGGCAGGGAGAAAAAACGCTTGGCAAAGGCAAAACCCTGTGGCTGGATCACAATTTGTACGATTCCCGTGACGATGCAGAGGTCACCGACCTGCTGTTCGCCCCCATGGAAGCCTTTTTCACCCAAAACGGCATGGAGATTGCCGACAGCAAACGGGATCGTTTTTACGTTTCCCACAAGGGAGACGGCTATTTGCTGATGAATTACGGCACACAGCCCATCACCCGCAACATTCACACCAAACAGGGTGAAATCAACATAACCTTAGACCCTGCAACCATACAATTTGTGAAAGGATAAAGAATTATGAAACCTTTTAATTTACAACCTGCCGATATTTTGCTCCCCAAAACGGGGTTTGAACAATGGTCAGTGGTGGCTTGTGATCAGTTCACCTCCCAACCCGAATACTGGCAACAAGTGGAAGAAATCGTAGGGGATGCCCCCTCTGCCTTGCGCATCACCCTGCCCGAAGCTTATCTGGAAGACAACAAGGAAGAACGGATTGCCAAAGTCAACCAAACGATGGAAGAGTACGTGGCAAACGGGGTGTTTGAAGAACACAAAAATGCCATGATTTTGGTGCATCGCACCACAATCAGCGGCACCCGCAAGGGGTTGGTGGGCATCATTGACCTGAACGAATACGATTACCGCAAGGGCAGTCACGCCCTCATTCGCGCCACCGAAGAAACCGTGTTGGAGCGGATTCCTCCCCGCGTGCAAATTCGTAAAGACGCTTCGTTGGAATTGCCCCACGTGCTGTTGATGATGGACGACCCCGACGGGTCGGTGATCGGTTGTGTGGAAGAACAAATGGACACCCTTGCCACCGCTTATGATTTTGAACTGATGCAACAGGGCGGGCATCTGACCGGATATTTCATCCCCGAAGAACTGCAACAAAAGGTGCAAGAAGCCTTGAACAACCTGCTGGCAGGGCAAGAGGACCCCATGATGTTTGTGGTGGGAGACGGCAACCATTCTCTTGCCACCGCCAAGGAGTGCGCTTCTTTGAGTGACAGCCCCGCCGCCCGCTACGCTTTGGTAGAGGTGGTCAACATTCACGACCCGTCCATTCAGTTCGAGCCCATTTATCGGGTGCTGTTTAACGTTGACAAAGCCCATCTGCTCGGCTATTTGCAAGAAAAGGTGGGCGGCACAGAAGGTGACGGTCACCCCTATACCGTGGTGGACAAAAACGGCGAAGCAACCCTGTGGCTGCAAAAAACCGCCGAACTGCCCGTGGGCACGCTGCAACCCGTGTTGGATGCCTATCTGAAAGAAAATCCCGCCGTGAAGATCGACTATATCCACGGCGACGACACGGTACGCGCCTTGTGTAAGGGGGAAAACACCCTTGGGTTTATCTTCGAGGGTATGACCAAAGAGCAACTGTTCCCTGCGGTCAGCGCCGACGGGTCGTTGCCCCGTAAGACTTTTTCCATGGGGCACGCCGAAGAAAAACGGTACTATACCGAAGCCCGAAAAATTAAATAGCCAAAGGGGTAAAATCGGCGCAGAACAAAAGAAACAATTTATAGTGAAACAAATGGATAAGGTGTCTTGCAACGATTTCAGATTGCAGGACACCTTTTTTAATGGTGCAAATCCTTGCGGATTTGGATTTATACGTTTCTTTTTAGCCGTTTTTCCATCCTCTCGGCGTATCATATACGCCTTCGGGATTGAGAAAACGGCTTCTGCATCCAATTTTGTAAAATCGGCGCAGAACAAAAGAAAAAGCCGACGGAAGGGAGACACTTCGTAAAGAAGTGTTCTCCCTTATTCAATTTTTATATAAAAATTGACACTTTCTATTTGAAAGTGTCATAGTGGGTTACGCACTTTCAAAATGTGCGTAACGGGAGTACATATTTTTAAATTAACCTATCTCAAAAATAAGAATATTAAGT